>JAKCCY010000053.1 GCA_021838765.1 Nitrospirota bacterium
AGTCTCCTGGAATACATGTTCTTGTCTTCGGAGGCATTGACTCTTGTCGTATCTTGGGAAGAAAGAGCCAGGCGGCTGGTGGGAGATTTCCGGGCAGACTGCGGGTCGAACCTGCATGATCCTCTGAAAGCAAAGCTTATCGAAAAGTTGCAGAGGGAAAGTTCTCCTTTCCAGGAGTTTTGGAATGAAGAAGACGTTTCCTGGAGAGAATCTGGGGAAAAGATTTTCCATCACCCAAAATTCGGACGGTTGATTTTTGATCAGGCAACTTTTCGTCTTGTGGAAAGACGAGACCTCAAGGTGAGCCTTTTTGTGCCCTTCTCTGGAAGGGACTTCTCCGTATCGCAGGGAGTATAGAGATGTTCTTCTTGTAGGGCAGGGAGACTATTTCGTCCAGCACATCATTGTGTTTTCAACGCCTTCTCTGGACGCATATATATCCGCTCAATGTTGAAGTCGACGTCACATATTGTAACCCACCGGGCGCAGGATATACCGAAGCACCAAGCTTTTCGAATTCCTGTACTCTTGAATATTGAAAAATTGCAATATTTACGAGAGGTTAGGAGCAAAATTATGCCCAGTCGATTCAAGACGTTGATTCATTTCTCATTTACCTGAAGAACCTCGAACCAGGAACTCTCATTCCAAAGCCCAAATCACAGAGCCATATCATCAAGGGGTGGGGAAACCGGAGGGAAGAAGAAGCTCTGATCTATTGTATTCCCAATCAAAAGCATCCGTTCAAACCATCCGAGAAAGGCATTACTTTGTCTGAATTGTGAATAGCAACTAAAAAGTAGACCACCCCAAGGTGGTAAAATCAGGTTGTTTTTTGCACTTTCTTTCCCAGTTTATTGTGACTTTTCCTGAAGCGATAAGATTCCCCCAGACCTCTGACCAACGGGAAAACTCAAGGTTTGAGGTGATGAGAAGACTTCACCTGTTTGAGCACCCGGGAAAGCCGGGCTTCCTTAGCCGGGTTTCTTCCCGGTCCGGGCCGGAGAGGATCCGGAGGACCGCTGTTTTCAGATCGTCGTAGACGAGTGTGATGGGAACTTTCGGTCTGTCTGGGCCTTACTGGATTTTGTCCCCATTATGCTTGTTTTTGGGACTAAAATACTTAAACTGAATTACTTCACGCTGAAAAACTCGCATCATAAGCATTTGTTAATTTTTGCGTATTCTCGCGAAGGTTGCCGATTCCGGTCAAAGTTGCCACCCCTCTTCAACCTTCGGGACCCCTCATCCAATCGGTCACATGACCCGCTATTCTGAACACTCTCGGAGTTTTTATCCAACAGGAGAAGCGGTCAGTATGGTAATGGACAAGCGGTTGACCGCCCGACGGGCCGGTCTGGAAGCGATCATCAGCCACATCTATAGTAATTAATTTTGCTAGAAAGATATCAATAACTTTCAAACTAATCATATCGAAGATTTCTCGAATGTAAAATCAATTTCAATGTAAAATCGCAAAAACTCACAACCCCAATAAAATATGGATTTTTTCCCATGGTGCTATGGTGTAATTTTGGTGTAATGATGGTGCAATGGAAGAGGGAAAACAGATCAAAACAAGGGCACACAAGGTCACATGAAGAAACGCGAATGGTCAAAACTTGGCTTCTGATATGGGTTTTTTCTATGGAAAGGGTGGTGCCCCCGGGGTGACTCGAACACCCGACACAAGGTTTAGGAAACCTCTGCTCTGTCCGCCTGAGCTACGGGGGCATTTGATTTTGGTAGGGTGATTGCTGGAAGAAAGGACCGGTCGGGAAACCGGTCCCTGTCGATCCATTATCCTATATTTGGTCCATACCAGGTGCCATTACAATCGATGCAGACGAAGTCCCCGTCGACGGAAAGTGTAGGCTCTCCGCAGAAAGGGCAATCCGGCCCATTTTTTCTGGGAATGTGAAGTGGTAACTCCAATTCGTCAAGATCAATTTCTTCGGGCTCATCCATTGGGATCCCCTTTATCTATCCTGAATCATTCGATACGATGAATGTGTCTGCCAGACCCGTTTTAAAACAGGTCATCACAACCAAGACTCTCCATCCTATCATAGAAAACGGCCATTTTCCAAAATCGGTCCGTATCATAAATGGAATATCGGTGGAATTTATTCAGGCTGATGAAGGTTGGCACTTGCGAGGCGATTGATTTTTTCCGGATGGACCCAGCGGTCGTAGGAAATAATTCCTCTGTAGAGACCCTCAGCTACCAGTTGTCGATATCGTCCTTTTGCCATGAGGGCCGCATCTTTCCTGTTCGAAAGAAAGTTGACTTCCGTCAGGACCGCCGGCATCGATGTTCCCATGATGACATAGAAGGGCGCATGCTTGATCCCGAAATCCCGAATTCCGGAATAATGGGAGCTCAGTGTTCCAATGAGGGCATTGTCGAGGGATGAGGCAAGCTCCATGGAATGTTTCTTTTTGTGATTGATCCTCAATGTGAGGAGGATTGCTCCCAGATCACCTGCCGCACCAAGGGAAGCATTTTCCCGCTTTGCGAGAGCCATGGCTCGTTTATCCTTTGAGTGAAGGGTCAGGAGATAGGTCTGGATTCCCCTGACGGAAGGGTCAGGGTCGGCATTTGCATGAACAGAAAGGAAAAGGTCTCCATGGTCCCGGTTCGCAATCCTTGTCCTGTCCTTCAGAGAGATGAAGGAGTCGTCTGTTCTCGTGTAAAAGACATGGAACCGTCCATCCTGTGATAGGAGAAGGCCCAATCTCCGGACGATATCAAGGACGAGATCCTTTTCACAATAACCGTTGACAGATGTGGTTCCGCAATCTTTTCCACCATGACCTGCGTCCAGAACAACCCTCATGCGGTGTGTCTTGATGGGCAAGGTATAGTCGGACTCAATGGCGACTGGTGGGGGAGAGGCGGTTGTTCCCGTTTCTTTCTTTTTTTCCTGCAGTTTTTTTCCGGGAATAATATAGACTTTCCCATTATTTCCGGGTTTTGTCTGAATGGTTGGGGATGTTTTTGACGGAGGCGTCGAGCTGACCGCCGCCTTTCCATTATGGGATTGCTTGCGGGAGGAGGGGGCATTGTCCTGGGCATTCTTGCCCGGATGCCCTGTTACAGGGTAATCGATCACAACGCGGGAAGGAGATGAAAGATTGAAAATATGGGGAGTGCCGAGCGTGGTTGACTCCATAACAATCAATACGGTCGTCCGTTTTCCGGGTTTATAGGTAACGGTGATTTCCCTGATCCATTTTTTGGAATATGTGTTTCGGAGGCGATAGGATTTTTTGAGGGAAGGGGAAGGCATGACACCTTCGAGCGAAATGATTCCCTGTCCGGTTCGGGAAGAGACTGACTCTTTTTTCACTGGACCATCGAGCACCAGAACAACCCGTATATGATCCCGATGGAGCCCGACTTTCATGTTCGTGAGAAAACTGATTGAGGATGCATTGGCGGAAGAAATCCAGTAGGTCGTTCCCATTGCCTTGAAGGAGCCGGGAGCAATCAATCCGCAAACGATGAGAAAGAGGATTAAAAGTTTTTTTCCAAACATCCCGAACCGCCTTCCTGTTCTTATAAATAATGTGTTACGGCCGAGCAGAGACAAGCTTGTCAAGAGAATCTCCAAGAATAACCAGCTTAACTTATGACGATTTTGACAAAAAAACAAGCTTGTGTCCATCCTTCCTTGTTTTTTTGACGAAATGGCCTGAAACCGGCGACTGTCAGGGGAAATTATCTGCCCTTCCTTGATTCAGCTCATTGTCTTCCTGTACTCTCATCATAGCACTGCACTTATGTATCCTTTTTTACCCGGTTTTATTTCAAAGTGAATCGATGGCTGCCCGCCGCACCTTCAAGCTCTGCTGGTATTGGCTGTTCTACAAGGGGAACCCGGCTTGAACTGTCTCGGAATGCCCGATGAAAAATGCAGAAAAGGTCCATTGGTGATTCGAACGAAAACTGCTATGAGTCCGTTCATTAAAAGGCAACTTGCCCTGTGCGGGGGGATTGGCTTTTTCTGCCTGTTCCTTTGTTTGTCATCGGTCCAAATGGTATCCGCAGCGGACAAGACACCGGAGCAATCCGGAGTTCCTGCCTCAACCATGCCTCAGGTGCCTGTTTTCCAGGTTTCCTCCCAACCCCTTCCAAAAGTGTCTGACATTGATCTTTCCATGGAGATCAAGAAAGCGACGGACGCTCTCAACGAGGGGAAAAACCCTGAGGCCAGGAATCTGTTTGAGAATATTCTTCTGGATTACCCTGCCGGCAAGGTTCCCCTCGCTGTCTATCTGGGGCTTGCCCGGGCCGATCATCGCATGGATCTTCCTGCATCCGTCCTGAACCTTCTCCTACCTCTTTTAAAGTCACAAATTCTGGCCCAGAGCACACCATCGGAAAAGACGGATTATCTGTATTTGATCGGGATGGCCGACAGTACCTTGAAGAATGATCTCGGAACGCTTCATTATCTATTGCCTGCCTACAAGGATCTCGATTCGGACGCTCGCATTTATGCGGCAACGAATGTGCTCGAACCTCTTCTTGCCAAGACTGACCCCATCTCCTCGATTATCATGTTTGCAACCATGCGTTCAAATATGAGCCCTGCTTTTCAGGCCAAAATGGAAACACTCATCTCCTCAATGGTGATGGCGTCAGTCGCCTCTGTGGAGGATGCCCAAAAAATATGGGACGCTTTCCCGGACAGGTTTCCTGGCGATGTTGCCATTTTCAAGTCCGGGAACCTTTTGGAGTCCTCAAAACATGATGATCAGGCAGAACTTGCGTATATCCACCTTCTGGCCAATTATCCGGAATCCGGTCTGACTCAGGAGGCACAGAATCGACTTGACGGGATTCATTTCACAAAGGAGCAGCGTCCTGTCGGAGTGATCATTCCAAGTCTGGTCAAAAATCCTCTTTCCCCTTATATACGCTCTGTGTTGAAGGGGGTCTACGCAGCTTATTCTTCCCATAGAATCCACCGATGGATCCCATCGGTCAAATCCGTCAGGACAAGCCTGGAGACAGAAAAAACATTTATCGAACTTGAACGCCGGGAAGGGATGATTTCCTGTATCGGTCCTATCCTTCCCAAGGATCTGCAGCTCTTGAAGAAACAACTGTCTTCAGGTCGTTTCCTTTGCGTCTCTCCCACCCTGTCTCCTTCGGTAGCCTTCAAAGGGGTCAGAAGCGTTGCGACCATGCCGGTAATGCTTGGAAAAGCCGCTGCCATGGAGGTCTTGTCCGTTGCGCCCAAAGATCCGGCCCTGACCCTGTATCCCGATGTTCCCTACGGGAGCATGATGGAGAGAGTCTTTGCGAAGACCCTGAAACAGGGCGGTGGAGAGTATCTCCGGGGAATCTCCTATAACTCCGGGGCTCCGGATATCCAGCCAACGATTGAATCGATGAAAACTTTTGGCCAAACCATCCAGATTGACAAGAATTCCGCCAAGGATCCTTCGATCAAGATAACAAGCCCAGATTCGATCCGATTCAATGGGGAGAGATTTGTTCTTTTTTCTTCCTCGGAAGGGAGTCATCCGAAAAAGGTCTTTTTCCTTCCGTCCTTCCGAACCATCTTTATTCCGGATACCTCCGGCCATCATGCGCGTCTTCTCAGGGAACTTGCCTATAAAGGCATTCAAAACCAGCTCATTATAGGCAATGATACTTTCTTGTCGGACTCATCGATCCCCGATGTCTCGATTTTGGGAAAGATCAAGGCCGTTGGGACTTTTTCCCGAAACGACCTTCCGATAGAGAATCCCGATATCAGGGTTTATAATCAGACCTTTGGTGTTCTGCCGGACCTTTTCGCACTCCAAACAATTGATGCGGCCGAGATGATCAACAAATCCCTTATGACAACCATAAAAACTCCTTCTCAGATGGCCTACGCCATGAAAAAAATCACCCATTATCATGGGTTGTCGGGAAAACTCAGATGGGATCCATCCGGACAGGCGGAGAAAGAGGTTCATGTTTTCGGATATAATGATGGACACTGGCAGAAGGAAGATCATTTCTGGGTGAACCCGTTCTGATGGGCATGATTATAACGACACGATTGCTGGGGAGATGGTTTGTTTCATTTTGATTCAGGCTTTTCATGGCTTCTCGACTTGGGACTCAAGCTTGTCATCTGGGGGATCCCGGTACTTTTTGCGGTCACATTCCATGAACTTGCGCACGGAGTGGTTGCCGATTATCTTGGTGATCCAACACCCAGGATGATGGGAAGACTGTCAGCCAATCCTCTTGTTCATGTTGATCCCTTCGGAACGGTCCTTCTTCCCCTTATTCTTCTTCTATCGCACACCGGTCTTATGTTCGGATATGCCAAACCGATTCCCATCAATACAAGAAATCTCCATCATTACCGGAGGGATTCGGTTCTTGTTGCCTTTGCCGGTCCGGGTTCGAATCTGATGATGGCGCTCATTTCGATGAGTCTTCTGCATGCCTTTCTCACAACACTTCCGTTAACAGCGACTTCTCCGGTGTGGGGAGAGGTTTTGCCGATTTTTCTGTCCATGATGAAGGCATCGATTACCGTCAATATTGTCTTGTTTTTTTTCAATATGATTCCACTGCCTCCGCTTGATGGCGGCCGGGTCGCAACCGGACTTCTTCCGGATTTTATCGCCGCACCGCTTTCAAGGGTTGAACCTTACGGAATCTGGATCATCTTCGGACTGGTGATTCTCGATCCCTATCTGGGAATTCTGTCAAGAACGCTATGGCCGCTTGTCGAGACCACCACCAGTTCCATCATCACACTTGCCTATGATCCATCTGCCCTTTTCCATCTGGGTGGGGCGAGCCCTGAATAAGGGAACAGCTTTTTTGAGATAACATCTATAATGACCATGGAGACTCTTTCGTGACGACATCTGCCAGGACAAATGAAACGGAAGAAACGACCCCTTTCGAGGAAAAACGGGTTGTCAGCGGTATACAGCCTTCGGGGAGGATGCACCTTGGGAATTATATGGGAGCCCTTCACAACTGGATCGCCCTTCAAAACACTCATGATTGTTTTTTCTTTATCGCCGACTGGCATGCATTGTCCACGAACTATGAAAATACCCGGAATCTCATCTCAAATACACGGGAGATGCTCATTGACTGGCTCTCTCTAGGTCTTGATCCGGAGAAGTCAACCATATTCCTGCAGTCTGATGTCACGGAACATGCCGAGCTGAACCTGCTCTTCGGAATGATCACTCCGGTCTCCTGGCTGACCCGGAACCCGAGCTTCAAGGATCAACAGGAGCAGCTAGACAATCGGAATCTCTCCATGTTCGGGTTTCTGGGATATCCGGTTCTGATGACAGCCGATATTGCCCTCTACCGGGCAACTCATGTTCCTGTTGGCCAGGACCAGCTGCCGCATCTAGAGCTTGCGCGTGAAATTGTCAGGAGGTTTCACCATTTTTATGGGCCTGCCATTCCCGAACCCATGCCACTTTTGACACCGACTCCCAAGCTTCCGGGACTGGACGGACGTAAAATGAGCAAGAGCTACGATAACTGCCTGTATATTACGGATAGTGCCGAGGTTATCTGGGAGAAGATCAAGACCATGGTGACAGATCCTCAGCGAGTCCGAAGAAAAGATCCCGGGAATCCCGATGTCTGCCCGGTTTATGACTTGCACCGGGTCTTTACATCGGCGGAGGAGAGGCTCACGATCGAAACCGGATGCAGGACGGCAGGAATTGGATGCATTGACTGCAAATCCATTTTGCGCAACGGGATAGAGAGAGTTCTCTCACCGGCAAGGGAGAAACGTTCGGAGATCTTGTCCAACCCCCAAAAACTCGATTCCATTTTGGAAAAGGGCGCCGAGAAAGCCAGATATGAAGCCAGAAAAACGATCCGTATCGTGAGGGATGCCATGTTGCTTCCCGGAAAACCGGGCCACCTCGAACTTCATTAATCGGTTCTGTTCGAGTCCAATCGATCCTGAAAACAGGATGACCTTATCAGAAGGAAGGAGCTCCTTTGGAGACTCATTCAAAAACATCGAAGACTGAAAGTCCCATCTGGGAAAAAGTGGTGATTGCCAGAGCCCAGGATCGTCCGACGGCTCTGGATTATACGCAACGCCTGTTTACGAATTTCATTGAACTCCATGGTGACCGTGGTTTTAGGGACGACCCTTCGATAGTTTCAGGTATTGCAGGGTTTGAAGGCAGGACCGTTGTCGTCATTGGCCATCAAAAAGGAAAAAGTTTCAAGGACCGGGTCTCGAGAAACTTCGGAATGCCCCATCCGGAAGGATATCGGAAAGCGTTAAGGATCATGCGCCTCGCCGAGAGGTTCAATATGCCGATCGTAACCTTTATTGACACTCCAGGGGCTTTCCCGGGCATTGAAGCCGAAGAAAGAGGGCAGATCGAGGCTGTTGCCAGGAACATCATGGAGATGTTTCAGATCAGGGTTCCGATCATCTCATTTGTAATAGGGGAGGGAGGGAGCGGAGGAGCCCTGGCCATTGGGGTCGGGGATCGGGTCTATATGCTTGAAAACTCTATCTATTCCGTGATCTCTCCTGAAGCCTGTGCAGCTATCCTTTGGGAAGATGCCGGACGCGCACCCGAGGCGGCCCAGAGCCTTAATATCACAGCCAGCGACCTTTTGCGTCTGAAGGTCGTTGATGGAATGGTCGAGGAACCACCAGGAGGAGTCCAGAAAGACTTTTCAATGGTTGTTTCAAAAATCAAGTTGATTCTTGCAAGGGATTTCGAGATCCTTTCGCAAAAGTCAACCGATGAATTGCTGAATGACCGCTATGAAAAATTCCGGAAAATGGGCCCTTACAAGGATGGTTCCCGGAAGGATGCTTCGTAAACAGTTCCGGGGACGGCCTTTCATCAGGAAGCTTGGAAGGATCGCCCTTCTTCACGGCGTTTTTGGATCATGAAATCGCTCAACTCCTTTGGTAGTGCCTCCAGCCGGGTTGCTGCTCCCTCGCCGAACCGGTCTGTAACGGATCGAATGAATTCATCAGTCGGGTTCAGCTGGAGTTTTTTTCCGGCAAGCCAGCAGGAAGATGCCGGTTCCGTCATGATGTCGATTTCAACGATTGCCGGTGTTTTTCCGGGAAATCGATCGACAAGGTTTTTCATATCAATCATGTCCTGGGTCGAAAGTCCGTCACTCTGCAGACGAAGAATGACCGCGCTATAGAGATTTTTCATAATGTCGTCGAGAGTATCGACCCTGGTTGCCCGAATCTTCATCCCAAAATCATTTCTTTCAAGGCTGCCTGAAACCAGAAGAGGGATGTCGGCATCGAGACGGGACTCTATTCCCTGAAAAATATCCGGAAAAAGGACGACCTCAATCGACCCTTCAAGGTCAATCAGAAGACATTGGGCCATCCTGTCACCTTTTTTTGTACGGATGATCTTGAGAGAAGAGACGACTCCAAAAACGCCAATCATTGATCCTTCCGCTATGGAGTCAATCTCTCCGGTCGTTTTTGTCGAAAGCTTCTGGATCAGATCTCCATAATTGGCCATGGGGTGTGATGTCAGGTAGAAGCCAAGCGCCTCCCGCTCCTCTTTCAGAAGGGTTCTTTCATCCCATTCCGGAAGTTCCGGGAGCGGTGGAGGTGTTTCGGGATCGACAGAAAACTCCTTGAAAAGGCTGACCATTGGAGACTTTTTGCTCTGTTTGGCTTTTTCTGCCCACTCAAGGAGCGGGTCAAGTGCTTCCATGGCGATGGACCTTTTGATTCCAAGGGAGCGAAAGGCACCGGATCGTATCAGTGCCTCTACGACTCGACGGTTGACCTTTTTCCCTTCGATTCTCCTGATAAAGTCGGGAAAGTCCTTGAATGGCCCTGATTCGTTTCTCATCTCAATAATGGCATCGACCGCCTGCTTTCCGACGTTTTTCACAGCCCCAAGTCCAAATAGAATCTTGGATCCTGAGCGGAGGCTGAAGTCGAATTCGCTTTCGTTGATGTCCGGAGCCATGACGGAAATTCCCATATCCTTTGCCCCGACCAAAAACACACCGATCTTTTCCGTGTCATCGAGAGCATTCGTCAACAGGGCCGCCCAAAGCTCGAGAGGGTAATGAGCCTTGAGGTAAGCTGTCTGATAGGAAATCAGGGCATAGGCGGCGCTATGGGATTTATTGAATCCGTATCCCGCAAAAAAAGCCATGAGGTCAAAGACCTGTTCGGCTTTTTTAACGGGAAATCCCAGCCCCTTGGCCCCAAGGACAAACTTGTCCTTCATTTTTTCCATCTCTTCGGGTTTTTTCTTGCCCATCGCCCGTCTCAGGAGGTCCGATTCTCCAAGAGAAAATCCTCCGAGAATATTGGCAATTTTCATCACCTGTTCCTGATAGACGATAACCCCGTAGGTTTCTTTCAGAACAGGCTCGAGCTCAGGGAGCTCATAGACGATCTCTTTCGGATTTTTCTTTCTTTTTATGAAATCGTCGACCATGCCGCTATTGATCGGTCCTGGTCGATAAAGAGCGAGAAGTGCGATCAGATCTTCAAAATTTTCGGGTTGCATCTTGATAATGAGATCGGTCATTCCCCTCGATTCCAGCTGAAATATCCCGAGGGTTTTTCCATGAGCCAGGAGTTCGTATGTTTTCGCATCATCGAGAGGAATTCTCTCGATTGAAAAGGAGGGATCCCTATCGTGAATCCGCCGGACTGCATCCTGGATCAGGGTCAGTGTGGTCAGCCCGAGAAAGTCGAATTTGACCAGACCAACTTTTTCCACATCATCTTTTGTAAATTGAGTCACAATTTCCCCGTCGCTTCCCCGCATCAGGGGAACGTGTTCCATCAGGGAATCTTTTGAGATGACCACGCCTGCCGCGTGAATCGAGCTATGGCGGGTAATCCCCTCAAGCTTCATGGACAGGGTGAAGAGATCCTGTATGCGTTGATCGGTTGAAACCAGGGTTTTTAATTCGGGATTTTCCTGAAGGGCCTTTTCAAGGGTCATCTCCAGGGCATTGGGAATCATTTTGGCCACTTTGTCGACTTCCGAGTAGGTCATGGAAAGGACCCGGCCGACATCCCTGATAGAGCCTTTGGCACCCATTGTTCCAAAGGTTGCGATCATCGAAACACGGTCTTCACCATATTTTTTGACAACATAGTCGATGACTTCCCCGCGTCTGTTCATGCAAAAATCAATATCGATATCGGGAAGGCTGACCCGTTCTGGATTCAGAAATCGTTCAAAAAGGAGACCGAAGCGGATTGGATCTATATTGGTAATCCGGAGGGAGTAGGCGACCAGGGAGCCTGCAGCGGATCCTCGTCCGGGACCGACGGGGATTCCCATTTCGCGGGCTTTTTTGATGAAATCCCAGACGATCATGAAATAGCCTTCATAACCCATTCTGGCGATGACGGCTATTTCCAGATCCAGACGTTTTCGGTATTCGTTTCTTTCTTCATCTGAAAAACGGGATTCAGAAAACCGCTCCTCAAGCCCTTCCAGTGTTTTAGAGACAAAGAGATCTTTTACGGATACCTCCGGAAACTGTCCAGCGTCGATCTTGTAATCGGGCATATGGGTTGTCTGAAGGTCCAGTTTCAGATCGACCATGTCCGCAACTCTCAGCGTGTTCTGGATGGCTTCCGGGAGCTCCTTGAAGGACTCGATCATTTCCCTGGGAGTCTTGATGTAAAATTCATCCGAGCCAAAACGAAGCCTGTTGGGCTCAGAAAGCGTTTTTCCTGTCTGGAGGCACAGGAGAATATCGTGCGGTGTAGAGTCTTCCCGTTCGAGATAATGGCAATCGTTTGTGGCCACCAGAGGCAGATCCATCGCCCTGGCCATTTTGATGATTTCCTTGTTTGCGCGTATCTGGTCGTCTAGTCCATTGGCCTGGACTTCCAGAAAAAAATTCTCTTTTCCAAAAATATCCTGAAAAACGCCCGCTGTTGCGTAGGCGGTTTCATCGTCTCCTCGTGTCAGCATATAGGCAATTTGACCCTTGAGACATCCGGAAAGGGCAATAATACCCTCGTGGTACCGGGAGAGAAGCTCAAAGTCGACACGGGGACGAAAATAAAATCCCTCGATATGGGAAAGAGAGACAATTTTTAAAAGATTTTTATAACCCACTTCATTTTGAGCCAACAAGATAAGATGGAAGGAGGCGTTATTGATCTTGCGGCCCTGATGGGGGCCTTCGCCCATAAAGTGTATTTCCCGTCGTTCATGCCGGGATCTTGGGGTAATATAGACTTCGCAGCCGATAATGGGCTTGACCCCTTCTTTTCGGGCCGCCTGGTAGAACTCGATGGCTCCGAAGAGATTCCCGTGATCGGTCATGGCTACGGCCTGCATGCCGGTCTCCCGGACCTTCTTCATGAGTGGAGGGATCTTGTTTGCCCCATCCAGAAGGCTATATTGGGTGTGGACATGAAGGTGGACAAATCGGTCAATGGAAGACATTTACAGTTTCTCCGTCATAACAGCGTCTAAAAACACGGTTTGCTCACTGTTTCAGGAATACCAGTGTTCATAGTCTTCATGGCTAAAACGTTCACTTCCGGCCTCAAGCAGGAACCGGGATGGGGCGAGAGGTGCATATCGCCCCCTTCCTTGTGCCGATTTCGGTACACACAGGACCAGCTCTTTTCGTGCTCTTGTCACGGCCACATAAAAAAGCCTTCGTTCTTCTTCAATATCCGACATCCGCTCAAGGGACTTTTCCGAAGGGAAGAGTCCCTCATTGACCGATAAAAGAAAAACGGTATCCCATTCCAGGCCTTTGGCCTGATGAATGGACGACAGGACAACCCGGTCCGAAACAACAGAGCCTTCGAGCGCAGATTCCTCGAAGGATTCCAGGAGAGCGATTTCGGAAAGAAAGGTTTCAAGATCGGACTGATTGTCCAGCTGCTTTGCAAAAGCTTCAAGGTCTTCTTCTCTTTCCTGGGGATTTTCCCTGATATCGTAGAGTTCCTTTTTGTAGCCGAGGGAGAGTATCTCCCGGACCAGAAAGCCAAGCGAGTTGGTCCCGGAAATATAGCTTCTGCGAAGTGAGGAGAGTCTTTCTCCCAATGAGGTGACCCCAGCAACCAGCTTGGGAGTTAAGACTTTTCCGGCCTGGAGGGAGCACAGGGCCTCGACCGGATCATCGCAGGTCGCCATCCATTGCAGGATCTTTTCGGTGGCTTTTGGTCCAACCTTGGGGATCATCCTCAAAAGCCTTGAAAAAGCCGAGCTGTCCCTCGGATTCAAAACAAGACGCAAATACGCAAGAATGTCCTTTATATGGGCCTGTTCATAAAATCTTAAACCGGAAGTCAATGTGAACGGAATCCTTCTTCTTGCCAGTTCGATTTGAATGGAAAGAGAGAGATAATGGGAGCGGTACAGAACGCAAACCTCTCCCATCATCTCTCCCCGGTCTTCTTTCTGGGAAATCCTCTTGGCGACGTATTGTGCCTGGTCGATATCAGAGTAAAAGGTTATGCATTCCGGAAGAGAGCCCTGATCCAGCACTGAGCGGAGTACTTTTGGAAGTTGCCTCTGGTTCTGGAGAATGACGCGATTGGCAATGTCCAGAATGGAAACCGTTGAGCGGTAATTGGTTTCCAGGCGGAAGACTTCCGCATTGGGATATCGTTCTGAAAAGGAGAGCATGTTTTCAACATTCGCTCCCCGGAATGAATAGATGCTCTGACTGTCATCCCCGACAGCAAAAAGCTGCTGATGTCCTTGGGCAAGCCGATCGAGAAGGGCTGCCTGAAGGGGATTGGTGTCTTGATATTCATCGACCAGAATGAACCGGAACCGTCCCTGAAGGAGAGGGAGAATTTCCGGATCATCCAAAAGACGGTACCAGTATAATAAAAGGTCATCGTAGTCCAATAGCCTTGAGTCCTGTTTCCTGACCAAATATCTTCTTGCAATTTCCTCAAGTTCGGGAAGATAGCGGAACAGGTGCGGGTACCTGTCTCCCAATAGCTCTTCAAGTGCCATGAGTTTATTGGAGGCAAGGCTCATGATATTGAGAATCAGTGAGGCGGGAGGGAAGTCAGAGTCCTTTGTTCCAACGGTATCGACAAGTGCCTTGATCATATCGAGCTGGTCTTCCCTGTCCATGATGGTCAGAGCGGATGCAAGTCCAACCCTTTGCCCGAATTCCCTGATCAATCGAAAACCCACATGGTGGAAAGTGCCCGCCCAGGGCAGGGGGGGATGGTCTCCCAGAAGATCTTTGAGACGATTTTGCATGACAATTGCCGATTTCTTTGTGAAGGTCAACAAAAGGATTCTGTGAAAAGGCACTCCCTTGGAAAGAAGGTAGGCCGCGCGATAGGTGAGGACTCTTGTTTTCCCCGACCCTGCGCCTGCAAGAATCAGAGAGGGACCGTCTGGTGCGAGTGCCGCTTTTTGTTGTTCCTCATTTAAATCATGCTCAAAATCCACTGAATTCATGGCTATCCGTTCATCAGAAAGATGGGTTCTGGAAAATGGTTTCTCCATTGGGTCGCGGGATGGTGCAGATGGAAAATCACAAGAAGATTGCCAGTATCGAATTCAAAATGAAAGAGCCCTGACTCGCGGGATTGAGATCCTAGTTGATATTTGGTATCATCTCCAGACAATTAAAAACAATATGGGTTGAGGAAAATGATCATACTACTTTTGGAAAGTCTTGGGTACGGGCTATTGCACGGTCTCCTGCCGGACGAGCATACATGGCCAATCACGTTCAGTTACGCAATCGGAAATGCAACCGGTAAAAAAGGCGTCAAGTCAGGGTTTTATTTTTCTCTTGCGTTTATGATCCAAAGGGCAATTGCCTCTGAGCTTGCCTATCTGTTTCTCGCAAGCTGGCTTTTGAAAGAGGTTGTGAATTCCTGGGCCGACCTGATTGTAGGAATTGTCATGTCCACAGCCGGGATCATCATCATCAGAAAAAAGCGTTATATTCACTTTCATCTTCTCGGGCATCATCATGAATCGCCGCAAGAGGTCGAGACTGATTCCCATGTTCTTTCCATGAGCCATGAGGCTCATGAGGCCCACACGAAACAAGGGGCTGATAAAGAGCCTGATGCGATTCCGACAAAGTGGGCCTTGATACACGGATTTATTGCGGGTTTTGGATTCGGTCCTTTTGCGCTCTTTATCTATACGACAGCGGCTCCAAGAATGACATCCGCTTGGCTTGGGTTTTTGCCAGGTCTTCTTTTTGGGTTGGGAACAATGATTATGCTGATGATTCTGGGGGGAGTATTCGGAGCATCCCTTAAACTGACAAAAAGATTCAATACGGAAGAAATTCAGTCGATCGGTCTCCATACAGGCTCCATGACTCTTCTTTGGGGTGGGGTGATCTTTGCTTCAGGAGGAATTTTGGGGCTGTCTCCTTATGGAAAAAATCTTCCTTTCGATCTTGGAAATGCACTGATTGTTCTGGTGATGCTAGGAGTGGCTGTTCCTGTTTTATTCTTTTCGATCAGAAAAGTGCTCCTCTGCAAAAAGAATACCCCGATTCCCTCATCTCCCTGAGCTATTCTGTCAAAGGTGTCCTCAGCGGAATCCCCTGATTTTCGGGGATTTCGGGGGTTGCCTTGACAAAAGAGGGGGAGGAGGCTATAACTAGCCTCCTCCGAACGACCTGGAAAAAAACGAAGGGAAGCAAGGGGGGGAGGGGTTGACAGGGATGGTCCTTAAGTGTAGGATCAAACGGTTGACTCTTTCGGGGAGAAAAAAGTCCCCGAAGCGAGAAAGCGCCTGTGGAAACGCAGGGAAGAAGTTCTCGGATCATTGACAACTAAATAGGAGCAGCAACGTCCAATGAAAGGGCCCTGATCATGAAATACAGGAACAAAATGAATCTGGAGAGTTTGATCCTGGCTCAGAACGAACGCTGGCGGCGTGCCTAACACATGCAAGTCCAACGTGAAAGGGGAGCAATCCCCCGGTAGGGTGGCAAACGGGTGAGTAA
>JAKCCY010000054.1 GCA_021838765.1 Nitrospirota bacterium
GCTTGATGCCCTTTGTGTGACGGAAGTCCCGGAGGAAATTGCCGCAACAGGAGAGGACATGGCCGACGGACTTCTCCAGTATAAGGAATTTCTCGAATGGATCGCTTCGGACCTTTCTTGAGATCACAAAAAGGCCAGGCGCTCCCTGGACTGATCGAACTTCGTCCCGGAGGAGAGGAGAACGGGCTTTCAGGGGAGATCGGGATTACCCCCCGGGATCTTTCCCATCTGAGGCTTCTTGAAGGCATCTCCGCCGAGAAGACTCTCTCCCGCATAGGGCTTATTTTTACCCTGTGCCGCATGGCCCAGACGACCCTGGCCAGGGAAGCCATGGGACATGCCGAGTCACGTCCTCTCTGCGAAAACGATCGGAGAAATGCCGAATGGAAAATATTAAAAGAGAGTCTTCTCGAGTCTCTCAGAACCGTCCTGACTCCTCCCGGAGGTTCGTTTTCTTCCGTCGATCCGGTCTGGAAACATTTTCGCTCACTGTCAGCGGGCATGCCCTGCGAAAATCCCGACACACCATTCTGGAAAGAGTTCCGGTGGGTATGCGAACGGTCTGTTTTCGGGGGTCCGTCGTATGGCTTCTGGGAAATGGAGTCGCCAGAACATTGGGATCGCTGGGCACAATGCGGCAAAGAGGAAGAGACCACTCCGGCCTCCCTCTTTGCCCGGGATCTGATCAAAGAAGACCGGATAGAGCCTTTTCATTTTCCTCCACTGACAAGACAGAAGATCTCGGAGTTCCTGGAGTTGATTCTGGACAGTCTCAACAGCGACCACTTTCTGATCCGACCTCACCTCGGGGGAGTTTTCCATGAGACAGGACCCAAAGCCCGAATGGGCTCCCATCCGCTGGTCCTCAGCCTGGAATCTGCCAACCGTCCTCTTGCCTCCCGTCTCGCCGCACGTCTTCTTGAACTCGCCGCCTGGGCTGAGGAAGGTCCCCTTATGGCTCACAAAAGTCTTCTCTTCGGAATCACTTCAAAATCCCCGACCTCCGGAACCGGCATGGCCTGGACCGAAACAGCCCGGGGAGTGCTCATCCACCAGGCGACTGTCCGGATGGGCCAAACAGAGAGCTACCGCATCCTCGCTCCAACCGAATGGACCTTTCATCCGGAGGGAGGACCTTTTAAACGCTGGACCGGACCACATCCCGGATCGCCCTCAAGCAGACCCGGAAAAAAAACCGTCGCAGCAAACGGAAGATCGCCCTGTCTCGATCAGTCCCTGTGGATCTTCGACCCCTGCACTCCCGTCCAGTTTGTCGAGGAGGAGAAAATGGGCCCGAACACCGGCGAAACCATGGGGCAATGAAAGGAACGGATAATGCATGAACTTTCTCTTGCGATCAGCCTTCTCGACCTTCTGGAAGAGCGGGCCTGTCTTGACGCATTCGACAAAGTCGGAAAGATCGTTCTGGAAGTGGGAGAACTCTCCGGTGTTTCCGTTCCCGCGCTCCGCACGGGCTTTGAGGTTGCCGCAAAAGGAACCATCGCCGAAGGGGCACAAGTGGATATTATCGAACCACCCGGAACGGGATGGTGTTTTACCTGCGAGTGCACCGTTCCACTCAAAGACCCATTTCGGGAATGCCCGTACTGTGGAAAAAGCGCCGTGACACCGACCGGTGGATTGGAGTTCAAAGTCGTGGAGCTGATGGTCTTCTAGAATTCACCGGGTGCCATGAACCCTAAATTGACGTCTTGCTGAACGGTATAAGGAGTCTCCATGTGTATCGATTGCGGTTGCCAGTCCTCGGATAACAGCCATTTTCACCCGGCTCACGATCATTCCCATGAACATGATGGACACGGGCATGATCACAAACACCCCCATGCCACCCCTTCCGATCCTCATGCCACTCCACGGCGCATCAGTCTGGAGCTGGACGTTCTCGCGAAAAACGACCGCATGGCTGCTGAAAACAGGAGCTTTTACCGGGAAAAAAGAATTCTGGCGCTGAATGTTCTTTCAAGTCCCGGCACTGGAAAAACGACCCTGATCGAACAGACCATCCTGGCGCTCCGAAAGAGATTCCAGTCGGAAAAGAACGCCTTCCCCCTGGCAGTCATCGAGGGAGACCAGGCAACGAGCCGGGATGCCGACCGGATACGACAGTTGGGAGTCCCGGCCATTCAGATCAATACGGGCAAGGGGTGCCACCTTGATGCCCATCAGATCGGCCATGCCTCCCGGGAGCTTCCGCTTTCCCCCGGACTGCTTCTCATGATCGAAAACATCGGAAATCTCGTCTGCCCCGCTCTTTTCGATTTGGGAGAGTCGGCTAAAGTCGTTCTTTTCTCCGTCACTGAAGGGGAGGACAAGCCCATCAAGTACCCGCAGATGTTCCAGGCAGCCAATCTCGTTCTCCTGACAAAGACCGACCTCCTTCCCTATCTCGACTTCGATCGTGAAACAGCGCTGAACTATATCCGGGCGATCAACCCGGGCACAGCGATTCTCGGGGTTTCGTCCAAATCGCAAGAAGGTATGGAGGAGTGGATCGAATGGATCGTCTCCCTTCAGAAACGGGCATGCGACCCCGCTCTGGCCCCGGAAACATAATGGACAGGGCGACCCATCCCGAAATCCCCGGGGGAATCGTCAAAACATCTCCCCCGGAAGCCGGAAAAACACTTCCGTCTCCACAAAGGCTTCGTCTCGTTCTTTCCGGACAGATCCAGGGAGTGGGGTTCCGTCCGTTTGTTTTCGGTCTTGCCAGGTCTCTGTGTTTGACTGGCTTCGTTTTGAATGATTCCCGGGGGGTGACAATCGAAGTTCAGGGCCAAAGGGATGCTCTTTTGGATTTCACATTGCAGCTTGAGATTAAAAAACCATCCATCTCCCGCATCGACAGTCTCCGACGAGAAAAAGTCCCCCCCTGTCCGGAAGAATCGGATTTTTCGATCCGGAGCTCTCCGGAAGAATCAGAAAACCTTCGGGAGGGCCGTTTTGATTCACTACTGCCAGATACCGCCGTCTGCGCGGATTGCCTTTCCGAGTTGTTCGATCCGAAAAACAGGCGGTATCGCTATCCACTTATTTCCTGCACCAACTGCGGACCCCGGTTTTCGATCGCCATCAAAGCTCCGTTTGATCGTTGCCGGACAACCCTCGAAGGATTTCCCCTTTGCCGGCATTGCAAAAATGACTTCGAAGATCCCGGAAACCGCCGTTTTCACGCCCAGACCATCGGATGTCCGCTATGCGGGCCGAAAACACGGTTTCTCGACGGAGAGGGAAATCCGGCGTCCGAAGGCGATCCGGTAGAGAAGACCCTTCAGGCACTACTGGATGGAGGGGTTGTCGCCATCAAGGGAATCGGAGGCTATCACCTGGCCGCGGATGCCAGAAACAGGGAGGCCGTTACCCGTATCCGCACCCTGAAAAGCCGTCCGAACAAACCGCTGGCAGTCATGACGGGAGATTCCTTTGCGGCCTCCCTTCTTGCCCGTACGGGGACCATCGCCAAAACTGCGCTTGTCTCGCCCGAGAGGCCGATTGTCCTTTTTCCGATTCAAAAAGACGGCAATCTTCCCTATGACTTGATCGTTCCATCTCTCGACCGGATCGGGATTTTCCTCCCATACACCCCCATCCAGCATCTTCTCTTCGGGAAGGAATCCTTTTCCCGGACTGCCCCAGAATCAAAGAGCCCCCTGGCGCTGGTCATGACCAGCGCCAACGCCAGGGGAGAGCCAATCGCAATCACGGAAACAGAAGTTGTGAGGATCTTTGGAGGAAAAATCGATGGATTTTTAGTGCACGACCGGATCATTCATCACCGTCTGGACGACAGCCTGATTCTACCGGAGGGGAACAATCAGATTTTTATCAGACGGGCCCGAGGCTGGATCCCCCAGACCTTCTCCGTGAGGAGGAAAAATTCTTCCTCCCTGAGAACAGGCTCCCCCGAACCCTTTGTTCTCGCACTGGGGGGGCAGATGAAGACCGCCCCTTGCCAGATCAGGGAAGGGAAGGCTCTTGTTTTCCCCCATATGGGGGATCTGGATGGAGAGAAAGCCCGAGAGGAGTACCGGTCCTTTCTCCGCTTCTTTCTTCTTGCGCAGGGAGCGACTCCAACCCATCTCGCCTGCGATCTCCACCCAGACTTTCATACGACACGGCTGGCTTTTGAATGGGGAGACGAATGGGGAATTCCGGTCATTCCCGTTGGCCACCACCATGCACATATCGCATCGGTGATGGCCGATCGGAATCTTTCCGGTCCGGTTCTGGGAATGGCGCTGGACGGCTTTGGACTGGGAACCGACCAAACTCCCTGGGGGGGAGAACTTCTTCGGGTCGATCGGACGGAGTCCTTCCGTCTGGGCCACTTCAGAACTCTTTGTCTCCCCGGAGGAGACAGGGCTCCCCGAGAGCCATGGCGCATGGGCGTCTCCGCCCTCTGCGCCCTTGGGCGGGCGGAGGATGCCGGACACCGGTTCTCCCCCCCCCAGGCTCTTGAGCTTGCCACCCTTCTGAATAAACCCGGGCAGACCTTTTTTCCCATGACCTCGAGCGCCGGGCGCCTGTTCGACGCAGCATATGCCCTTTTAGGCGGCAAAGAGCGTCTGGACGACGAGGGACAGGGAGCTACGGAGCTTGAGGTTTGGGCCCGCTCTTTCAAATGCCGCATCCAGGATTCAGAGGACGGGTATACTGTCAACGAAGAGGATGGGCAGGGAATTCTTGACTTTCTTCCTCTTCTCGAAAAACTTCGCAGAGAGAACAAAAGGGAGAAGGGAGCGGCACTTTTTCACGAGACCCTGGCCCTGGGACTTCGGGACTGGGCGATTTGGGGAAGGGAGCGCACCGGGATACGCTTGCTCGTTCTTTCCGGAGGGGTGTTTCAAAACAGGCTTTTGGCTCAAAGGGTGTCATCCCTTTTGAGAAAGGCGGGGTTTTCCGTTTATGAACCACTCCGGGTTCCATCGAACGATGGAGGATTGGCTTTGGGACAGGCATGGGTTGTATTGAACAGGGTGTTGCCGGCTGCAACCCGGATATCAAATATCAAAAGGAGAATTGAATGTGTCTTGCCATTCCGGCATGCGTAACGGAAAAACTTGACGAATCCCGTGTCCGGGTGCGTCTGGGAGGGATCGAGCAGGAGATTTCGACCGTTCTTCTTGATTCGGTGAATATCGGGGACTATCTCATTGTGCATGTGGGGTTTGCCCTGGGAAAGATCAACAGCGAAGAAGCCCTTGAAACATTGGCGATGATGAAGGATTGCTCCCCAAATGGAGGGACTTCGTGAACTCCTCTCTCCGATTCATAGAAGAATTCCGGGATCCCGTAGCGGGGCGTTCCATCATCAAACACCTCAAGAAGTCCGTTACCCGCCCACTCCGGCTAATGGAGTTCTGCGGTGGCCACACCCACGCTTTCTACCGTTTTGGCCTTCTCGATCTCCTGCCTGAAAATATCCGCATGATCCACGGACCAGGCTGCCCGGTTTGCATTCTTCCCATGGGCCGGATCGATGCCGCCATCGATCTTGCTCTTCGTCCCGAGGTTCTCCTCGTCACTTACGGGGATGTCCTTCGTGTTCCGGGCTCAGCCGGCATGACGCTCATGAAAGCCAAATCCAGGGGGGCCGATGTCCGCATCATCTACTCGGCAGTCGAAGCTCTCGCCCTTGCCCGGAAGCATCCGGAGCGGAAAGTCCTCTTTTTTGCCATCGGCTTCGAGACGACAACCCCTCCAACCGCAGCAGTCCTTATCGAAGCCCGGAAATCAGCCCTCAAAAACTTTTTTGTTTTCGCCAACCATGTCATGACCCCTCCTGCCATGAGGGCCATTCTGTCGGACACAGAAACAGGAGTCGCTCTCGACGGGATCATCGGTCCTTCCCATGTCAGCACCATCATCGGATCCGATGCGTATTCTTTTGTCGCCGGCGAATTTGGTATTCCGATCGTCATCGCGGGATTTGAACCGCTGGATATTCTCCTTGCATTAAAAATGCTTGCAGACCAGATCTCCGGCAATCGGGCCATTGTGGAAAACGAATACCGCCGGGCAGTCACCCCTGAGGGCAATCAACGGGCCCAGGGGCTAGTCCGGGAGGTCTTTGAAACGGCTCCCGATTTCGAATGGCGGGGGTTTGGTATTTTGCCCGAGAGCTCTCTTGGGATACGGCCGGAATTTTCAGCTCACGATGCGCTTTGCCATTTCGATATCAGCATCCACACGGTTTCGGACCCGAAAGCCTGCGAGTGCGGGGAGATACTGAAAGGGCTGAAACGCCCCTCGGACTGCCGGATCTTCGGAACGCTCTGCACCCCCGACACTCCGGTGGGCTCATGCATGGTGAGTGCCGAAGGCGCCTGCGCCGCGGCATACCACTACGGACCCGCCCCTCTGCCCGGGAAAGCCAGAGAGGTCATCCCTTGAGCACCCCTGCCGGCAGACGTCATCCCGGAGCGCCCCTGGACCGGGAACGGGGACTGATCGAAATGATCCACGGAAGCGGGGGAAGAGCCTCGGCGCAGCTTGTCGACGAAATTTTTCTTCCGGCCTTCGACAACGAGTGGCTCAGGCCGCTTGGCGACCAGGCCAGGGTTTCGCTAGAAGGCGGTTTCTGGACCATGACGACCGATTCCTATGTCGTTACGCCCTATTTCTTCCCGGGAGGGGATATCGGATCCCTCGCGGTTCACGGAACGGTCAACGATCTCGCCATGGGGGGAGCCGTGCCCCTCTACCTGACCGCAGCCTTCATTCTTGAGGAAGGCTTTCCCGTCAAGGACCTCGTCACCATCACCAATAGCATGGCCTGCGCCGCAAAGAGTGCCGGTGTCGCACTCGTAACCGGAGACACCAAAGTCGTCGAGAAGGGAAAGGGCGGAGATGGCATCTATATCAACACCTCAGGAATCGGCCGAATCCCGGGGGGAATTCATCTGGATCCTTCGAAAATCCGGACGGGTGATGCGATTGTTCTCTCGGGATCCATCGGGGATCACGGCAGCGCGGTTCTGGCGGCCCGGGAAAACTGGGGGCTTTCCACCTCTCTTCTTTCGGATTCGGCTTCACTCCATTCATTAGTGGCGTGCATGCTCGAAGCCGTTCCCGGGATTGTCTGCCTCAGGGATCCGACCCGCGGAGGTGTGGCCACTTCGCTCAATGAATGGGCACAGACTGCCGGAGTCGACATTTTGATCGACGAAGAGCGGATTCCGGTCCGGGAAGAGGTTCGAGGAGTCTGCGAACTCCTGGGTCTCGACCCCCTGTATCTGGCCAACGAAGGCAAACTTCTGGCAGTGTGCAGGGGCGAGGACGCCGGACGGCTTCTTTCTGCCATGAAGAGCCATCCACTGGGCCATGACTCGGTTATTGCAGGTTATGTGACCGAAAAAGCTTCAGACAGGCGGGGCGGGCGGGTCCGCATGACCACCCCCATGGGAGGCACCCGAATGGTGGATTGGCTACGGGGAGATCCTCTTCCACGAATTTGCTGAGAAAAGAGTTCCGATGTCGACGACAACAGCATTATTCCCGCCATCAGTGCCAATCCACGCCGGAGCAGTGGCTCTTCTGATGATGGCTCTGGCAATGGGCTTCCGCCATGGACTGGACCCCGGACCACCTCACCGCCAT
Source organism: Nitrospirota bacterium (assembly GCA_021838765.1). The sequence continues at coordinate 7,618 of JAKCCY010000054.1, forward strand.
CGATGCCATCCTGCGCTATCAGGCGAGCCGCAAAGATCGTCTTGTCCGGTGGGCCGGGCTGTATTTCTCTCTGGGGCATGGAATCGTCGTCATGACGATCGGCTTTTTCGTCTCCTCCCTCTCCATCCACTGGAAAACCCCGGAAGGATTGCTTTTCTTTGGTGGACTGTTTTCCGCAACCTTTCTTCTGGCCATGGCCGGTGTGAACACCATGGCGTTGATCCGTTCGGATTCCTCGAAGCCTTTCGTCCCGGTAGGACTCCGGTCACGACTCCTTCTTCGCTCCATTCCACTTGAACGTCCGTTATTCATTCTTCTTCTGGGGATGCTGTTCGCCGTCTCATTCGATACGGTCTCCCAGACGCTGGTCTTCTCCTGGGCCACCTCCGGGTTGGGTGGCATCCGGGAAATCCTTGGGGTCGGCATGGCCTTCACTCTTGGAATGGGCCTGTCCGATGGAACAAATGGCTTGTGGATCGCCCGTCTGATTGCCCGGGCGGATCGGGAAGGGGTCCGGCTCTCCCGGACGATGGGATGGACCGTTGTCTCTTTAAGCCTTATTGTCGGTCTTTATATTCTGGCTTCAACCGTTTTGCCATCCCTTCCGATCGGAACGCCTCTTGTCGATACCGGGATTGGTCTTGGCGTCATCCTCTGTCTCTCCCTGTCTTATATTGCGGGAAAGGAATATCGCACCTCCCCTCCGGATCAGGTTCGGGCCGATAGGTGAATTCCTCGTCGATGTAACCCAAATAAGGAGAAGTCCTTCATCCGGATCTCCGGCCGCCTTTATACCAAGAAAAAGTAGCCGCTCCCTCTCGATCTTGTCAAAATAAACAATTCGTTTACAATGTATTTCATGATCCTCTCGTTTGCAGACAAAAACACGGCCGCCATCTTCTCCGGTTCTTTCGTGAGGACGCTTCCGGTCGAAATTCAGGGGCGCGCCCGTCACCGATTGAGACAGGTCGATGCGGCCTTGAGGATCGAAGACTTGCGTGTTCCGGGTTCGAACAATCTGGAAGCATTGCAAGGGGACAGAAAGGGGCAATGGAGCATCCGGATTAACAAGCAATGGCGTGTTTGTTTTCGATTTGAGGAAGGGTGCGCGATGGATGTGGAAATAGTCGACTACCATTAGGAGGTTGTCATGACAATCATCAGGGAAGACCTGAAAAATACGAACTTTTCGGACATAGCCACCGGGGAGAAAATGGCTCCTCTCCACCCCGGTCTTTTCTTGCGGGAGATGTTGGAGGATTTCGGCGTTTCGCAGGTCGAACTTGCCAATGCTGCCGGCGTTTCGGCGATGCGTATCTCTCATGTGGTCAATGGAACGAGATCTGTTACAGCGGAACTGGCCTTACGGTTCGGGCGGGTCTTTGGGCAGTCTCCGCAATATTGGATCAATCTGCAAACCGCTTATGACTTGGAAAAAGCCGAACAAAGCTTAGGACCGGGTTTATATACGATCCATCCGCTGGAACATGTTTGATCTCATGATTTTTGTCTGGTCAAAAATCAACACCAAACTCCCATGCATTCAGAGTTAACCCAACAGTTCGGATCAGCCTTCCGATTCCGGAGATTCTGTGGCCATACAATTTTTTGGATTTGGATTTCCAATCTTTTCCCGCCGAACATTCTGGCCGGGACATAATAACGCAAGGATGGATCCGGAAATTGACCAGGACAAAAATCCCTGATGCACTGAAAAAATCTGCCGATTTTCTCCCGAAAGAGCTTGGAATCGAGATTTCGAACCACCGCTCTTCCGTCCGATACGGACTCTCCTTCCACCCCGCCCCCCAAGGGCTGGACTGGACTCTCCACCTGAAAGTTCCACGTGGAACATCTCCGGAAAAGATCCGGGAAATCCTTTACCGCCACAGGCGATGGATCAACTCCCGATTCCAGAAGTTCAGACAGGCAATCGTCCGCACCCGTGGCGACCGGACGGATGGCTGCGAAGAACACAAAGGTCCGGTCATTCTTTTTAACAGCCTCTTTCACAGGATCATCGTCGAAAGATGTCCTCCCGGTACGGGCGGTGAAAAAGTCTTCATCAACCATGATCAGACAATCGTGGTCAGATCTGCCGGAGAGATTTACGATCATGAAGCGGCTTTGGCCGTCAGGGACCACTTCCTCTCGGAAATGGTCCGGAGAACGCTCGGGATACTCGAAAGCCGCTCGCGACAATTGAACCTTTACCCGAAAAGGGTCGTGATACGAAACACCAAAAGACAATGGGGCTCCATGAGTCGTCATGGCGTCATGTCCCTGTCTCTCAGGCTGGCACAAATGACCAGCGAGGTTCTCGATCTCGTGATTGTCCACGAACTGTGCCACATGCTTCATCCCAACCATGGAGAGTCCTTCAACGCCCTCCTCGATGAACTGACCCCGGACCACCGAAGGCTGATGAAAGAGGTTTCGGCCATTACGCTTGCAGGCTCGGATTCGCTTTGGGAGTCCGGGTTTTCATCTTTTCCGATTGCGGTCAATATCCTCCCCAAGCCACATCAGATCCCCAGGACTTGAAGAGAGTGCTTATGGCATTCTAGGATAAGGGACCGAACAAAATCGAAAATCTTCCCTTCTTAAAAATCAGCGGCCAGTACCCAGGTCCGAACAAAACTCCGGGATGTTCCTGAAAAAGTGGAAAACAAAGAAAAACCAAAAGGACAGAAAACAGGATTTTCCACCGGCGCATGCTCCCAGGCCGGAGTTGCGGCATGTCTTGTGGCTTTTCTCGAAGGAATCCCTCCAAAGGAGATCTCCGTACGTCTTCCCATTGGAAGAAAGGCCGTTTTCCCTCTTGCCGATTTCCATCTCTCAAATGACAGAGACAGCCCTGGCGCAATCGCGACAGTCATCAAGGATGCGGGAGATGATCCGGATGTCACTCATGGAGCCTCCATCATGACCTTCGTGAAACTCACGCCCATCCCTGGAGTCCGTTTTTTCGCCGGAGAGGGTGTCGGAACGGTCACCAAACCAGGTCTTGGCCTGGCGGTCGGTGATCCCGCCATCAACCCGGTACCGAGAGAAATGATCAGAAACGAGTTTCTCATGCGACAGGACGACCTGAAAATCTGGACATCAAAACATTATGGCTGGAGCGACCCTGGAATGGATGTCACGATCTCCATTCCCAATGGCAAAGTTCTGGCAGAGAAAACCCTGAACGGGCGGTTGGGAATCCTGGGGGGGCTTTCCATTCTGGGAACAAAGGGAATCGTCGTCCCTTTCAGCACCTCGGCCTACAGGGCCAGCATCTCCCAGGCGATCGATGTCGCCCTCGCCCGCGGCGCCACAACGCTTGTGTTTACCACCGGCGGACAAAGCGAAAAATTTGCCCAGAAGATCCGCTCGGACCTTCCGGAAGAGGCGTTTGTCCAGATCGGGGACTTCACGGGATTCTCCCTTCGGGAGGCGGTCAAGAAAAATGTCGGACGGGTGATCATGGCCGGTTTTCTGGGAAAGTTCTCCAAACTGGCGGCAGGGGTTACCCAAACACATGCGGCAGGGTCATCCGTGGATCTTGAATTTCTTTCCTCTGTTGCCAGGGAAGCAGGATGCCCGGAATCTGTCTCGACCGAAATCTCCCGTGCCAACACCGCAAGGCACGCAGGCGAAATCGCCCTGGCTTCGGGGTGCACGGATTTTTTCTCCTGTCTTGGAAAAAGGGTCCATGACCAATTGAAGAAAACAGTGAAGGACGCGCTCCCCATCGAGGTTCTCCTGACCAACTTCGATGGAACCATTCTCTCCCATGAGGGGGACAAGACATGCTAGGAGAGAACTGCCGCGCATATCCTGTTCGCCAGGAAGCCCGCATCCATATCATCGGGATGGAGCCTGAAGGACTCTCGACCCGGGATCTCCGGTTTTCCCGCCTTTTCTCCCATTGCGCCCTCTTGGTCGGCGGAGACCGGCAGCTGAAAACACTGGATGGACCCCTCCCCCCAAACGTTGAGCGCCTCACCATCCGCGGAAAGATGGACCCGATCGTCGATCGTCTCCAGACGTTTCAGGAATCCCTGTCTCCGGAGGTCGCGATTGTCCTGGCCTCCGGGGACCCGCTCTACCATGGGATCGGCTCGACCCTTATCCGGAAAATCGGACGGGAAAAGCTGGCTTTTTACCCCGCTCCGACACTGGTCCAGCGGGCCTTTTCCCTTCTGGGACTTCCCTGGGAAGAGTCAACCGTAGTCTCCTTTCATCGTCCGGACAGTCCGGAGCGGATCCCGGAAACAGGAAAGTCCTGCCTTTTGGCCTTTTATACCGATGGGGCGGAAGGGCCCCGGAAAGTCCTTTCCGCCATCAATAAAGACCTTGCCCTTCAGAAAAGACTGAAAGAAATCGCCGTTCTTGAAAATATCGGACTTGAAGACCAGGCCATCACTGTTTTTGAAAGAGAACGGGCGGATATGCTCCAGGAAAGAAAATTTGCTCCACTCAATGTTGTCGTCGTCACACTCAATCCTGCCGACTGAACCCTCAAACGCACTAGTCAAGGAGATCGTCCATGAGCCGGGAAACCCTGTTCGGCCTGCCAGAAGAAGCATTTCATTTTACTGTTCCCAGAAAAGGCCTCATCACCAAAACAGAAATACGGGTTCTGTCGCTGTCACGCCTGGACCTCGCCCCCGGTCTGCACCTGTGGGATATCGGCGCGGGATCCGGATCCGTGGGAATCGAGGCCGCGCGGCTGGTGCCGACACTCACCGTGACGGCGATCGAAAAAGACCAGGAGGATTTTGACTGCCTGATCAAAAATGTATCCTCATTCGGCCTGGCTGACCGGATCAGGACCATCCACGGAAAGGCCCCCGAAAAACTTCCAGTGGATCCCCGACCGGACAGGATCTTTATCGGAGGAACGGGAGGAAGGCTCTCGGAGCTTCTCGACCTTTCCCTCGAAGTCCTCCCTCCCGACGGAAAGGTCGTCATCAATCTTGCAACCTTTGAAAACATTTCCGAGGTTCTGGACTGGACCCGCGAAAAAGAAATCTCTCCTGAAATCTGGCAAATCCAGACTGGAAGGGGAAAAACCATTCTTGGACTTCACAGGATCGAAGCCATGAACCCGGTCGTGATTATTTCCTTTTCGCAAAAATAACCCTTGGAACACCGATCAGAAGACCCGGAGAAAACCCTGATGGAATCAGTACACGTTCCCACCGCTGCCAAAGAAAAGATCGCCATCATCACCATCACCCGACCCGGGCTTGAAAAAGCCGCCGCCCTCCTTCGCGGTCTCGATGCCACACTTTTCGTCTCGGAACGCTACGCCGGCGAAGCCCCCGAAGGAGCGGTCATTTTTGACGGGGTCGTCAAAAATCTCCTGCCCGGTATTTTCGACTCCTTCGACGGCATCATCCTTGTCATGGCCCTTGGCATCGTTGTGAGGACGATTGCCCCGCTGATCGTCGACAAAAAAAAGGATCCCGGGATTGTGGTGATCGATGTCACCGGACGATTCGCCATCAGCCTCCTCTCAGGACATCTCGGAGGAGCCAATGCCCTTGCGCGGGAAGCGGGGGAGATCCTGGGCGCCATACCGGTCATCACCACCGGAACCGATGTCAGGGACACCATCGCTCCGGACATGATGGCCAAAGAGATCGGCGCGGAACTGACCCCGTTCGATCTCCTGAAAAGGGTCAGCTCCGCCATTGTCGATGGAGACCGGGTCCTGGTCATCAACAGCGAAAAGATCCCCTTTTCCCAGCTGGCGGGAACACTGAAACCAAACATCATCCACCTCGGCGAGTGGCCGGATCCTGTTCCCCAGGCCCGCGCCGCCATTGTGGTCTCTTCGTCGGTGGACCTCCCGACGAATCTCCTGCCGGTTCATGTCACGATACATCCCAAAGTGCTGGCCATCGGAATCGGCTGCAACCGCGGAACATCCGCTGATGAAATCATTTCCCTGGTCAAAAACACGCTGGAGAAAGCCGGACTGTCCGCTTTGTCGATCGCCCGGTTTGCCACGATCGACCTTAAAAAAGACGAGGAAGGGATCCTCGAAACCGCTCGATTTTTCAATCGCCCGCTCGAGATCTTCACCCGGGAGGAGCTTTCGGATACAGAGGCCCCCAATCCATCGGAGGTCGTCCGCTCCCACGTCGGAACTCCCGGAGTTTCGGAACCCGCGGCCCTGCTCGCGATCCGGCGCCATCCCCCTTTTCCGGACGGACTTGGAAAACTGGTTGTTGAAAAGGTCAAGTCCGAAAATGCCACACTGGCCATCGCCAGGTGGTGCGTACAGGAAGATGCGCCAAAAGCCGTCTGATCAGGGGATAAACAGTTTACCTGAAATATGATCTAAATTAATCTAATCTCTCCAATATGGAGAGATTAGTAGGAATAAGTGATGCAGCGAAATCCCTGGGCGTCTCCGTCACGACGCTCCGGCGTTGGGAAGTGAGCGGAAAACTGGTGCCCGAGCACACGGCGGGCGGGCATCGCCGGTATGACCTGGCGAAATTGCGTCCGGAGTGGTTCCGGACGTCGGACGAGTCGGCCCGAAAAACTGTCGCCTATGCCCGCGTGTCTAGCCACGACCAGAAAGACGATCTGGAACGACAGAAGCAGGTGCTGGAATTGTATTGCGCCCGCCAGGGCTGGACCTTCGAGATCGTTTCCGATCTCGGTTCCGGGATGAACTATCATAAGAAAGGCTTGAAGCGCCTGTTGGACGACATTATCGCCGGGCAAGCGGGGCGGCTGGTCATCACCCACAAGGACCGGTTGTTGCGCTTCGGGGCCGAACTGGTGTTTGCCATCTGCGAGGCCAAGAAGGTCGAGGTGGTCATCCTCAACCAGGGCGAGGACACGACGTTCGAGGAAGACTTGGCGAACGATGTACTGGAAATCATTACCGTGTTCAGCGCTCGGCTCTACGGGAGTCGTAGTCACAAGAACCGGAAGCTGCTGGACGGAATCAGGAAGTCTGTCGAAGAGGCCAAAGAATGATCGTTGCCCACAAGATCCATCTCGATCCCAACGATGCTCAGGAGACATATTTCCGGAAGGCGTGCGGAGTCGCCCGTTTCGCGTACAACTGGGCGTTGGCCGAGTGGAACCGGCAATACCAGGCGCACAAGGCCGATCCCTCTCTTCCCAAGCCATCGGAGACCGCTCTCCGTCGGCAGCTCAACGCCCTCAAGCGGGAAAAGTTCCCTTGGATGCTGGAAGTCACGAAGAACGCCCCGCAGATGGCGATCATCCAGTTGGGGGACGCCTTCAGGAACTTCTTTGAAGGTCGAAGCCAGTGTCCGCAGTTTCACAGGAAAGGCGTTCACGACAGTTTTACTCTCACGAACGACCAATTCGAAGTCCGGGACCGGAAGATCCGGATTCCCCTTCTCGGATGGGTCCGGATGAACGAATCCCTTCGATTCTCCGGAAAGGTCCTGTCGGCCACCATCTCCCGTGTGGCCGATCGCTGGTTTGTCAGTCTTGCCGTCGAAACGGAAGATCGATCCAAAAGACTCGCCGAAAACCAAGGCGCGGTCGGAGTCGATCTCGGAATCACGGCGCTGGCAACGCTTTCCACGGGGGAAAAAGTCATTGGTCCAAAACCGCACAAGGCGCTTCTCAAACGACAGAAGCGGTTATCCAGAAGCCTGTCGCGCAAGCACAAGGCCGCAAAGGTGAAAATGGGACTGACCCCCGATGCGCCCCTCCCGAAAGGAGTGCGTCTACCGGTGTCGGAGAACGCGAAAAAGGCCAGGGCCAAGCTGTCCCGGCTCCATGCCCGGATTGCCAATATCCGGCAGGACGCTTTGCACAAACTGACGACGGATCTTACAGGTCGATTCGATACCATCGGAATCGAGAGTCTGAATGTGCACGGGATGCTGAAGAATCGCCGTCTGGCCCGGTCCATCGCCGACATGAGTTTTTTCGAGTTCCGGAGGCAACTGGAGTATAAGGCCGAACGACGTGGTGGACGGGTGGTTGTCGCAGACCGGTGGTTCCCGTCGAGCAAGACTTGCTCGGAGTGCGGAGCGGTCCAGGACAAAATGCCGTTATCCATCCGGCAATGGATCTGCCCGGATTGTGGAACGATCCATGATCGGGACGTGAACGCGGCCAGGAATCTTCGGACGCTCGGATTGACCGCGCATCGCGGTCCTACGGAGAGTTCCTCCGGAAGTCAAGCCTGTGGAGATCGGCGCAACAAGGCCCTCTGCGAAGCAGGAACCTGACCCACTTTTCTGGTGGATAATTTCGAGCAGAAATGAAGCGGTTCGAACAAGTTCAGGAGAACGG
>JAKCCY010000055.1 GCA_021838765.1 Nitrospirota bacterium
AGAGCCCTGGACTGTTCCTTCGTTGTTGTCAGTTTGACTTTAAGCGTTTTATTCATGTTTCTATTTTATTTAATATTCGTTTTGTTATCAACCATCCAACAGAAAGGAATATCGCATTCCTCCCATCTCTTGGCTGATAAAACCCCAAGAGAGGGTATCCTGCGATAAACTGATGAAAGAAGGTTGAAGACCACAAAAAATGACTCTGGCCCCCCAACTTGCCAGATCTATTGGGGAACCAGAGCATATCAACTCAGGATCCCAGTGCTCAAAGAGTTCGAGAAAACAGCGGACCCTTTGCCACAACATTGAGATATCGGTCAAAGGTCATTGCAATATTGCGCATGAAGATTCTTCCCGTTGTCGTCAGAACAATCTTCTCAGGGGTGATATTCAAAAGACCGTCCTGCCGGAACCGCTCAAGATCCCCAATCTCTTTTTTGAAATACTGGTCAAAATCCTTGCCAAATGGATCAAGAACGTTCTTGCGATTAATCTCCAGATCACACATGATTCGGGTAATAACCTGACGTCGCATCTCGTCGTCCTGGGAAAGCCGATAGCCACGATGCACAGGGATCTCCCCTGCCATAACGGCTTTTTGATACTCAGGCAGACTTTTCAGGTTTTGTGAATAAACATCACCGACCATACTGATAGCGGTTACACCCATTCCGACGAGGTCTGCTTCGGCCTTTGTTGTATAACCCTGGAAGTTCCTGTAAAGAGAGTATTCTTTCTGGGCACGGGTCAGCTCATCATCGGGCTTCGCAAAATGGTCCATTCCGATAACAACATACCCTGCCCCGGTCAGTCGATCGAGGATCATCGACATCAAGGCAAATTTGACTTCGGGGGAAGGCAAATCCTGCTCCTTGATCAGTACCATATGTTTTTTCAACCATGGAACATGTGCATAATTAAAAATGGCGATCCGGTCCGGCGACATACGGATAACCTGATCAAGCGTCCGGGCAAAGCCTTCTACCGTCTGGAAAGGCAATCCGTAAATAAGATCGATATTGATCCCGTTGAAGCCTAACTTGCGGCATTCATTAAAAACTCCCTCCGTGAGCTCTACCGACTGGATTCTGTTGACCGCCAACTGGACCTTGGGGTCAAAATCCTGAACCCCCATACTGATCCGGTTAACTCCCAACTCCCTGATAGAAGCAAGATATTCATTCGATGCGTGCCTGGGATCGATTTCAACGGAAATTTCTCCCTGGGAGTAGTCAACATCAAACCATTTGTTAATATGGGAAAAGAGAAGACGGTTCTGGGGAGGGGTTAAGTTTGAAGGCGAGCCACCGCCAAAATGAAGTTGAACAACTTTCCGTTTTTTGGAATACAAGGGTCCGACAAGAGCCATTTCCGATGCCAGAAGGTCAATATAATCGGCTGTTTTGCCCCTGTCCCTCGATATAATAACGCTACATCCGCAAAAATAGCAGAGGCTGTCGCAAAATGGCAGATGAAAATAGAGAGACAAGGGCTTATCTATTTTTTTCGATTGCCCCCGCCTGATGGCATCCTTGTAATCTTCTGCCGTAAAATCCGTAGACCAGACCGGAGCTGTTGGGTAACTCGTATAACGAGGACCTGCCACATCATATTTTTTCAGAAGTTCCTGGCTGACTTTTACATCAGCCATCATATTCGGAGTCATTCATATCCTCATCAAAGTCGGAAAATTCGCCCAAAAATGGCATTTGAGTTCAGGATTCCTGAACCAGTTTAACAAGATACTGCGCCATCGAAACAGATGTTTCAGGAAGAATTCCATGGCCCAGATTAAAAATATACCCCTTGCGTCCTTTCATTTCAGACAGGATTCTGTCTACCTCTTTTTTGAGAGCCTCAGGAGTTCCCAGAAGACTGACCGGATCGAGATTTCCCTGGATTCCCCTTCCCTCCGGAATGATACTCCTGACCGCAGGGAGCGATACTCTCCAGTCCACCGAGATCACATCAGTACCGGCATGAAGCATGTCAGGAAGCAGTGAACAACTTCCGTTGACATACAACAAGGAAGGGATACCCCGCCCAGAAAGGGCCTGAACAATCTTTTGCGTATAGGGAAGGGCAAATTCACGATAGTGGACAGGATTCAGGGATCCGGCCCATGTATCAAAAAGCTGGTAGGCATGTATACCGGCATCAATCTGCATCCCCAGATAATCAATGACTGTTTTTGTTGCTCGTTCAAGCAAAAGATGCAGTGTTTCCGGATCCTGAAACATCATTTTCTTGACCCGACTGAAATCCTTTGAAATTTCACCCTCAACCATATAAGTTGCCAACGTAAAAGGTGAACCAGAAAAACCAATCAACGGAATGCGGCCATCAATTCTCCGGTTCGACTCATTGATCGCCTTCGCAACAAATCCGGTTTTCTCAAGAGGATCCGGAGAACAAAGAGCCTCTACGTCTTTACGTGTTCGAACCGGTAAAGGAAAAGACGGACCTTTTTTTTCGGAAAAGATCAACTCAAGTCCCATCGCCTCCACCGGAACCAAAATATCCGAAAAAATAATGGCTACATCAATTCCCAACATATCAACGGGAAGAAGTGTTGCCGAAGCGGCAAGGTCGGGAGTTTTGCAGAGGTTGAGGAACGTCGTGTTTTTTCTGAGAGCCTGATATTCTGGCATGTAACGCCCAGCCTGGCGCATGATCCAGATGGGTGGACGCGGAGTCTCTTCACCCCGGCAGGCTCTTAAGAAAAGGTCGTTCTTTACTGAAGGGCGCATTTTTTTCCTCTCGGGCTTGATGCTTCTTTCTCAGTCAATGATTATCGCCAGCGCTGCCATAAACTGCCGTTACAATCGGCCATCTTGGCATGGGGGTGCGCCCCAGGTGAAGCAGGCGTTTTATCCTTTTTGCCATATGGGACAGAAGGATTGGATGATCTCCGAAGGCAGGAGTGACGAGAACTTCCCCTTGATATCCCGTTTTCTCCTGAAACAAACTGGCCTGATGGCGAATCCTGTCCATGAGGACCCCTTCAAACAAAAACACCGGAACGATGATCAACCGATCGAAGTCGGTCTTCATCTCCGACATGACGGAAGACAACCGTGGCTCCGTCACCCCGATGAATGTGACTTGGGGGTCAGCCCCTCCCCTTCGTTCCCACAAACGCCGGGCTTGATAGTACAGGGAAGCATTCGCATTGGCATCCAGACTTCCCCTGCCAACAAGAACAAGGTGATCCTTCTTGTCTTTTTCAGGCGGAGGAATGATCTCGAGAAGAACATCAACGAGGACCTGATCCGTTCCCAGAGCCCACTCACGAATCACAGTCAGACCGGGAAAAAGTTTTTTTGCTTCCGATATATAAGAAGGAACATCACTTTTGGAATGACCCGCATCGAAAAGAAGATAGGGAACCATGGCAATGCCAGCCGTCCGGGGAGAGGAGTCCCTGATTGAGTCCAAAACAGAAGGAGAGGCATGTTCGATGAACCCCTGCCTCAGGTCAATCTCGGAAGGCACCATCTTTGACAACATGGAAAAAGTCTGCCGGAAATGGATATTACCCTTCTCCTCGGGACTTCCATGCGCAACGATCAGGACAACCCAATCCCTTTTTGAGAGGTCCGAAGAAACAGGATCGGGCAGAGATTGCTCTTCTGAAGGAGAACTCATTTTTGAATGGTGTTCAGTCATGAAAAGATTATAGGGTTGGCTTAAAAGAAGGTCAATAAATCCGAACAAAAAAGCATGGAAGCGCTCTTTCCGCTTAGTGACTGAACAGGTTCCCGGACTTTTTTTTCACGAAAAAGAGCATCAAGAACAAAATCAGGAGCACAATCAAGTCTGATGCGCACAGGAAGTACTCCTCAAGGTACAAAGCGATCCCGAAATTGAACAAGTAAACAGAGAGCCAAAGGAACGATGGGCCCCAGCAGTCGATGGGTGAATAACTCCGGGAAGAATTTTTGTCGACATCCAGAAGAGGTGTCAGGCGTCCCAAAGCACGCCACAAAAACAGGATTATTCCACCCAGAACCGCCCATCCGGCGAAATTTGCCAACGGGACACCGAAATAAATTCCACCTTGTGGGTAGTAATAGATTTGTCCCAAAAACCATCTGTTTCCCCTGAGAGAAACGGGATCGATCACCATGTCAACACCAAAAAACATAAGGTCGGACAACAAAAAAAGAGGCCATGTAATCTTTAGGGGCTGTTGCAGGACTTCGCCCACAGACACTCCCCAAACACGGGAAACAATGCCAAGACTTCCAACCATCAAAAAGGAAAAAGAGAGAAAGTCCATGAAAGGGAGGTGCCCGACCCATAGCTCTTTGGCACGGGTTGTCGGCAAATAGGTGTAATGGCCAAAAGGGAACCAGCCATTTGGAAGCGAAGAGCTCCATTCACAAAAATAACTGGCCGCAAAAGAGGTGAGGAATCGAAGACCTGCCCCCCTCTTTCCGACTTGGCGGGAAAGGAGCCAAAAGCCCAAAAAAAGGAAAAAAAAGACATACCATCTGAAAAGAAGTGTCTTGAAAAAGAGAAGAATCAAGAAAACCTCATCAACTTCTGGAAACCAGAAAGACACCCGAAGTAATCAGTAAAATTCCCACCCACCTCCTGAAGGAAACATGTTCCTTCAGGAAGATCCTGGCCATGAACGCAGTCAGCACATAACCGAAACCTGTCATTGGAATCACCAGACTCACAGGAAGGCGCTGAAGAAATCCCAGAAGCATGATGTAATAGATTGCCTGGAGGACAACGCCTGACCAGACCCATGGGTTTAAAGCTGTTCCCCTGAAACGTTCTCCTGGGGCTTCTCCCGAATCTTTTCTGGACTGTCTCATCCCCTTTGACAGGAGAATGAAACCCAGATGTTCAAGGATCAGGGCCACCAAAAAACCTGAATAAAAAGTCCATTCCCCGATAGAGGTGATCGGTCCGTTCAATTTTGCCTCACGAAAAAGGATGCTGCTGCTTTTGAGGTTTTGTGGATTGATCCAGCTCCAGCAGGCCGCCTCCCTTTTGAACAGAAAAACGTCTTCCTCTCCAGACAATCTGATGACCATAGCTTGCAAAATAAAGGGCCAGAGACAGGATTTCCCTGAACAACAGAAGATACATCCGGCTCCATGGGATCGGTCTCGATACAAATCGTTTGGCAATATCGGAAAGAATCAGCAAATGCAACGACCAGATAAGGAGTGCGGAAAACGCAGATAAAGCATACCCGCTCGCCTCAAACAGAACCCCCGAACCCAAAAGGAAGGGAAAGGGCCTCAAGAGGATGGAAAAGGCATATCCAAGAGGACGACAGCTTCGATAGGTAATAACCCACCTTCTCTCCTGCTCCCAGAAGGAAAGAAGGCTCTGGTCAGGGATCTGGGCATCAACGATATATTCTGAAAGGACAATACGATACCCCTCCCTGATCATTCCCTGCGCCAGATGAAAATCATCCGCCAGGAGATCCCGGATCGGTGCGAATCCTCCCATTTTTTCAAGGGCATCCCTGCGCATCAGCATTGTAGGACCATAGGCAAAATCAACCGGAGCAAGCGCTTTTGCCAAGAGTCCCTGGGGGATCGCCTCTGTATTCAACATGACAGAGGCGATCTGGCTCGTTCCGGATCCCGAGGGATTCCCCCGCTGGAAGCAGGTCACCATACCAATCGATGGATCCTCATGGGCCTCCCGGACGATCGACTTCAGATAATCTCGCCCAACCCTGATATCACTGTCATTTAAAAGAATGTAGGGCTCATTGGAAAATGCGTTCTGCTCCATGAGCAAAAACACATTACTGATCTTGCGGTTGGCCCCTCTCGGACCATCGACGACCTTGAGGGATACACGATCCGGAGCAAGAGAACACATTTCTTTAATGAGTGGCAGAACGGGATCGTTTGAAGAACTGACAACAAAGACAATAGAAAAGCTGGGATAGTCCTGATGTATAAGCGAGAGAAAATTTTCACGAGCGCCCACATCCAGGCCGGCGACCGGCTTGACCATCAATACCTGAGGCCATGTGGGAGGATCAGGAAGAATTTTTTTCTTGAAATGACGATGGCCTGACCACCAGGCCAGACCATCGAACAGCAAACCAAGCCCCCCGACAGCGAGGAGCAATACAGAGAGATCAAGAACAGATACTGGCAATTTGGGCTCCGGGCTGAGCACAGAGCCATAAACAGCACCAAGGCCCAACCGTTTCAGATGCTGCTACGACAAACTTAACCCCAGAGAGTTCAGGCAACCGAAGCAGGAGGAGTCTTGAGAGCCGCTTTTCTCTTCGAAAGAAAGCGAAAATAGGCCACCGCTTCCCGGAAAATTTTCCGGGCTTCCTTCCCATTGCTCATTGCCCTTTTTAAGACCTTAAAAATATAGCTTGGGCGATAGTAAAATCGCTGGTAAAATTTTGGAACGGCCATGAAAATCTCTCTGGCACTGATTTCCGGATAACTGATATTGCAGTTCTGAATGCCGTCACCATTAACCATATCGACCTCGCTCATGTAACCTTTTTCCCGGGCCAGCTCAAAAAAATGAGTTCCGGGATAAGGAGAGGCAAGAGAAACCTGAAGTGTCTCAATATCCATTTCACAAGCAAAGTCGATCGTTTTCTCAATTGTCTCAGGTGTTTCGCCGGGAAGCCCGACAATAAAAGTCCCGTGAATCGTCATTCCAAGCTGATGGGCATTTTTGGTGAACTCCCTCGCCTGTTCAACACGAATTCCTTTTTTGACGTTATTGAGGATTTGCTGATCTCCCGATTCATAGCCGACAACCATTACACGGCATCCGGAGTCCTTCATGATGCGAAGTGTCTCGAAATCAACATTTGCCTTGGAGTTGCATCCCCAGGAAAGGTTGAATCTCTTCAGCGCATGGGAGAGCTCCCTTGTCCGGTCGCGATACTCGGTGAGTGTATCGTCATCAAAAAAAAGCTCCTGGATCCCGGGGAAATTCTTGACGATATACTCAACTTCCGAGATGACGTTCTCCACAGAACGTGTCCGGTAGACATTTCCGGAAAAAGTCTGGGGCCACAGGCAGAAAGTACACTTGCTGCCACAACCCCTGCCTGTATAGATAGAAACATACGGGTGCTTCATCCAGGGTATTTCGTACAGGGAAATATCCAGATCCCGCTTGTAAACCTCGGAAGCAAAAGGCAGAACATCGAGGTTTTCCAGTACTGCACGATCAGGAGTCGCGTAGATCTTGCCCTCTTTGCGGAAATTGATTCCAAGAACCTCATCCCAGGGCTTCCCTGATGCAATCTCCGGAATCGCATAATCAAACTCTTCCCGAACAACGAAATCAATGACATCATCAGCCCTGAGCGTAATTTCCGGCAAAACGCTCGGATGCGGGCCGACAAAACCGACAACCATGGAGGGGTTGATCGCCTTGAAGCCCTTGGCGGTCGCAATATCATTATTCAGGGAGGGAGTGCTCGTATACAGGATAACCATATCAAAATCTTTGGCCAGGCGAAGCGTTTCCTTGACGCCCCAGCCCATTGGCGGAGCATCAAGCACAAGAGAATTGGGCATCATTCCAGCCGGATAGGTCAGCCATGTAGGATACCAGAATGAGCGAACCTCTCGCGTGGCCTGGTAACGGGCCCCGGCTCCCCCGTCAAAGTCCGAGAAGGAAGGTGGGTTTAAAAATAATGTTCTAAGCATCAGAAGCCTTTCTTTTTTGGTCTCCTCCCAAACAGCACTGAAGAAAAATGCCAGAATCCGGAAGATCCCTATATCCTGCTTTCACCGATAATTCCTGTTTCATAAAAGAACGCCAATTCATCGCCAGACGGAACTAGTGGGTGGAGATGAACTCCTCTTCTGCGGACTCGCTACGGTTGACCGTAACAGCATATCCTCGCTGGGCTGATATTTCTCCCAACCGCTCGATCACACCCTCAATCAGCCAGTCCGGGGTTGAAGCCCCTGCGGTAACGCCGACTCTTTCGCTTCCGTTAAACCAGTCTGGGTTGATATCCTTCGCGCTATCAACCAGATAGGACTTTGGACAAAGCCCGGCAGAAACCTCCTGAAGCCGGCGCGAGTTGGCACTCGTCATGGAGCCGACGGTAATCATCACATCCATGTCTCCCGCAATTTCGAGGGCCGATGTCTGACGCTTCTCGGTAGCATCACAGATGGTGTTGTGGACCTCAAGCTGAGGATATTTGACCGTCAGCAGGGCCAGAATCTCGTCAAAGTACTTGATGCTCTGTGTCGTCTGCGAAACAAGTGCCACAGGTCCGTCGACAACAGGAAGGCGATCGATTTCCTCAGGCTTGTGAAAGATGTGGATATGTTCCTTTGCCCAGCCCTGAACACCCATGACCTCATCATGGCTCTCCTCGCCCAAAAGAAGGATCGTATAATTTTTGTCCGCGAGGTTCCGAACGATGCGATGGATCTTTGAAACCAGTGGACATGTTGTATCAACCACTTCAAGGTTCTTGTCCCGGGCTTCCTTGATCACATCCGGAGCAACGCCGTGTGCACTGATGATCAAGGTACCACGATCAACTTCCGAGACGGCATCAACCGACTTCACTCCACGGTTGGCCAAATCTTTCACGACATGTGTGTTATGGACAATTTCATGGAGAATGAAAACAGGCCCGACCGACTCTTCCGCAGACTTGTTCGCAAGCTTGATTGCTAGTTTCACGCCGACACAGACACCCGCATATTCCGGTAAAAATATATCCATCAGAATCTCCTGCTTTTAGGGTTACCACTATCCGAAACTGAGACCGGTGCTCTCGTGAGATCCCGGACAGGCATTTATTGGTTACATCAGCCCGACTTCATTATCCGGGGAAGGTCCCGGCCCCCATATACTCCTCTTTTGAAAACCACCGGACAGCATCATCAAAAGCTTTCTCCACCGGGGTCAAAACAAGGCCCAATTCCCTTACAGCCCTGCTTCCTGAGAAAAACATCATTTTATGGGCCATACGCGCCGCATCGAAAGGAACAAGCGGCTCACGGCCTGTCAAGAGGGAGATTCCCTCAGAAACGATGGCAACGGGGTAAAGGAGAGATCTTGGCATCTCGGCCTTTGGAGCCGGAACCCCCGTTATTCCTGCCAGAAGACGGAATATCTCGACCAGTTGCATATTTTGATTCGCCAAAATGTACTTCTGCCCGGGAACGCCTTTTTGCGCTGCAAGAAGATGTCCCCTGGCCACATCCCGGACATGGATGACATTCAGCCCTGTCCTGACGTACGCCTTCATCATTTTCCGCATATAGTCACGAACAATCCGCCCAGTGGGAGTTGGCTTGATATCTCCGGCCCCGATTGGAGCACTGGGATTAACGATGACGACGGGAAGAGGCTCTCCCCCATCGCATCCCCCAGCGTAGGACAACACCAACTGCTCGGAAAGATACTTTGACAGCTTATATTCCCCGATCAGCGTTTTTGTGTCAACTTCCATCGTCTCATCAATGGGAATTCCATCTGAACGAGTCCCCAATGCCGCAACGCTCGAACAGTAGACAATCTTCTCCGGACGGCAAATTCTGCAAGCTTCCAGGATATTTCTGGTTCCCTCGACATTGGTTTGGATGATCTCACCTTTGCGGGGGGTCCAGAGCCTATAGTCCGCCGCGACATGGTACAGCTCCTGCATCCCGTCGAGCGCCCGCACAAGGGACAATGGGTCAAGGAGATCTCCTGTAACCCAGGAAACATGCTCACTCTCTCCGGGAAGATTTCTTTTATCGCTGCCTTCCCTTGCCAGACAGCGGATCGAATATCCTTCTTCGAGCAGAAGTTGCGCCACATGTGAGCCGACAAACCCAGTCGCCCCGGTCACCAGAGCTGTTCGCTTTCCTGTTCCCATCAGGAGTCCTCCCTGTTTTTAAATTTTTTCAGGATGGAACTCCTGTGATAAAGTAAATAAGCGTTGCGTTTCATCATCAACTCCGTTTGAATACAATTCCAATCGTTCCTTTTTGAAGAGGTTTTTTTGATCGGCCCAATAAAAGTCATAAAAAAGTTCCTCGCCCTCTCCGCCCTTCTGCTGTCTATTGCTTCATGCAACACGGCGCCGGTTCCACTGGAAAAACAGAATGCCCTCGATACAGCTCAAATTGATCTTCCCGATACCGTTTTCCCGTCCCGCAAGGCAGAGGCCCAGATAGAGCCGATTCTCAAAAAAGACGGATTTTCATGGACAGACCCCAGATACTCTCTTGGAAAGCACCTTGTCAAAGGGAATGAGCTCTTCTGGTTTGACCAGAACCAGAACTGGCATATCACCCGTTACTCTGCCCTGCTGCGGCCAAATAAATATTCCATTAACCGTTATATGGTCAACTCAGCACGGGACGTGCACAAGCTGGGGAGAACAACAACAACATCTCTTGCGACATGTATCTTTGCCCGGCCTGCTTTCACCTTCAGGCACTATGGTGATGTTTCTTTTCCAACATTCCTCGCAGATGGACTTCTGATGGGGACAGTTGACCTGTTTCTGTCGCCCGTCTCCTATCTCTCCTGCAGCCTTCTGGACAGCAATAAAAGATCTGTCCAAAAGGTTATCAAAAAAAATGACCGGGCAGCCGAAGACCGTCTGAGAAGGGAAATTCAGAAGGGGAACCCGATTCCCACATACTCCACGACCCCCGCCTGGGTGGAATAACCCATGTCAAGACGCCCAACCACATTGGGCTCGACAAGGGCCCGGAAGCCGACGCCCGGATTGATTGCATAAAGCGAGGGATTTGTAAGCTCCCTCTGATCATGAAAAACCTCTCCTACCCCCAAAAACGGAGCGATTTGCCAGGAACTGGTTACACCGAGAAGTGTCATGTCAAAAGCCTGTATCCGCTCTTCAACATTAAAAAGGGCCGCATCAAGATCATAGAAACGTCCAGTACCAAACCCTTCAAGGGTATACGCGCCTCCCAGCATGCTTTGTGCGTAGAAGGGAATATTCGGACCATTCATCAGGTTCACCATCCCCCTGATCGCAAGCACATTCTGATCATTCTCCCCCTGGGGTATCCATGTTTTATACTCGGCATTGAAGCGATCGAATACACTTACCTCACCGGCCGTTTCGTTCTGGTCAAGTTCTGCAAAAGCCCGTGCATAGGTCCCTGTCGACGGAATCAGGTGGTTATCCCTGGTATCATAAGTCACATTCGCCCGATGGGAGATAATCACAGGATTATTTGAAAGACCATTGACATTAGGGAAAACCGTCCCGGAGTAGGGCAGGCCGGGAATCACTCCGGGGGAGGCACCATATTCCCTGAGTCGCTCCATAAACCAGGCCCGGATTTTCTGATGGTCAAGATTCGCACCCACCGTCACATGGGCCGAGGCTTCAGACAGTGTGTAATTTGACTGATTTCCAAAAGCGGAGTCCGGCCCCAAGCCATAGAATCGGGCAGCGGGATTCTTGAAATCCTTCAGACGGATATCAAGAATATATCGACCATCTCCCATGGAAAGGTCTCTGTAATGAAACTCATAAAAGTTCCAGATAGAGTTCGACTGAAGCCCGATAAGATGCCATCTTTTGAGATTGCCTTTGTAATAACGGTAATAACGCGCGCCCACCTGGGTACCCAGGTAAGGATTGTAGGTGATGGATGGTGCAAGGATTGAAGTAATACGGCCGCTGGGCAAGGCAGAAAGGATGGGAACAATCGTCCCGACCGTTACCCCCGTATTGTAGCTGACACCGATAGCAGGAAGTGGAATGACAACCGTATTCTGAGTTGGAGTACTGAAAGAAAACGGAGATGGGACACCAATCGGCAACTGTGGAAAGCTTTCGGCATTGCCCGGATTCAAAAAAGGCCCGGTTCCCGGTGGCCCCGACGAAGATGCAGGTGGCGGGAGAGGAATCGCATAAGCGCTGACAGAAAAACTCCCCAGGAAGAGCATCACCAGGACTCCAAGAAAAAAGCCCCGAAAAACTTCCCCCATGGTTTTATCTTTTGATTCTTCCGTCAACAAGACGCCAATTTTTCTTCCAAGCTCGGCAAGACCTTTTCTCGCAACTCTCTGTGAGTAACCGATCTTGACCAGTGCCAGAAGCTTTTGAGGTGAAAGAAGCGCAAGCAACAGTTTTCTGAGGGACAGTTTCCCGTTTTTCTGGATGAGATCCCCTAAAAACTCCGGCAATGTTTCTTCAACTGAATCAGATATGACTCTTGCCACAATAAACCGGCACCCCTTCGACTGAATGACTCTTTCCCATGCTCCGGTTTCCATGTCGCAAACATCAGAGCCTGTCAACCGGAAAAGCTCTTTTTTTTCTTCGGGACTTCCTGCAATTTTCAAAAGGGAGACCCCTGTCCCAAGCGGGAATCCCAAGATTCTCCCCATTATTGATGAGCCAGGCAGTGATGCCTCCGAAAAACGCCGGGATTCCTCGCCATCCTTTTCCTGAAAAGTGGAGACCGAAGAGAGAAAGAAAACATCTCCCCTCTGGGCACGGCTCGAAATTCCACCCCCAAAACCGACCAGGAAAACGACATCATCTGGTTTCAGACGCGACAAGAACGCATCATCATCCTCATCGGGAGGCCCCATCCCGATAACCTGCAAGCGGAAGAGCCCCGGGGAGAAAACAGACCCCACCCTCTCCCGCTGAATCAATAAACCATGCCTTTTAAGCACAGGAAGAAGCCCTGACATCAAACATCGGGCCTCTTCCTCAAGTGGTGTAAGAATCAAAAGGGGCCGTGAAGACAAACGAGAATCGTGATCAGAAAAATGAGGCGAGAGGGGCAAAGGGCTGCTTCCTCCATACGGCTACTTTCCCGGAAACACGGGAAGCCCCCTCGAAATGGACATTCTGGTAAAGGGCTAGTGCCCACAACGGGAAATAGTCTCTGTACATGTTATAGCGAAGATAAAAAACCCTGGGGAAACCGGTTCCGGTATAGAGTGATTCATCCCAGCGGCCATCTTGTCGCATATTCTCAAGAAGCCAGGAAACTCCCTTCCGGACTTTTGGGTTGTCCGCATGTTCCCCATGAACCAGCGCAATAAGAGCCCACGCTGTTTGCGATGGAGTTGAATCCCCCACACCTGCAGACTCTTTTTTGTAATAGGAGAGGCAGCTTTCGCCCCATCCCCCATCTGGATTCTGGTGATCAAGTAAAAAGCCCATTGCACGCTGAACCATCGATGACTTCATATCGATCCCCAACGCCTTCAATGCCGAAATCACAGACCATGTGCCATAAATATAGTTGACTCCCCATCGACCATACCATGAACCGTCAGCTTCCTGCTCACGACGCAAGTAATCGAGAGCCCGCGCAACCGGTGGAAAATCGGGCCGATAACCGTACAGCCCCAAAAACTCCAGGACACGCCCCGTCAGATCGGCCGTTGACGGATCGAGCAGCGCCCCGTGATCGGCAAAAGGTATGTTGTTTAAAAACAGGAGATCATTGTCCTTGTCAAAGGAGGCCCAGCCCCCATCCGTGCACTGCATTGCCAGAACCCATCTGGCAGCTCTCCTCACAACATCTTCATATCCCTTGAATCCATTGGTCCACTTGGCAAAGTCCATCAGAATAACAGCAGTATCGTCAACGTCAGGGTAGTAATCGTTTTCAAATTCAAAGGCCCAACCACCAGGCTCGACACCCTTGACATGAACCGACCAGTCGCCAACAGTCCTGACTTCTTTTCTGCGAAACCATTCAAGTGCGCGGGTAATTGCCGGATGATCGGCAGAAACACCCGCCTCAAAAAGGGCCCCAAGGCTGAGCGCAGTATCCCATATCGGAGAATGGCAAGGCTGAACGGACTGCATGTTGTCCCGGGCAAAGACAAGGTCATCAATCGATGCAATAGCCCTTTTCACAAGCGGATGATCATCCGAGTACCCTGAAAGCCTCATTGCAATGACACTGTTGGCCATTGCCGGATAAATCGCACCGAGGCCCCCCTCTCCTTTCATTCTGGGAATCAGCCATTCGACAGCTCTTGCAAGAGCTCTTTTCCTTAAAAATCCAGGGGGGTGGCGGTTCCAGTGCTGGATAAAATAATCCAGGACAAAAAACAGGTTTTTCCAGGAAAAAAGTTTTTTATCCCAGGAATAGCCAAAGTGAACCTCCTCCATCGGTTTTAAAAACAGCTCATCCATTCCCTGTCCCGGAGGAACCGGGGTAACCGGCTTATAGTGATAGATGATCAGCAAGGGAACAATGACCGTTCTTGACCAGTAGGAAACGGTATAGATCGAAAGAGGGAACCATTTTGGCAGCAGAATCATTTCACAAGGCAAGGCCGGAATACCCTTCCAGTCGTATTGCCCAAAAAGAGCCAGGGTGATCCGGGTAAAAACATTGACAGTAGTGGCTCCGCCCCTTTCAAGAATGAGCGCACGCGCTTTTGCCAGAGCCGGATGATCGGGAGAATACCCCAAAAGCTTCAAGGCAAAATAAGCCTTGACGCTGGCACTGATGTCAGCTGCCCCTCCTGTAAATAAAGGCCACCCCCCATCCTCACCCTGAATCGAAAGGATGTACTCCGCTACATCGCGGAAAAAAACCTCATCCTTTCTCCCGAGGATAAACTGAAACATGACATACTCAGCAGGAATGGTTACATCTGCATCAAGAGGTTCGACCCAATACCCCTCCGGATGCTGGCGATCCAGAAGAGATCTGGCAGCCTTTGCGATGGCTTCTTCCAGTCTTTCCCTAAAACTGGAGCCAGAACTCCCTTTCGAATCCAGAAACGGTTTCTCGTCATCCGATAAGGACCGGTCCCCTGCATTGGGGGAAGCTACTTTCTCCATCGTGTCAAAACCTCCAGGGAGCGGATCGCGTAAAAGAACCCCGCTCTTCTTGCATTAAGGATTTTTTCTAATGTGTTCATTCTACAGGGAGAACCGACTGTCTGCAAGAAATCGGCATAAACTTGATGATTTTGTGGAAGGGATAATTTCAGGAAATCCGGAGCAGGATCACCGTCACAATCTTCTGTGTTTATCGCGAACGGATCTGCCCAGCAAAACCCCTCCCAAAAAACCGGACAGGGAAAAAAGAGCAAGGCCGGAAAGAAGAGCCAGGGGAATTGGCGGAGAAACAGGAATCGACCGGAGAGCCCAATGGGTGTCGACAAGGGATCTTCCCGAAGAGGCAATTGACCAAAGGGACAGAAAATAGCGTCCATCATCAGGAGGGAGGAAAAAGGAATTTTTTGATCCAAGAATACCGACTTCTCCTTCAAAAATGGTCAATGTACGACCAAACTCTGTCCATGAGTCCATGTGATGACGAATGGTCAGATAGCCAGGAGAACCATTTGCCTCCAGCGGAGACAGGGGAAGAGGGTTGGCTTCACTGCGCCCCTCCGACTCCGGCGCTGATGCCACAACACCCTTGTCCGGCACGGTGCCCGCGGGCATCGAGGAAATTAATGGGAAGTGGTGCTCCTTCATCTCCGGATAGGGGATAAAGATCAGACCCAAAGCCATTAACCCTGCAGCAAGGATCACCAGACGGATTTTCTGCTGAAGACTTGATGTCAAACAGGGCTTAACCTCCCCCAATACCGAAGCAGCAAGTTTCCCTGAGCCCCAGGACAAGAAAACCGTCAAAAATATCAGAACAAGGTCATCCCTATAGAGGGCCAAAGGAGCGATGACTCGCAGCGGCGAAGAAAAAACCTGACGCCCGGATGGATCAGAAAGAGTTATGCGGTAAATCCCTGGATCCCAGAGCGCAAGACGGATACAAATGCCACAGGATGAAATCCGGAGAGGAACAGAAAAAACCGTTTTCCCCGAGTGCCAGTAACTCGCACTTCCGAAAGAACCCTTCTCCTTGCGGATTTTCAGAAAAAGGGTACCGCCAGG
>JAKCCY010000056.1 GCA_021838765.1 Nitrospirota bacterium
TTCCAAACGAATCGTTTCCAAGGCAAAAGGCACCGGACGAGGTATTGCCCTTGAGGATCTCAAGGGATTCAACGGCCGGACAATGGTTGGAAAGAGCCAAAAGGAACGATTCGGAAAATGGGCGTTTGACCAGTTGAGACGCTTTATCACCTACAAGGCTGTTCTGGAAGGCGTTCCCGTGGTTTTGGTCGATCCACGAAACACCTCCCGCACATGCTCTGTTTGTGGACATTGCGAAAAAAACAACCGAACGTCTCAAGAGCAATTCTCCTGTTTGACCTGTAAATACACCGAACATGCGGACATCAATGCCGCACGGAACATTCGCTTCAAGGCCGCAATCAATCGGCCTATCGCAGTCTGAATCGAACGCTTGAACTTTACCCCCCCCACTACAGCCTCGGCTTGGTGGCGGGTCGTTGATTACTATCTCATTCCCCAATGGAATTGGGCGTTACGATAAACCCCGCAAATATGTCTCTTATGAAAGACATATTGCGTTGCGTCTATTGTTGACATCTGGATGGCTTTTTTTTAAATTGTTGGTATAATAACCAACATGAATGAAGCGCATCTTCTTTACCGGAACCGAAAAGTCTTTTCGAATGGAGCGATTATCGAGATAGTCATTTGGAAACTTGATCGTCCGGATCCGGACCGGAGCCATGGGTTCAAATATCGACTTTTCTATGGAAGGAAGGGCCAGAGAATCGTCGGTTACGATAACGGGAAGGGAAAAGGGGATCATCGGCATTACCGGGATCGGGAAGAACCGTATGTGTTCACAACGGTGGATCGCCTCATCGAGGACTTCAATACCGATGTGAAGCGGGAGGAACAACAATGAGAAAAGTCGTCATTCAGGTAGAAAATCTTGAAAAAGGATTGAATCGGTTCAAAACCGCTTGGGAAACCGGAGAGCCCCAGGGGGAGTTCGTGACCTTCGATTCGGTGGAGGTTCTCTTGAAAACGATCACCACCAAACGATGGGAACTCTTGCGCGTTCTGCAAAAGAACGGCCCGATGGGCATTCGGCCCTTGGCCCGTCTTCTGGGTCGGGACGTTAAGAATGTTCATTCCGATATCCAGCCACTTAAGGAAATCGGTCTGATCGAAGATCACGAAAACGGGGTCTGGGTTCCCTTCGACCAGATTGAATCCCATATCGTCCTGGCTTCTGTGGCCTGATTTCTGGCGGCCACGGAGTTGTGAATGCCAGTCAAAAAGGTGACCACCCCAAGGTGGTCAAATCTGGAAGGGGGTTCCCGTGGTTCTGATTGATCCACGAAACACCTCCCGCACATGCTCTGTGTGTGGACATTGCGAAAAAAACAACCGAAAGTCTCAAGAGTATTTCTCCTGTTTGATCTGTAAACACACCGAACATGCGGACATCAATGCCGCACGGAACATTCGCTTCAAGGCCGCAATCAATCGGCCTATCGCAGTCTGAATGGAACGCTTGAACTTTAAACCCCCCACTACAGCCTCGGCTTGGTGGCCGGTAGTTGACGGAAGAAATCGTGAGAGGTGATCCTTTCGACCAGAAAATAATCGTTATTGGTGGATAAGCTATCGATCCACAAGAAAAATGAGGAGTTGTTGAGCCGTCATCCCAATGGGACCATTCCTTTTACACCGACTGCTGTATCCTGGCTCAATCAAGTCGAGATCCAGTTTGGCATCCTGAACCGGAAAGCCTTGACGGGTGCCAGCTTTACGAATGGGAAAACCTGATCAAGGCGCTGGAGGCCTTCATGGCTGCACCAATCAGCATGCGGCTTTGTTCGTCTGGAGGAAACGAGAGGTCAAGGGTGCCAACTGAAAAATCCAATGACGAAAGATGAAATCAATCGCTAATATTCATAATGGCCAGTGTTGGTGTTTTTTGCTCTTTTTTTCGGGGAATGGATATCCTGAAAATTTTTGGAAATGGTTTCGGACAGGGCCTTGGGAATTCCACTCAGCTTTGCCAATTCTCCCCACTGTTGAACAGCTGATCCAACCTCTTGAATCACATTTGTCATTTCCGACATGGAAAGACCAAATTCCTCTCCGAGGCTAACGATATTTTGCCATTCAGGTTTTTTGCACTCACCCATGACAGAAGTCGAGTGTTCTCCTGCTGGCCCCGCCGAATACAACAGGTCGTAGGCGGGAGAAACGTGCCACGTTCCATGGATGTCCATCATAAAAGAGAAATTTCTCGCATGGTCGTCACGATTATGGGTAGCAATATTAAAAACCATTTGTCTAAACAAGGAGAGGATGTTTCTTTTGTCTCCGGTCAACCTGAGAGCTACAGACAGCAAGTGTTTGTAATCGCAAACGGAATGGCCTGGCTCCATGCCAAGCAAACCACCAAGAGTGTGTTGGTGGAGTCTGTCACCAAATGTTTTCCGATCAGAGGAAACACCCTGTACACGGTCAAATCTTTGTATGCAGAAAGCCTTTTGTTTACCCACCTGTAGCAATCTTGTTTCCGGGATAGTGATCCGAGCCAATCTGGCCATGCAGGAATACGCATATTCTGTTTCGCATTCATAACGACCAAGAATCTCGGACTTTACAGGAAATTTCAGAATACAGGGAACATATCCTGCTGGCATATCTTCTGTCCCTGAGATAACGCGGTCATTCTCATCGATCCCTGCCAGAATTTTTGGCCGAGCCCCGCCAGGAGATCCCCCCAGTT
This sequence comes from Nitrospirota bacterium, assembly GCA_021838765.1. The sequence goes on from JAKCCY010000056.1 coordinate 2,696, forward strand.
TGGCCAATTTTGGCAGTACTTCCACTGCCTTGCCCTCATTGATTTGCTCCACCCCGGCCAGAAGAGAACCGAGATCGAGTGTGTCTGTGTCACGGTCCGTTTCAGTCAGATCTGGAGAATATACGAGCGCTCCCATACCTCTGCTGCCGATAAGCGCCAGACGGTCAAGCGGGCCCACTTCTGAAGGACTAATCCCTCTTTCACCAAGAAAACGATCAACGACCAGCCGGCCCCAGCCATCAGAAAGGGATTCTGCCAAGACGAAAGGCAACCCTTGCGAATATCTTCCGATTGGAGCAAATGTCGGTTGCTCCATGAGAGGGAGAGTCAAGGGGGAGATTTGCAAGCCGCTTTTAACAAAATCTTTGGAGAACTGAAAGGCTACACGGCCATTGAGCATTGCCAACAGCCCGACAGCCATGTCGCATCCAGGAGAGAATCTCAGAGAAACGGAAACTTTTTGGAGCTTTTTGAATGAAGGCATTCAGTGTCCTTTATGACGAACGCGCTTTCGGACAGGAGTCGTTCGGAGAGTGAACAGATCCGGAATCTCTTTCGTCTCGAATGCGGTGGCCAGTTCGTCGATCTTTTTCAATGCAAAAGCCAATTTGACAAGATTTTTAATGGATATGTGTCCTGACTGCTCAAATCTCTTGAGTGTCCCTTCCGGGACTCCTGAGCGGTCTGCCAGATCCACTTGAGTGAATCCCATCTGGATTCTGCGGGTTTGCATATCTTTTGCTATTTTCAGGAGAACGTCTTTTTCCGTGAGTAAAACCGGAAACTCCGTGTTCATGCTTTCCTCTAATATTTACAGATCAAATTTGAGTCATTAAATGAATTTCAATCAGTTTACTACCCATATTTTAGTCGTATATGTAAACCAAATCAATGCTGGTGTCTGTGGCTGAGGGATCTTTGTTGAGACAGACATGGTTCTGAAAACACCATAGTGGTCAGTATTCGTTTAATCCCTGGAATCCATTTTTTCTTTCCTCCTGATTTCCGGATGGTCTTTTATCGCGAGAAGACATGAAGAAACTTTGCATAAGGAGGAGATAGTGACAACGAAATCAGTTGACGACCCTTTGGACTCCTCTGCGCGCAAGCCACGGAACAATCAGGTGAAGATGCCCAGACGGTTAAAAGACTTCCGTTCCCCATCGCGAAGGCGTGTGGAAGGAAGATAAAAACCTTCAGCGCTTGCTGAGCCACTCGACCGCTGCGAAGGAACTGGCAGTGGCTCGAATGTGGGAGAATCCAGAAGGAAAAACCCCGGAGGACAGAAGAAAAGATGATAGGTCGCCAACAAGGGAAGGTGGAGCAGTCATGCTCTGTCCTTACCCGACTTTTTTTATTCCAATGCCGTTCCGAGTGACGACTTTGACATGGTCGTGCAAGACAAGCCGACATACTTGATCTTGTCCCAAAACGGGACTATTATTTTGGAATGCGCATCATTGCCATTTCAACGCTAAGATCCTTCTGGGAGAACAATCCGGCTTATCAGGATGCAAAAGAACCTGCGTTGGCATGGTATCGGGTTGCTCTCAAGTCCGACTGGGCGACTCCAGCGGAAGTAAAGAGGGATTTTGGCAATGCCAGCGTCCTCCACGACGGTCGCGTGGTGTTCAACATCGCTGGAAACAAATATCGACTAGTGCTCTGGATCAACTACCCTTATCGGGTGGGCTATGTGCGATTCATTGGAACGCATGCTCAATACGACGAGATAGATGTCCAGAGCATTTGAAGGAGAGAAGGATGGATATTAAACCCATCAAGACGGATCAGGATTACCGAGGGGCACTCGCCGAAGTTGAGTCCCTGATGACGGCCGATGCCGACACCGCGGAAGGTGAGAGGCTCGACATTCTGACGACACTGATCGAGTCCTACGAGCAAAAACATTTACCGCTGGATATGCCCGATCCAGTCGAAGCGATCAAGTTCAGCATGGATCAGAAGGGGTTGACTCCGAAGGATCTTGAGCCAATGATCGGTCGGCTCAACCGAGTCTACGAAGTTCTCAACCACACCCGGCCTCTGACTTTGCGAATGATCAGAAATTTGCACAGAAACCTGGGTATCCCTGCCGAAAGTCTGATCAGAGCGCCATCGGACATCCATGTCGCCTGACATCCGGGACTCCCCGGGATCATGTCCACGACCTTGATCCCATGCATCGTCCGCATCCCTATCGCGGAGGAAACGGCGGAACCGAACTCTTATGGCTTCAGACCTGACCGGTCCACGGCCGATGCCATCGGGCAGTGTTTCGTTCTGCTGTCTCAAAGAGCATCACCTCAATGGATTCTGGAAGGCGACATCAAGAGCTGTTTCGACACGATCAGTCACCCATGGTTGCTCGACCATATCCCTGTGGAGAAGGTCGTCCTCCAAAAGTGGCTGGGGGCGGGGTACATCGACAAACGAACTTTCTTTCCCTCCATGGAAGGAACCCCGCAAGGGGATATTGCTTCTCCAACCATGACCAACATGGTCCTAGACGGACTGGAAGAGATCCTTAAGGATCCTCCTTTTTCTCCCAGTTGTCTTGTCCATATTGTGAAATATGCCGACGACTCCATCATCACCGGGAGCTCGAAAGATCTCCCTCAATACGAAGTCAATCCTGTTGTGGAAACATTCCTGCAGGAACGAGGTCTGCCCCTCTCGCAAGAGAAGACGCGTGTCGTGCATATCCGGGTAGGGTTCGACTTCTTTTCTTGGGCCAAAATGTCCGGGAATATGGAGACAAACTCCTGATCAACCTGCCGGGAACAACGTCAGCTCCTTTTTGGACAAGGTCCGAAATATTCTGAAGTTTGCCCAATCAAAAAACCAGACATGGCTGATCCAAACACTGAATCCGGTCATCCGGGGATGGGCCAATTATTATCGGCACATCGTGGCAAAAACGACCTTCGGAAAAATCGATGATATCCTCTGGAGCCTGCTGTGGACCTGGCTCAAGAGAAGACATCCCGAAAAAGGACGGCGCTGGATCGATCATCAATACTTTCAGCGTCGGGGACTCAGAAACTTGGGCTTTACGCTTCCGAAAGGCAGACTGGAGCTTGTTGAAGGCTTCAAGACGCCCATCCGGAGACATGTTAAGATCAAAGGTCAGGCTCATCCGTCCAATCCCAAATGGACGGACTATCTCAATGAACGGAAAACACGTTCGAAACTTCAGAGAGAGTGGGACCGAATTTATGGTCCATGCACAGCGTGGTAGCGAGAATACCGGGCTCCGGTGAGATCCGGGGCTTTCAATGACTTGAGCTTGCTGCGGGGAAACTCGCACGGCGAGTTCTCAGAGGGCGGGGAGCCGGTGACGGCTTCTTGCTACCCGACATGAAGCGCGACCTCATCAGAGTCTTAACGACAAAACACCGTTAGAGATTTATAAGATTTCTTTGAAGGTCAAAGACACTGAAGGAGCAAGTGAAGCTCATTCTCATTTGAAGCAATTGTGCTTAACAATTACCGCCAGAGGTGGATGACAGGATCGCCAGGTTGAGTCCGGCCTTGGCCCGTACTCCGTTACGGACATGCCGTCCCGAATTGTCCCGTTTGGGTTCCGGCTTCTTCGTAGTGTCTCTCCGTCAAACGAATTTCGGAAAACAGAGGCAAGAACACCCCCGGAGTGTACTGGATCGTCTGGAAAACCCCGGAGGACAGAAGAAAAGCCGTTGAGTCGTTAACAAGGGGAAGTGGAGCAGTCATGCTCTGCCCTTACCCGACTGAGAAAGTAGAGAGAGTTTCAGATACCCTATAAAATGTCATATCATAGTAGGGTATGAAAAAGGTCGTTTTGGATACTTCGGTGATCGTTGCCGCCATGCGAAGTGCGTCTGACGCTGGAAGTGCTCACCTGAGACTGGTTTCTTTACAGAGAATTCGCCCACTCGCTACCATTGCCCTGTTCTTGGAATACGAAGATGTACTTAAACGGCCAGAGAACCGATCGGTCATTGGCATGAGCTTGGATGATATCGACAAATTTCTCTTCGCCCTGGCCAGCGCATGTGAACCGGTAGATGTTCACTTTCGATGGCGTCCACAATTGAAGGATACTGACGATGAAATGGTTTTAGAAGCAGCCACAAATGAGCATGCCGATGCCCTGATGACTTACAATCTGGCCGATTTTCAAAAAGCAACAGAATGCTTTTCTCTGAGAGTCGTTCTTCCAGGTCAGTTTCTCAAGGAGATTTCCCAATGAGCAAGACTCTTATCCTCTAAAAATACCTGTTTCCCTGAAAACGGCAGCGCAACGGCTGGCACATGAAGATGGTGTCTCTCTCAATCAATGGATAGCAGTAGCGCTGGCAGAGAAAGTCGGCTTGGTCGAAACAGCTGCAGAGTTTTTAAAAAAAAGGACGGGGCAATCCAAACCAGAAGATCTTCTGATCTTTTTAGATCGAGCTGCTGACGAACCTCCTTTACAAGGAGATGAGTTGATGACAGGTGCATACAACAGGACCTGATCCGACAGGATCTCTCTTCCAACTTCTGCCATATGGATTTCCCCTTTCCAATTCTTGAGGGGCATCTCCCATAACGGTTGATCAGATGCGCCCCAAACCTCGCTCTTCAGGGCGGGAAAGAATAAGCGCGGACGGCAGAGCCGCCCTTTGTATCGGGTTTTGAGAGGCTTGACATCGCCATGTTAGTGCGGGGTCTTCTTTGTCCCGGTAATTGTCAAGCAATCTGTCGCATTTTTTTGGACTTTTCCTCTTTCAAATTTTGGTCGTTACGAACTGCCTCTTTTTGAGGATTCAAAGTCACTTTTTCGATAGGCGTCCAGTCTCGAGTTTTCCCCGACCATCGTTCGGGGTTTTGCTTTTGGGCTTCCTGGTAAGTTCGGTCCCTTCGAGTCAGAATTTCTCGATCTTTCCCACTATGTCTTTGTGAAGGCGTCACAAACTTGATGGCACTGTGGCGGTGCTCTGCGTTGTACTACCCTGTGAAGGAAGAGACCCATTTCCGGGCTTCTTCCAACGAGTCAAAGGGCTTTTCCACCGGGTCGTCCGGACGGTATTTCAGGGTTTTGAAGAGTGACTCAGAATAGGCGTTGTCAGACTTCCTGAAGGGCGCCCGAATGAGGGGCGAATTCCCAGCATCTGGAGCGTTCCAAGCATTGTTGCTCCCTTCATCGGCGCCCCGTTGTCCGAGTACGGGTTCCTTTCAGCCGGTCCTGTCCACACCCAGCAGTGGGCTCCCAAGTTCCTGGAGAGGGCGTTTTGGGACGGACTGACGAAGAAGAAAGGGAGGAAGGAGACGCTCTCCGGTTCCCGGACGCCCTCCAGATCAAGATCGACATGTCGGAAAAAGATCCTGACGAACGGAACGCCTTCCCCCGGATTTTTCTTCCCAAGGCCGGTCGATGGTCCGTCTCCGTCCAGGCAGAACGAGAGATTCCGGAGCCAACACAAGAACCGCTCCGGAGATCGCACTGGACCTTGGGGTGGCCGACGTTTGCCACGACATCGTCCGGTTTCCGAATCCATCCGGATGCAGAGACTTTTCTGGTCATGAAACGGGCTCCGTTGGGAGCAGAGGAAACTCTCCCGGGAATACCGTGAAGGGTCCATGATGAAGAACTTCCGGAAAGAGAAGCTCCACGTGGCAAAGACCCACGAGAAGATCTCGACTTCGATCGGCGAAACCCAAGACGTCGTCTTTGTCGAGGATCTGAAGATCCGGAACATCTCCCGATCCGACCGGAGGACGGCCGATGCTCCTTGGCAGAACGTCCGGCAGAAGTCCGGACTGAACTGCTCCATCCTCTCTCGCAGGGATGGGGGATCTTCCTGACCCTCCTGAACGAAAAGCTGTCCGAAACGGAGGACGTCTGGTCCGGGTTCCCCGCCCGGTACACGAGCCAGACCTGCTCTGCCTGCGGACATGTCTGTCCGGAAAACCGGAAGACGCAGGAGGCGTTCGCCTGCGTGGCCTGCGGTCATCCGGAGAACGCCGACGCCAATGCCGCAAGGAATATTCTCAGGGCTGGGCAAGCCCGCAGCGCCTGTTCGGAAAGGAGGATGTCAAATCATGGAGAAACATCCGGTTAAAATCAGTCCAATCCCGAACCACCAAGATATTAAAAAGAGGAATCCGCCATGCCATTTTCTTTAAACAAGTTTGCCAAGCTGTTAAGTACAATCGATCGCAATGGCGATTTCAAGACCAGTGGAATCATCGAAACATTCTTGCCCCGGCTGATAGTCGAAGGAGTCGGGTCTGTTTCTCTTCCGCTGACACTCGAACAGTCCGGACAAATTTTTTCTGTTTCCGAGCAGGCTCCCTACGGCAAAGGGGGGAAAACGCTGCTCGACACAGCGGTTCGCAACACCCGACAAATCCCCCCGGACCGGATTCGCATCGAGGGCCGGCACTGGGCAGAAACACTACAAAACATTGTCATTCTGGCGGTCGAAGGTCTGGGGGTGAGAGAACCTGTCGCGGCCGAGTTTTACAAGCTGTTGATTTACGATACGGGAGGCTTTTTTCTGGATCATCGCGATACAGAAAAGATCCCTGGCATGTTTGCAACCCTTGTGATCGCCCTTCCTTCCGCTTACACAGGCGGAGAGCTTATCGTGCACCATAAGGGCAAGGCATCCCGAATCGATCTCCAGACCTCGGATCCTTCCGAACTGTCTTTTGCCGCTTTTTATGCCGATTGCGTACACGAAGTCGAACCCGTCACATCGGGATGCCGCCTGACGCTTGTCTACAATCTAAAACGGGTGGGAACGGATCAGCTCCCGACACCTCCCGACTACCAGTCGGAAACAGACAATGTCATAAAATTCCTCAAGGATTGGGTTCACGAAAAGGGAATGCCCGATTCGAGCATTCCGGAAAAGATCATCTATCCACTGGAACATGCCTATACTCCAGCAGAACTTTCCTTCGGATCCCTCAAGGGAACGGATGCGGCAGTGGCTTCTGTCCTGACCCTGGCTGCAGAAAAATCGGGATGCGACCTTCATCTGGCTCTTCTATCCATGGAGGAAAGCGGTTCAGCAAGCTATAACGGCTCCTATCGCTCCAGATGGAAAGAAGATGAGGACGATGAGTCCAACTTTGAAGTGGACGAGGTCTTCGATAGAACCCTCTCCCTTTCCCATTGGCAGCACCCCGAAGGGGTACCCTTCGAAACAGAGAGCCTTCCTTTCGAAGAAAACGAACTATGCCCGGAAAATGCGCTGGACAACCTTGAAGAGTTGGAAGAGTCCTTTCATGAGGCAACGGGAAATGAGGGCGCCTCTTTCGAAAGGAGCTACCAAAGCGCTGCCCTGGTCCTCTGGCCCAGAGATCGAAAGATGTCTGTCATCCATCGGGCAGGTCTGGCAATCTCTATCCCTTTTCTGGATAAACTGATCTGGGAATGGGAAAACGCTCATTCGGGACAGAAATCCCTCCTCGAAAAGCAGGCAGAGGAGCTTTCCGCCCTCATCATCAATTCATGGACTGTCCCGGAACGCCTCAACCCATGGAGTTCTGAGCTAAAACTCACGCCTCGTATGCTGAACCTTCTTTTGCGCTTGGGAAATGAAAACCATATCGTAGCCTTCATTGAACGTCACATGGTCCCTCCCGTTTACGGCCATAAGGACAACGAAGCATTGATCGGAACAATCCGCCTTCTGCCTTCTTCCCGTTTTTCAAGCCTCATGACGAATTTGATCGAGAAAAATGCGGAATCTGCGCTGGAGGCATGTGCCGATCTCTTCAAACGATGGGCCAGATCGGACAACGATCAAGAGCAGAAGATGCCTCTCGAAAAAAGCGCCGAAACCCTGGTCGAGGTTCTGACCGAAAAGAACCCCAAATTCGTGAAAGAAGAAAAGCCTGTTTTCATCGTCAACCTCCTCGAAGCCCTCGAACGGATCGCTCCCCATCTCTCGATCCGTTCATCCCGCTACATCCTGGAAAACCCTGAAACTTACGGTCTGGACGAATCGCTGATTCCCGCTGTTCTTGTTTTTTTGAACTCTAAAGGGAATGAACCGAGTCCTTCCTTTAAAATACTCAGGACCCATTGTCTCGACCGTTTGCGTGAACGGGCAGCCAGTCTCCTTGAGCCCCCAAAGGATTGGGTAAGATTCTCGAAGATTTCCTGCAAATGTCCCGATTGTAAAATCCTCAGGGAATTTCTTGCCGATCCCGATCGCGGCGCCTGGAGTTTTAAAGCCGCTGAAAGTCGCAGGGAGCACATAATAATCTCCATACAAAAAGACCGCCTGGACCTGGATTCGACCACCGAAAAAAATTCTCGCCCCTACACCCTGGTCTGCACGAAAAACTCGGCTTCTTATGAAAAGCTTCTGAAGCAACGAAAGAAAGACCTTGAGAACATTGCTCGGATGGAGGGAGATTAAAGTCGCGGAACCATTAGTCCAATTTCAGATTTTTAAAAAATAATCAAGGCGAGACAATGTCTTGCGAACTATGATTGTTCATTTTGTGTACTGAAACCTGAGGATGGTTCCTGCGCCTTCTCTCTTCGGGACGGCAGCGAGAAACGACCCGGTGGAGATGGCTCTTGCTGCCGAGCTTGTCGAGGATCCCCCTCTATTCCGGCTCGGGTTTCGAGGTCATCCGGACGCGGTGGTCAAAGCCGATATGGGGATCCCGCCCAGTGACGGTGGTCCGGGAAAGGATTCCGGGAAGGGCGCACAGCATTTTCCAGGAGCGGATCTCACCCTTCCCCCGAAGCCGGTGCTCGATGATCGAGAAGAGGAAGCAGGCATTGGATTTATGCAGAAAGAGGACGGATCTTTTTCAAGATTTCTCCTGGATGGATATTGTTCAGTTTTTCCATTGTTTCCTCCACCTGGTAATCCAAGAGTTGGACTTTTTCCGCATTCCCGTCTTTCCATCAGAAATATATGGTCTGGGCAGAAAGTCAAGAGGTTGTTTAGCCTCTTTTAAGTCCTTTTGGTTCAACAACTCCGGCGGCTTCGAAGGCTATTTCGATAAGAGAACTCACGCGGACTTTTTCCCTGGGGGGGATTCCGGCTCCCTGTTCTTTGAGACCGGGGCAAATCTCCCCTCCGGAGACCCATTCTGTGGCTTCCTTCATTCTTGTCCTTTCTCCCCCGAAAGAACGCATTGAAACGTTTGTACGCTGGCCCGTGCAAAAACTCGATTCTCCTTTGGGAGGAATCGGTCGCGCCACTATATCCGGTCTCCCGGAACGCATTCCGTGACCACGATGGATGGGAGTGAGGCGGGCGGGCCTGACAGCCAACGCTTTTGAGGTGATCGAGCCCGGTGAAGGGAATCTTTCACGCCGGGTTCCTCGGGGGCTTGGGAGCTGAAAGGGTCTCCGGCTACCCTACTTGTAGACTCAGCCCCCTTTCAGAAATCAGTCATGAGTTGGGAAGCATAAAATGCCCGAATCGGAGATTTTATGGTTTTTTATAGGAATATATTATCGTTCGGACACATTATCGTTCCAATTTTCGAGCAAAATTCGACTTGGGAGTCTCTTCCAGATCTTCCATTGTTATCGATCAAAGGATGTTTCCTGAAGGAAATTCCTTCTTTGGCATTGGAAATCTCTTGGAGATTTCCAAAAACTCGGGAATGCCAGATGAGAAAAGCAACCATAAAATGGCCAAGGCTCAAAAATACAAACATAAAGTGTCCGAGGAATCTTCCGCTTATCGAATATGATTTTTTGTTTTTATGGAGCATAAGAATATACTTGGCCCGTGCAACAAAACAGAGCACTTTCCAAGGCTGAAAAAACACACAGGAAAAAAGGGGGCTTGAATCGAACCGACATCGCCCGGTCCACACGGAGCCAGGGAGGAGGGACCGATCTTCCACGGAAGACTGTTCGCGAGGCTCTTGGTTTCGTAATTGGGGAGATCACTCAGACCGTTCTGGATGGCAAGGTGGTCAATCTGACGGGGTTTGGGACATTCGAGATATGGAAGAGAGCGGATCGTACGGGCCAAACCCAAGACCTGCGAGCCTCTTCTCATCAAGAGCCATCGGGTGGTGGTCTTTCGTCCGGCCCGGCCTTTCTGGGGGCAAGGGGACAGATAAGGAAGATCCGGTCTAAAAGTGTCAGTTGGAGTCTAAGACCCTTGAGGGAGAGGGTCAAATAATGCGAAAAAGGACCTTATTCTGACGCGTTTTGCACCCTGTGCCTTACGTCAGGATGGGGTATACCCAAAAAAGACACGAATCGAATCATGCGTCTGTTCCAGGAGTAGCGGCCTTCCATATCCTTGGCTTTCCCCCTTCCTAGCCTCTTCTCATCACGTTTTTTGAGGTTGGAACGGACCCAAAAACGGGGTATAATGGCAACATGCCTGCGTTGCGGTAAGAAGGAGGTTCCGATGAAAACGACCAGTCTCAAAGAATGGACCTATGAAGAATTCATGTCGCTTCCCGAAGGAGGCCCGGTTCGCTACGAGATCCTCGATGGAGATCTCTGCATGACCCCGTCCCCCAATACTCGCCATCAGGAAATTTCTTGGAACCTTTCCGGGTTCTTCTGGTCTTTTTTGAAAACAAGACCGGTAGGGAGGAGCTTTTCCGCCCCCTACGACGTTGTTTTTTCCAAAGACCCGCCTCAGGTGGTCGAGCCAGATCTGGTCTTCGTCTCGAAAGATCGTTTGTCCATCATTACTGAACAGAATATCCAGGGGATTCCGGACCTTCTTGTCGAGATCCTGTCCGAAGGGACCGAAATCATGGACCGACGGAAGAAACATTCCCTCTACGAGCGGTTCGGCGTTCCCGAGTACTGGATCGTGGATCCCAAGCTGAATATGATCCAAGTCTTCCGTCTTATTGATGGACACTATGCGGCCGCCCTGGAATTCGGGATTGAGGACCGGCTCGAGACTCCCCTTTTGCCCGGGTTATCGATTCTTCTTTCCGAGATTTTTCCCGCCTGAAGGCTCCCCTTCGAGATCTCCACGGGGACAGAATCTCGACTTCCTGAGTCCCCGGAACCTTCCCAAGGCACTGCTCCAGACGCTTCTCTCCGGCCAGTGGATCGCCAACCGCCAGAACCTCCTCATCACCGGCCCGACCGGAGTGGGCAAAAGCTATCTGGGAGAAGCCTTGGGACACAAAGCCTGCCGGATGGGCTATCGCGTTCTTCTGGTCCGCTTTCCCCGACTCTTCCAAAAATTTGGCCATTTTGGCCATAAGGAGCGTTATTGGGTAAACGATCGCGACCTTCTGCAAAGGAGCTTCCTTTCCCATAATGCTGGAACAGCCTGCCCTTCACGGGGTTTTATCATTCGATGAAGGCAGATGCGCCCATTTGTCCGTTCCGGGATTGTAGATCTCTCCGACTGAGGGAAATCCTCCGGGATTCAATCCTCCTTCCACAAGAACAGTGCCGTCGGATAGCAAAACGGCGATGGCTTTCTCGCGGGGAACGGGATCGGGTGCCACGGGGGTCCAGGTATTTTTTAAAGGGGAATAAATCTCGGCAGTGGCCAGATAACTCCCATGGTAGCCATCGATCACGAGAACATTTCCGGAGGGGAGGAGAACCGCCGATGCTCCCCATCGGGGGACAGGGTCAGGAGCCACTGTTTTCCAGGTATCCGATCTTGGGTCGTATTGGGAAGCCGAGCCCAATGTCTGACCGTTATACCCTCCGACCACCAGGACGTTTCCGTTATTCAGGGTGACGGCGACAAAAGCCCATCGGAGAACAGGGTCTGGGCGGACAGGATGCCATAGTCCGGAACGGGGCCGGTAGATCTCGGAGGAGTCCAGGTATCCGGTATCGTTGAACCCTCCCGTGACAAAAACATCTCCATTCGGCAGGAGGGCGGCTGCGCCCCCTCCCCGGGGAACAGGATCGGAAGCGATCTTTTTCCACCGGTTCCGGTCGGGGTCAAAAATCTCATTCGTCTGGAGATAGTGGCCGTTATATCCGCCGGTCACCATGACCGTACCGTCGGGAAGGGGCACGGCCGAAGCGCTTGTCCGGCTTTGGGGATCGGATGCGGCACGGGCCCAGGTTCGAGACCCGGGATGCCAGATTTCTGTGGTGCCCAGATCCTCCCCGGAGAAACCTCCTGTAATAACGACTGTTCCGTTTGAAAGGCGAACGGCTGATGCTCCCCAGCGGGGAGTGAAGCCGGAGATCTCAACGGTCGGAACGGGAGATCCTTCCGATTTTTGAGGAAGCGTCACGGCAAGGAACGTTATCAGAAAAACAGCCAACCACCAGAATCCGGGCCACATCTCACCCTCCCCGTATTGCCAATCAATCGGAGTGAAGGGATTCCTCCGAGATATGGAAGATTGTTCCGATTGATCTTTCCCGATATTTGAATATACACCAGAACGGCCAATTCCAAGGAATTACCGGTTGGGAGGGAACAAATGAAATAATGAAATGCGAAAGACTCATTTTTGCAAATGGTTTCCAGAGTGGTCTTAAAAGAATTCTTTCCATAATAATAGAAGACACTGTAACCTTCAGGTCGCGATCCATTGGTCGGGAAGGATGGTTGCGAGAAACACTGTTCCGGACTGTTGTTGAAGAGAGCTTATGGCTGTATCCAGGACACATGGTCAGGACAACGTCGGATCAACTCATCAGAACGAAGGCTTTCAGCCTTCGGAACACACTCCGCACCTTGAAAGAAACTCGACAGGAAGGAGAAACGATCCTCATTTCCCCCCTGAAAATAAGAAACATGGAGGATGGAGCTACTGGGGTCATACTGAGGATGATTGGCTTCAGGATAGATACGGACAAATGGAGGTCCACCAGAACAGTGCCGAGCCATGGCGCGTCACTTTGCTCGATACGGGCGAGAGCACGATGACTGGCGGACGAATCAAACGGGTCAGGAGCTATCTTGGAGAGGACGATTTTTGCTGCACCTACGGAGACGGCGTGGGTGACGTGGATATCGCTCGCCTGATCGAGTTCCATAAAACAAATGGAACATTGGCCACATTGACCGCCACCAAGCCTCCCGACCGATTCGGATCGATCAATATGAGTGAAAACAAGATTATCAACTTTCAGGAAAAGCCTGA
>JAKCCY010000057.1 GCA_021838765.1 Nitrospirota bacterium
TTCACCGGAAATCAGGTGTACCAACTGTCGGGATGATCCATTCAATGTATTCGGACGGAATGAATATGTTAAATGGGTCTTCCTGGAATTAAAAAATAAGTTATTTTTATTTAAAAAATTAACGCCTCCTTTCGGGATGAATCGCCATTACGTCAATATGATTTTTAAGGTACGTATCCTGTTTTAAGAAAACAGTATTTTTAGACGCTCCCGAGACTGGTTCGATGCCTGTTTTTGATCTTGACCGGCCCTGGGGGATTCCGCTTATGTTTCGAGGTGATCATAAATAATATATCAATTTTATAGTTTGAAACACATTATATATATCAATAGATGTTTGTCAATCTTTTGCGGAGAGCATTTAAACAATAAATTTAAGCAATAACTTCTCAACAAGGTGCAGAAGCATGTTGGTCATGATCTTTGGATTGTTTGATTGAGGAATGATTTGTCCGTCTCGGAACGGTTATTGGCCGAATGGAAAATGTCGTGCCTTTCTTCTCGACAGAGATATTCAAAATCAGTATTCATGCGTATAATGAATGCCATTCAAAAATCAGCTTTATGGATATTCTGGAGCGGTGTCTCTGCCAAAGCCCTGCGGCCCGGGAATCTTGCGGGGATGGAGGGGGACCGGCCTCTGTCACGCAAAAGGTGTGAGTCCCCTCCTATCACTGTGCCTCCATGCTGGAGAGACAATGAAGGAATGTGTGCCTTGATCGATTTCTAACGTAGACTTTAAGGAAGAGTATGTCCCCCGATATCTCTCGCCAGGGAGAGTTCCAGACCAGACTGCTACCTCAGCTTCTCGATCTTCTGATCGACCCCGCTTTCATCGTGGAATTGAAAGAGGGAGATCCTTTTGTGATTTCGGGAGCAAACACTGCATTCTTGCATCTCATGGGATCCCGGGAAAAAGAAGAGATTTTGGGGCAGTCGTTCGAGGGGTATCTTGACTCATCGGACAAGACCCCTCTTTTTTTGCCGGAAGACGTGGCTTCGGATTCTTCGCCTGAAAAAGAGGCTCTGCGCCAGGACAGAGTTCTCCTTCGAAAGGACAAGAGCCGATTCCTGTCAGAGATACGGATGAAACGATTGATGTTTGGCGAAATCCCCTTTTTGCTGGGGACGGTTCGGGATATCACGGAGATGGCTCAACAGGGGCTGTTTCAGGAAGTCGGGAAGGAGATCGAACATTATGAGAAAAAGGAACAAAGCCTCGAATCCCTGCTTGCCCGCGTTATTGAAAAAATTTCCGGAACCTTTCCCTTCCCTGAGGTGATTTTTTCCGGGTTTGAGGAAAAGTCGTCCATTTATGGCTCCAGAAATCTTCCCGCCTGTTCTGGGCTGCCCCAGGAAAATGTCTATTACGCAGCCATCGCTCATCCGGAAAATAGAGCCGGGAATCAGGAAGAGTCCATGACCATGGCTGTCATTTTCAGGGATCGTCAGGATTTGACTCCATCTCTTCTCTCCCGGCTGGAGCTGTTTTCCCGGAAAATGGAAAAAGCCCTGCGGGATTCCCAGCAACCGGGAAGCAGAGTTCACAGGGATGTACTCTTTGAACTGGCGCCCGACGGAATATGTCTGCTTGATTCGGATAGTCTGGACATTATTGACGTAAACCCTGTTTTTTGCCGGTTGCTGGGATTTCCGGACAAGTCTTTTCTTGTTGGAACATCCATCCTTGACTGGTGGGAACTGACGGAGTCTTCGGCGCGGGAGATCCTTCACAAGATGATCGATGTCCGTAACGTGTCTTTTTCGTTTGAGCAGAGACACATCAAGATGGACGGATCCCATCTTTTGGCGAGCATCAGCGGCGCATGGATCCCTTACGGCGTGAAGGGAGCGCTCATGCTTCATGTCCGGGATGTTACCACTGAACATGAAGACGAGATATTAAATCGCATATCGGTGGAGCTCGACCAGAAGATCCTCAGCGGACTTCCCATCATGGATCTTCTGGAGTTCATTGTCCGCAAGATTTCTCTCGAGTTTTCCTTCCAGATCGTTTTCTTCACGATTCCCGAGCCAAGTGGCGGGATTGTTTTTGTCGGACTCGATCCCTCATTCCCGAAATACTCTCCCGTTCTGGAGGAACTTTTTTCAATGAACCGCTGGGATCGGTCTCCCGGAAGAGAGTCTTCCTTCGGACGGGCGATCCGGAGCGGGTTGCCCCAGTTTGTTACAGGCGATGAGATTGAAAGCTCTCCTCCTGGCAGTATTTATAATGCGTTTGGCATCGCATCGATTTTTTCCATTCCCGTTCCCAGAGATGCGGGACAGCTTCCCTGGGGGGCCCTTACGATTGCCGACCACAATATCAACGATCTCTCGGGTCGTCTGAGAACGCGCCTGATCGAACTGGCCGAAAGAATCAGGATCGCGTTTATGCGGCATGAAGAAATGGATCTTGTCAGGGTCCTGAAGCTTGCAATGGAGTCTTCCCGAAATATTGAGATCATCGCTTTTAAAGATGGAAGGATTGAATGGGCCAATGAGTCCTTTTTTAAAATGATCCGGAGCGACGGGAAGTTATTGCCGGATATTGATCTGGCTGGCATTTTTCCTGAACCAGCCGTTAAGGGGAGAAAAGTCTCACTGATTGAGGCGGTCGCGCTGTCGGAACCTTTTACCGGAGAGTTTGAGGGAGCCACCGGGGGAGGGCACCGGTTTCTGGTCGAGACGATGATTGTTCCATTGAAAGACCGGACCGGGAAAGCTGACCGGGTTTTAATCCAGCAAAAGGATATTACCCGGGACAGGGAGATCGATCTCATCGACAGGCTTATGAACCAGCTTGATGAAATGATCCTTCTTGGAACTCCTTTCCCCATGCTTTCATTTCTTGTCGCAGCAAAAGCACGGGAGATTTTTCATGCGGAAGCCGTGGCAATCGGACTGTTCGGCGATGATGGAAGGGTTGCTTCTCAAGCTGTGTCGTCTATTTCTCCCGTATTTGAAGAAGAGCTCAGGGAGTGGGGAAGCCATGTTAAAAGCAGGGAGTCCGGGTTTGGGGAGGATCCTGATTTCCTGCTTCCAGGTTCTTCTTATCTTGCCGGATGGATGAACGGGAACAGGATGCAGGAGTTCAGGCGATTTTCCCTGACAGAAAATAACAGGGAGATTGGATATATTGCGTTTTTTTTCAAAAGAATCGCTGCGCTTGAAGCCGATTCACTGGCCCGGATCGAAAAACTCGCCAGACGATTTTCTCTTGTCTATGAGCGTTATCAGCAGGAAGAGCAAAGACGTCTCCATGAAACGGCCATGTCAGCGGTTGCGAACGGTATTCTGATTACCGGATCGGATCGCCAGATCCAGTGGGTTAACGATGCCTTTTTGCAGATGTCCGGACATGAAAGGGATGATCTGATCGGACAGGTTCCGTTTATTCTTCGCGATTCTCCGGGTGAAGACAAGTCAGCCAGCAATTTTTGGAAAAAAATCTTTTCCGGAGAAACGTTTGAAGGATTTCTTGAGGATCAAAAAAAGGACGGAAGCCGCTATATGGTAGAGGCGACGGTTACCCCCATTCTCATCAATGATGAGATCAGGAATTTTGTGGTCATCCAGAAGGACCAGACACAAAGAATCCAGCAAGAACAGGAGTTCTGGAGACTGGCCCATACCGATCATCTCACCGGTTTGCTCAATCGTCAGGCCTTTATGGAGCGGATCAATCTCGAGATTGGCCATTGTCAGAGTTCAGGTAATGGGCTGGCGCTCCTCTTCCTTGATATGGATGGCTTCAAGGAGATCAACGACACCTGGGGCCATGGAGCGGGAGATTACTTTTTAAAGAGCATCGGAGAGCGGATCCTGGCACATATCCGGTCTTCGGACATTGTTGCAAGGATAGGCGGGGACGAGTTTGTTGTTCTTCTTGAAATGTCTTCTGAACAGAAAGACCTGGGTCCTTTCCTGGACAGTTTTGTAAAGCGCCTTTCTGTTCCTGTGGACTATGATGGAAGAAGTCTTCAGGCGACTGTGTCGATCGGCGTATCTTTTTTCCCGAAAGATGCCCTGTCTGCGGAAGAAATGATCCGGAAGGCCGATATGGCGATGTATGCTTCGAAAAACATGGGCAAGAACCGCTGGAGTTTCTGCAGGAAAGACTCTGCGACATGATATTGGGTTAATATATTCTTCAGGATCTCAATCGTTGAGTGTGTGTGGCGTTATGTTCCGGATCAGCCCGGATGACAGGGATAGGTGTCGTTTCCATGGCGAAAGAAGACAAAGAACCACCAGATCCACTATTCCGTTTTCGCTCTGAAATCCTGGGAAAGGGAGATCTCCTCCTGAATCTTCCTTTCGAAGGCATTTATGTGCTGGACGAGAAGGGATTTCTGGTTGATATGAGCGATACCTTCTGCAGCAGTCTTGGTTATTCGCGGGAAGAAATGAACGGGATGCATGTCTCCGGATGGAATGCCGTCTGGGACGATCCGGTGGTGAGTGCGCAATTTGAAAGTCTTGTCCAGAACCCCCACCGGCGGACCATCACTTTCGAGACGGTCCACCGGACAAAATCCGGCCGCTTGATCCCCGTAGAAATCCGGGCCTCTTCGATCCGGCTTGACATGGGGGTTTTTGTCTATTGCTCCTCCCGGGACAAAACCGCCGAAATCAAGGCCCGCCATCTCTCAGAGATCAATGACCTGATGCTGAGAGTCAATCAGGAGATCTCAACCGTCGAAAATGAGGGAGTTCTCCTCTCGAGGATCTGCGAAATGTCGGTGGAGTTTGGCCACCTGTCTCTTGCATGGGTTGGCCGTCCTGACGATTCGGGCAAGTTCCTCTTCCTGGCATCTTCCGGAGACACGGAGTATCTCGATGGGATCGAGATCTCTTCAGACCCCGGTCTTCTTTTCGGAAATGGTCCGGCGGGGAGGGCTTTCCGGGAAGACCGGGCCATTTTCTTTGGTAACTTCGAGTCGGATAGGCGACTGGGCCCATGGAGGGAGCGGGCTTCACTGTTTCATTTTCAGACAACAGCTTCTCTTCCGATCCACCGGGGAGGGCAGGTCTGGGGCGTTCTGGTCGTCTACCATAAGGATATGGACTTTCTCAACACGGAGATGAAAACGCTCCTGGAAGAGCTTGCCAGGGATATCTCCCGTGGTCTTGACCGGCTTGATGCCAGGGTCAGGGAGAGAGAGCTGTTTGCTGTCCACCAGGCACTTCTGGACAATACCGTCGTGGGAATTGCCATGACCCAGGGGCGGAGGTTGTCTTTTGTCAACTTCCGCCTCCTTGAGCTTCTGGGCTATGACAACCCGGAAGAGCTTCTTGGTCAATCCACGCATGTTCTATATCCGGATGAGGAAGAGTATTTTCGAATCGGTAAAATCCACAGTGAAATCGATAAAAAAGGAACCGTCGGCATCACCGGTGTCCGGCTTGTGAAAAAGGACGGGACGATTCTTTTGTGCGATGTGTCGGCAAGTCTCGTAAGCATGACCCCGGAAAAAAAAGCGGTATGGACCATCGAGGATGTCACCGAAAAACACCACCGCACGGAAAAGATCAAGCTGCTGTTGGGCCTCAACAAGATGCTCGCACAGGTCAACATGGCGGTTGCAGAAGCCCAGGAGGAGCTCAGCCTGATCCGGTCGATCTGTGACCTTGTGGTTCAGCTGGGGCACATGGAGCTTGCCTGGATCGGTCGCGCTGATGATTCGGGTGCGTTCTCATTCCTGGCCTCATCGGGGGAATCCGGATATCTTGAAAAAATGGCCGTATCTCCGGATGATCCATGTGGTCTGGGCCCGGCAGGACAAGCTCTTAGGGAAGGCAGGGCTGTTTTTAGTGGTTTGCGCAAGGAATCTCATTCCCCGTGGGTTGAGGAAGCCCGGAATTTTGGAATGAATTCGGCTGCGGCCCTTTCCATTTTCCGAAAAGGGAAAATCTGGGGATTTCTCGCTGTCTATCACCGGGCAGAGGGTTTTTTTGACGAAGACGATCTGAAGTCCTTGTTTCTTGAGCTGGCGCTTGATATTTCCCGGGGGCTTGACCGGATCGATGACCAGAAATCCCGATGGCTTCTCTCGAATGCCCTCTCCTCCATCGAGGACGGGGTGGCGATTACCGATTCTTCCCATCTGGTGACATGGGTCAACAAGGCGTTTACCACGGTCACGGGGTATGCGCCGGATGAAATTGCGGGAAAGAATCTGAAAATTCTCCAGTCTCCGGAGACGGATTCCGAAACGGTGGAAGACATTCGACAGTCATTAAAGAACGGAACGGTTTTTCACGGCCAGATCCTCAATCTCCAGAAAGACGGGTCAAAATTCTGGAACCTTCTCACAATCAATCCGATGCACGATGCGTCCGGCACCATCACCGGTTTCGTCGGGGTTCAGCGGGACATCTCGGATATGGTTGCACTAAAGGAGCAGCTCGAATTCCAGTCTCTCCACGATCCTTTGACCGGATTGCCCAACCGGAGGGCGCTTGATCAGCATCTGGCGATGGCAATGGCCAGATCCCGCCGAAATGGAACGGTCGTCGCGCTGGGACTCCTGGATCTTGATGATTTCAAGGCAGTCAATGACCGTTTTGGACATTCTGCCGGAGACAGGCTTCTCATCGATCTGGTGGCGAGACTTGAGGCAAGGCTCAGGGAAAATGATTTTCTTGTGCGTCTTGGCGGAGACGAGTTCATCATTGTCGTCGAGGATCTTCTGGAGGAGTTGGTTCCCGGGCAGATTGAACCCTTTCTGCATCGTCTTCACGAGGTGGTCGAGGCTCCATTTATCGTTTCAAACGGGCAACAGGCATTTGTCGGAATGAGTTTGGGGCTGGCTTTTTACCCCCTTGATGCAACGGAAGGAGATGCTCTTGTCCGTCAGGCTGATATCGCGATGTACAAGTTAAAAAAAGAAAAAGATAATCGAACAGTATGGTGGCAAAGAACTGACCAGTCTTCCCACATGGCCGGTTCTCCTGAACAGCTCAAGTCCTCCGATCCCTATGGTTCGGTGGTAAAGGTTCTTTTGGGAGGATATCAGCGAGAGATTGCCGTCGTCATAGAAAAGGTGGTCGGGAGTTTTTTTGACAAGCTGGCTCTGGAATCTGAGCCCGCTGTCATCTTTTCAAGCCTGTCCCCGGAAGAAATGATGCGTCTCAGGCTTCGCCAGGTTGAACATCTCAAGTTTCTTCTGGACCCTGAAACGACCAGGGAGGCCATTCTTGCCCGTGCAACGGAAATTGGGCGCATCCACTGTCTCGTGGGTGTCGGGAACACTCTTCTGCTCAAGGGAAAATCTTTTTATGTGAGATATCTTAAGGACTATCTGGATCAGGAAATACTGGTTTTGATGGATCGTACGTACATTTTGGTGGCAGCAGAATGGCGCCTCCATGAAGATGTCGAGTCCCAGCTTCGTTCCGAGGTGACCACGATGGACCACTACCAGAGGATCCTGTCCTTGCCTCTTCCCCCGAAGGGAATAATGTGGACGGAGGCACGCGCCATTGAAGTGAGGGAACTTGGGCGCTTGCCTGGTGTTCAGGCTGTTTTGTTGGTCAAACCTGACAGTCGTGGTGTATTCGTGATTGAGGAAAATGGTGGAGCAGTCGGAGAGGTCGGTTCATTTGTATTGCGGACACAGTCGCTTGAGCCGGTCATAGATCCTGCTTCTCCCCGTGGTCAAGGCCTTTTATCCAGGACATGGCGCTCTCTCCATTTTCAAACGGCTCCTTCTTTTCATCTTGATCCGACCCTTGCTCCCTGGCTTGATGTGGTCACCAGGCTGGGAATCAATTCGGCGATGGTTCTTCTGGTCAGGGATGATTCCAAAAAACCAGTGGCCGCCATTGCCATTTACGGAGCTTATCCCAATCAGTTCGAGTCGTCCTGGATGAAGCAGTTTGCCCTGGGGGTTGAGCAACGATGGGGGAAAATCTGGACCCTGAGCCAACATTGAACATTTGCCCGAGAACATTCTTTTGAGCCATGATCCCCTGTGCTACACTGGTTTTTCCCGGGATTTTCCAATCTCACCGATCGGAGACGTTCATGATGCAGTGGCTGAAAAAGATCTTTCACGGGATCGGCTTTTTGATCGTTTTTCCGGGCTTTTGTCTGGCCCAGACGGCCCCTCTTCTGGGCCCGGATCATTTTTCGGCGACGATTGAAAGCTCGTTTGATGGCAGGACGGTGACTTCACGGTTCTACCTGTCCCATATGAAGGTCCGTCTTGAACCGCAGTTGCCCGGTTCGCTGGCAGGAGATACATACGAGATCATTCTTCCCGGATCGGGAACAATGACGATGGTCTTGCCAGAGCGGCATCTGTGCATGAAAAAGAACGTTCCGCCCCAAACAGAGGCCCAGATCCAGGCTTTTGCAGCGCGGGCAGAAAAAAGTGGAGTCCTGACGGTTGTGGGCCATGAAACGCTTGATGGCCATCCGGTGGTTGTCAGTCTCCTGGCCTATCATTCACCGAACCCCGATACCCCCCGGACAATCAAGTTCTGGAACGCGACGGATCTCGAGAATGTCCCTCTGAGGGAGGTGGTGACCATGGCCAACGGAAATGTCTACACGCTCCATTACAAAAACATCGATCTGTCTGACCCCTCTCCTTCCCTCTTCATTGCACCCGCCAACTGTTCCCGTTTTCCGGACATCAAGTCCCTGATGAAAAACTTTGGAATGGGGGGGCATCTTTCCATTCCATGAGCTTTGACGCCTGACTGTTTCCGGACGCTTGCTCCGGCAATCTGTTGAAAGGGTTGATCGACAATGACTGCACCGTCTTCTCCTTCCGGGGGATCCGCTGAAGAAAAAGAGGACATCGCGTCTTCTTCCTATGATTATGAGCTGCCACAGTCTGCAATCCGGCTTTCTCCTCCGGAAAACCGGGATGGTTCAAGGATGATGGTTGTTCCCAGGCGGCTGAATTCAAGGCAAGAGCTCGTTCTGGACCATGTCTCCTCCCTTCCGGACTATCTTCTTCCGGGAGACCTGATTGTTTTAAACGACACCCGGGTCATTCCGGCAAGGGTTTACGGTCAAACGTCTTCCGGTCGGGCCATTGAGGTTCTGTTCTTGTCATTCGGATCAGCTTCGGACTCAAAAGTCCTTTTTCTGGCAAGGAACCCGGGAAAAACATCCACGGAGATCGAATTTCCCGGGGGAATGACTCTCTCCGGAATCCGGCGGCTTGACGGGAAAGACTGTTATGAGGGACTCCTTCCACAGGGGCTTGATATCATTGCATGGCTTGAAAGGTCGGGCGAGATGCCGCTTCCTCCCTACATCCAGAAATACCGGAAGGCTGACAAGGATGACCGGGAGCGCTATCAGACGGTTTTTTCCCGGACTCCGGGTTCGGTGGCCGCTCCGACCGCGGGTCTCCATCTTTCGGGGGAGATCCTGGAACGACTTGACCGTAAAGGGGTGGAGAAGGCGTTTGTGACCCTTCATGTCGGCATGGGAACGTTTCGCCCCCTTTCCGCAAATTTTCTGGGGGAACATCAAATGCACGAAGAGTGGTTCTCCGTCCCGGAGACGACTGTCGACCTGATGGAAAAAACCAAAAAAAGGGGTGGACGAATCATTGCGGTTGGAACGACGGTGGTCCGGACGCTTGAAAGCATGGCCAGATCCGGTAAAACTTCCGGGGATACGGACCTGTTTATTCGCCCTGGACATTTTTTTGTGCACGTTGACGGCCTGCTTACGAACTTTCATCAGCCCCGTTCGACCCTTCTTGTTCTTCTTGATGCTTTTCTTGGGGGAGAGGACAGATGGAGGGTTCTCTACAGGGAGGCCCTTTCCCGTGGGCTCTCGTTTTTGAGCTATGGAGATGCCTGCCTCATTCTCCCTTCGGAAGAAGGACGGAGTGCAGGTTGACCGGCCAGGAACACGGTTCGATCGTATGTCCGGGATATGCTAGACTCGAAAAAACACTGGGCCGGAAGCTGGCCCGTCAAAGCCGTTTCATTCATTGAGGGAGGAATTCATGGCAGAAGACCGGAAAAGTCAGGAAGAGGAAATCATTGTTAACGACAGAAGGCCCAGATTTGATATGGACGCTCCGGAAGAGGTTGTCTCCACAACCGAAAAAGCCACGGCCGGGGAAGAGCCGGAAAGCCATGGAGGGATGCATGACCATGCAGGAGAGGATGGCCAGACAAAAGCCCCGCGAGCTCCCAAACTTGAGCATATCCTTTCTTTTCTGGCCGGGATGGCCCTTTCCCATCTGGGCATCGACCCGGAAACAGGCGTGCCGGACGCGGGGTTCAGCGTTCGGGAGGCCCGATTCATGCTCAGTCTGATGGAGATGTTCCAGGAGGCATTTCGGGATAAGCTTCCGATCTCGGCCCTTTCCGACAGAGGGGATCTTCCTGCCGAGGAGGAGCCTCGTCTGGGACACATCCCCGCCCTTCTCGGAGCCCTTGCGATCAATGCTCTTGGCGTCGATCCCCGAACAGGCCAGCAGGTCCGCAATCCCGAGCCGCAGGCGGCCCAGTTCTATATCGACCTGATGGACCTTTTCCTGAAGGAATCAGGCGATTCCCTTCCTGTTGAAGATAGGGACTACATCAAGGATATGCTCTACCAGACAAGGATGTTTTTTGTCCGGCAGAGGGATAAGGGTCCGAAACTGTCCTGAAATGGTTTGTCCGGTTTTAAAACCTGGAAGACAAGGGGGAAGCGCAAGCTTCCCTGATAGCGATAGAAAGTGAAGGATCCTTTCATCGAAAGAGATGGCCTGTCAGGACGTTTTTCCCGAAAAGCGCTGTTCTGGACGCTTTTGGGGCTTGTATTGTTTTTTGGTGGCATCTTTTTCATTGGCCATGTCCTTGAAAGTGCTCTTTCCAGGGACCTCGGGAGGTCTGTTGCCCGAACCTTCCATGGGTCGCTTTCGATTCGTTCGCTGAAAGTGGGGATTTTTTCCAGGACGCTTGAGGTTCGTGGGGCGACGATCTCCTTTCCGCTTTCCGGTTCCTCCAATGGACAAGGCCCTATGACGCCGCTGGTGAGGATCCGGAAAGTATCGGGCCATTTCCGGCTTTTTTCCCTGCTGAACCGGGTCTACGATATCAGGGACCTGTCTTTTTCGGGTGTCAGGATCACCGCCGTCAACCAGGGGGGGCGTGACAACTTCAGAAATGTTCTGACCCGGTGGTCATCGGGAATCCATGGTGGGGTCGAGGGGGGCGCAACGGTCAGGGACTTCCGGATCAAGGATTCTTCCATTCTTCTCCTGAAGGGCAACGGAAATGTGATTCTCAAGATACAGGGACTTTCCGGGGAGATCAGGCCCAATCTTCTGATGGACCGTTTTCGTGCCCGTTTTCGTTCCGGTCCGCTCACGCTCCATTTTCCCGGTGGTCCCCTGAGGGTTCCTGCCACAAGACTCAGCGGGTCCTTTGACTCGGGTACCCTTCGTGACTTCAGGGTTGACCTCCTGCAGGATCCTTCCCATGTCTCAATTGAGGGACGGGTCACCCAGATTAGCGAGTCTCCGTTCCTGGACCTGTTTTTTCATGGAAACCTTGATCTGGCCGGGCTTTCTTCAATGCTTTCCCATGTTGACAAAACGGGCAGCAAAATAAGGGGGATGCTCAGGCTGGACGGATATATTCATGGTCCATTCGATCGCTGGAAAGGGAAGGCCATTCTCAGCGGAAAAACCCTTTTCCTGGGCGGGGAGGCGATTGACCGCCTCTCGGTTGAGGGGCACTTCGCCCCGTTTGTTCTTCGGCTTGATCCGGTTCTCATCGATTCGGGAAAAAGGCATGTTCACGGGACAATGTCTGCCCGGTTTTCCGGGACGAATCCGGGTGTCAACGTCGATATGGCCGTCGACGAACCATCTCCTTCCTTTCTCGGGTCGGTTCCGATGACGGTCAGGGTGTTCCGCCGAATTCCGATTTCCGGAGATTTTTTTAACAATAAATCATGGAAAAACCTCTGGAAGAAAGTGATGGGAGATGATTTTTCCTGAGGGAGGTTCCCCCGTGTCCTGGGCGATGAATAAAAAGTGGAGGCGTACGGTCCGGTCTCCGCTTTTTCTGATCGGGGCTTTCCTGTTCCTTTCTGTTTTTCTGACGGTTCTGGAGATTGTGCGTCCAGGCATTCACGCGTCTTCGCGTCTTATTACCCACCTGATTGTCCTGTTCCTGTTCAATATTGATTTCATTCTTGCGGCATCCCTTTTACTCATCCTTTTCAGAAATGTCATCAAGGCTTACTGGGAAAGAAAAACCGGGGTTTTTGGTGCGGGATTCAAATGGAAGCTCATAGGCGCTTTTCTGATGATGGTCCTGATTCCCTCGGTTCTTCTGTTTGTCGTTGGAACGGGATTCTTGAACAGTTCCGCACAGCGATGGTTCAGTTTCCCGGTGTCGGGTTCCGTCCTGAGTTCCCTTGATCTGATAACAAAAGGATATGAAAACCGTACGCGTGCGGCGAACCTTCTTGTTGCAAGGGATCTTGCATCAGAGCTTTCTGCGAGGGGATCCCTTTTTGCGGACAAGGAATCCCTGACCGAGTTCCTGGACCGCCGTCGCCGGACCCTTGGGGTATCGGGAATCGAGATCTACCGCTTGCCTTCCGGCCAGAACTCCCCAAATCCGTCCCTGTACGCTTCTTCGAGCTCGGTCGATGTTCAGCTTGTCGAGCCATCCGCCCACGATCTTTCGAGGCTTTATGCCACCGGAGGATCTTTTGTGACGGTGACCGGATTGGGGGATCTTGTCCGGGGAGTCTTTCCGTTCAACCTTCCTCCGGATCAGTCGGGAGGCTTTTCGGGAGAGGTTGTGGTCGACAGCTTTATGAGCGGCGATATTCCCGAGCGTCTGGACAGCATTTCCAGAACCTTTCACGACTATGCGCGTCTTTCGGAGTTTAGAAACCCTATCCGCCATTCCTATATTCTTCTTTTTTTCATGATCACGATGATCATCGTTTTTGGAGCGGTGTGGTTCGGCATCCAGCTTGCCCGCCGGATCACCGAACCCATCGGAACACTGGAAAAGGCGACCGAGGAGGTGGCAAGAGGGAATCTGTCCGTGCGCATTGATGAGGAGGGACAGGACGAGTTTGCTCTTCTGATCCATTCTTTCAACCAGATGACCGCGGATCTTCTTCGTTCCGACCTGTCGCTCAAGGAAACCAATGACGAGCTGAAGCGGCGCCGTGAGTATATGGAGACGGTTCTTGAACATATCGGTTCCGGCGTGCTTTCGACCGACGGGCAGGACATGGTGACGACCTTCAATCATTCAGCGGGCGTTCTTCTGGGGATTCTTCCGGAGGAGGTTCTTGGAAAATCCCCTCGTCTCCTTTCCTATCCTTCACTGTCGATCTTCATGACAATTCTTGACCGGATGCGGCGGATGGGGCTTGCCTCCAGCGAAGAGGAAATCCTGATCGAGCGGCCGGGTGGAAGCGGGAGAAATGTCCGGCTCCGGATCAATCGCCTGAATCCCGTTCCTGGAGAGCCGCAGGGGGGGGCAGTGATGGTTTTTGACGATGTGACCGCACAGCGGACGGCGGAGCGTTCCCTTGCCTGGCAGGAAGTTGCTCAGCGCATTGCCCACGAGATCAAGAATCCTCTGACCCCTATCAGGCTTTCAGCCGAGAGGCTTCAGCGAAAATTCGACGAAAAGTCGGAGGATTTCCCTCTTGTTTTCAAGGAGGCGATTCAGACGATTGTTGATGAAGTACAGGGAATGAAGCATCTCGTCGATGAATTTTCGGGATATGCGAGACTTCCCAGGGCCCGCCCGGAAAAGGGGGCTATTGTTCCGGTCCTGAACGATGTGGTGACTCTTTACCGGTCGGCTCATAAAAACCTTGTGGTAGAATGCAGCGTGTCGGAAAACCTTCCTCTCATCCGCATTGATCGTGCAGCGATCAGGAGGGTCTTCGTCAACCTGTTTGAAAATGCGATCCAGGCCATGGGTGACAAGGGAAGGATCGATATCAGCGTTTTTTTTTCCGTGGAGGAAAAAAACCTGAAGGTTATCTTCAGGGACCATGGGCCAGGGATTTCTCCGGAGCATGTCGGTCGTATCTTCCTTCCCTATTTTTCAACAAAAAAGCAGGGAATGGGACTTGGCCTTGCCATTGTTCACCGAATTGTCCAGGAACATGACGCATCCATCGAATACACGACCTCCCCTGAGGGGGGTGCCATCTTTACCATGACCTTCCCGGTACCCCCGGGGGAAGAACCCCTATCCGAGGCTGTCTGATGCATCGAGAAACGATTTTAGTCTGTGACGATGAACCGAATATACTCAAAACGCTCTCCCAGGTTCTGTCCGATGAAGGCTACCAGCCCCTTATGGCCCCTTCCGGAGAGGTCTTCAGAAAGCTTCTGGAGGATGAGGTTCCGGATGTCGTCTTTCTTG
Source organism: Nitrospirota bacterium (assembly GCA_021838765.1). The sequence continues at coordinate 14,389 of JAKCCY010000057.1, forward strand.
ACGTCTGGCTGGGGAATGAAGACGGACTCGAGCTTTTGTCCGAGTGTCGCGAGCGTTTCCCCAACCTTCCGGTTATTGTGATGAGCGGCCATGGAACGATCGAGACCGCCGTCAGGGCGATCAAATCCGGTGCTTTTGACTATATCGAAAAACCTCTTTCCCTGGACAAGGTCCTGATTGCCGCCTCCCATGCATTGAGACAAAAGGGACTCGAAGAGGAAAATCGGCTGCTTCGGACGATTGTGTCGAGGGAGAGGGCCATCGTGGGAAGTGGTGTGGCGATCAAGGCTCTTCTCGGAGAAATTTCCCGGGCTGCTCCATCCAACGGCTGGGTTTTGATCCAGGGAGAAAATGGTACGGGGAAGGAGCTTGTCGCCCGCGAGATTCATCGTCTTTCCCATCGTTCCAGAGGACCTTTTATCGATGTCAATTGTGCGGCCATTCCTGAAAACCTGATCGAAAGTGAGCTGTTCGGCTATGAGAAGGGGGCTTTTACCGGGGCTGTTTCCACCCGAAAGGGAAAGTTTGAGCTGGCTTCGGGGGGGACATTGTTTCTCGATGAAATCGGGGACATGAGTCCCCAGACCCAGGCAAAGGTTCTGCGCGTATTGCAGGAGAGGGTTCTGCAGCGTCTTGGCGGCCACAGGGATATCCCTGTGGATGTCCGTGTGGTGGCGGCTTCCAACAAGGATCTCAGGGAGCTTATCCGTCTGAAGGAATTTCGTGAGGATCTCTTTTACAGGCTTAATGTCATTCCCGTCCATGTTCCTGCCCTCAGGGACCGGCCTGAGGACATTCCGGTACTGATCAACCACTTCATGTCGGAGCTTTCCGAGCGGGAAGGACTGAAACCGAGGGCGATCGACCCTGAGGCTCTTGAGCTGCTGATTTCCTATCCCTGGCCGGGGAATGTCCGTGAGCTGAAGAATCTGATAGAGCGACTTCTCATCATGAGTTCCCAAAGCCATATTTCGGAAGGGGAGGTTCGTCAGATTCTCGGCCCGTCCCTGACCCAGTCCGGCAGGACCGGGGGCGAGGGGCTCTCTCTGAAGGAGGCCCGGGAGGTTTTTGAAAGGGATTACATCCAGAGTGTTCTTGACCGTTTTGGCGGAAACATCACCCGCGCATCGGAGGCCCTGAAAGTCGACAGGACCTCGCTTCATCGAAAGCTCAGGTCCATGGGGTCGGTGGAAGAGGATTAGTGGAATAGGATTAACGGAGATGGTAGATCGG
>JAKCCY010000058.1 GCA_021838765.1 Nitrospirota bacterium
CCGAACACGGCCGTTAAGCCCTCCAGGGCCGATGATACTGCAACTGCAAGGTTGTGGGAAAGTAGGACGCTGCCGGAATAAATGTTGGGTCTGTTCCCGTCCTCGACGGGTTCAGGCCCTTTTTTTAATTCCCTTTTTGTCCCCTTCATCTCAATCACTTCTTTTCCATTATGAGACTTGAGGCATCTTTCTGATGACCGAAGACATTTCCCGACCACCAAGAAGCTCTTTCCTCCATTCACTGAACCTTCGCCGTTTTTTTCAGTTCTTTTTTCCCATGTTCTTCCTTTTGGATCTTTCCTGTTCTCCCCATTTTCAGCCGGTTTCAAAACATGACTCTCATACTCTGTTCATGGCAATGGCGGATGACCCATCCACTCTGGACTGGAACAAGGCGACGGATGGTATCAGTTTCGAGGTGATCACCAACCTGATGGACGGACTCACCAGATTTGATAAACACCTTAATGTTTCACCGGATATTGCCCTTTCCTGGGAAACGGTCGGGAACAAAGAGTTTACTTTTCACCTTGATCCCTCCCGGACATGGAGTGATGGCAAACCGGTCAGATCTTCCGATTTCAGAAATTCCTTCCTGAGACTTCTCTCTTCAAAAACGGCATCTCCCTACGCATATTATCTTTTCGATGTTCAAAACGCTTCCTGCTTTCACGAAAACAAGTGCACTGCCTCCCAAGTGGGAATCGAGGTTCCTGATTCGAAGACATTAAAAGTGTCTCTTTCTCATCCGATGGCGGCCTTTCCTTCTTTGCTGACCAGCCCCATAACCGATCCGGTCCGAATCGACCTGATTCAAAAATACAAGGACAAATGGACATCGCCCAAACATCTGGTCACCAATGGCCGTTTTATCCTAAAAGACTGGTGGCATGGAGATTCTCTTCTCCTCGAATCCAGAAAGGATATTGTTCCTGCCCCCTCCCTCAGGCGAATCCGTTTTCTGATCATTCCGGAGCCTGTTACCCAGCTTCTTTTATATGACCGCCATGTTTTGGATATTGTGGGGGTTCCCAGTTTTTACGTGAAAAAATATCAGCAATCCCCGGATCTTCATCGTATCCCCCAGTTCAGTACAGTCTATTATAGCCTCAATATAAAACGGCCTCCTTTTGACAATATTCACGTACGAAAAGCGTTTGCTCTTGCCGTTGACCGTTCGGATCTTCGAGAACTGTTCCAGAATGCGTTTCCGGTATCACGATCCTTCATTCCGAGGGGATTGTTGGGATATGAAAAAAATGGCGGCTACCGTTATGACCCACAAAAAGCACGTTCCGAACTTGCAATGGCTGGTTATCCGGGTGGAAAACATTTTCCAAGGGTGACCCTCATTTTCCCTTCTGGTACTCAAAGCCGAATCTTGGCTGTTCACTTTCAGGAATCCTTCAGAAAAGTTCTTCATGTCAGTATTCATCTGAGATCCCTTGAATGGAAGGCTTTTCTAGCGAAACTTGACTCCAAAACTCCTCAAATGTATCAGTCCGGATGGCTTGCAGACTATCCTGATCCGAATACCTTCATGACATTGATGATGACGGATTCGGGGAACAACAGGACAGGTTGGGGAGATCCCCTTTTTGATCATCTTGTGTCTGAGGCTCTGAGTTCAGACAATCAGAGTGTACGATCTGAACTCTATAAAAAAGCCCAAAAACAACTCCTGAGAATCGGGATACCGGTTATTCCGCTTTCAGAAGGTCTTTCCAACATGCTAGTCCATCAAGACATCAAGGGATTTTGGCATGATCCGCTTGGAACAGATCATCTCGAGAATGTGACCAAAATTCCGGATTAATGCATTGTTTCATCTTCTGATATGTCTAAAACTATGATATCCTTAACGGACAAGCTGCTTTTCTATAACGTATTCTGAAAGGAATCCATTGCAATCCCTAAAGTCATTGCCCGCCGCAGAACGATTTGAAGAAGAGATAAGGCAGTTTTGTCTGACTGGACTTTCTGGAAAGGACCTTAGCCGTATTTCCGATATCGGGATGGATCCTTTTTGGCAAAACGGGGTGAATGTTTATTTTTATGAACGGAATATCTATTCACCCATCGGTCAAAAGGAAATTGACGGGCTCCTGTTGACAGACAAGGGTGTTTTTGTTTTGGAATGCAAAAATGTCATCGGTTCGGTAACGGGGACCTTGAACTCCTCATGGAGCGCGGACAATCAGATGATTCACGTCCCGGGCCCCAGAAACTCGAATCCCGTGACTCAAATCAAAAGCAGAATCGGGCCGTTGTCTTCTTTTCTCAGGGACAAGGGGATCTCTCTTTTCCTGACAGGTGTCATTCTTTTTCCGGATGAAGCCAATCTTGACGGATTGGCCAGTAGTGGCACACTCTCTGTTTCAGAGCCCCCGAACAGGGATCGATCCTATATCATTACCAATCTCCACAAGCTTCCTGAAATTCTTGGAAATATCCATCCATCTTCTCCTCTCAGCCACGAAGATGCTTTTAAAATTGCGGATCTTCTGGGTATCGTTATCGCCTCGGATCCAAACGATCCTGAACGGATTCTGCGCTTTCCGGCCGGTGGTTTCCCTGATATCTCCTCTATTGCAAACCTTGAAATCCTGGACAAGAAGAAGGACACACTCTTTTCAATCCATCCGGAATACAAGGATAATCCTCAATCCTTGGAAATCATCGACGGGGCGTACAAAACGCTCAGGGAGTCTTTCGATAAGCCGGAGCCTCCCCTTGTGGGAACCAGAAAAAATATTCGATGGGCTGTTTTCGGAGTGATCTTTTTTCTCCTGGGAGGGCTCTTGATGCTGGGGGCCTTTCATCTGAACGGAAAAAAAGTACAGACTGCAAAGCTTCTCTCGGATGGTTGGCCAGTTCCAGGAGAGAGTCAGCTTGATCCTTATCAATTGCTCCTTTTGTTCTACCACCAGCATCCGACAATGACCCCGGACTATCAGATCCTTTCATTGGGGTTGCCCATGGATATCAGGACAAAGGGCAACCAAAATCCCGATGGCCAGAAAGCTCTCGACAAAAAACTGGATCGTGAAATCAAAAAGATAGGATCTGTCAAAAGTTTTCCGCTGACTTTTCCCGCGAGCATTGTCCAATATGATTCAAGGGCAAAGCTTTTTACGCTTTCAGGGCTTCAGGGGGTTCAGATGCAGTCATCCCCGGAAAGCCCCGTTCCATCTTTTCTGATGCCTTTTGGTGGAAAAGTCTCCATAGGAATCGCCCAAAAGTTAACCTGCAATTATTGCGATGGTCAGGTTTTAATCCGAAATTGGCCATTGCAGGCCATTCCTGGACCGATGGGACATCTTTTTTTCCGATTTTCCCCAATGGCTGAACTGAACCTTCAGGAAGTTCTCAAGCAAACTCCATGTCAGGGATGCAGTATCCCTGTCCATATTCAGGTTCGACTCAATGTGGTGCAGGTTGAAATTGGTCGAACGAATCTTGGAAAACCCGTGGTGTCATCACTGGCAACGCTTTCAGAAATTTCAATACGGCTCGACTCGGACAATACTTTACTTTTTGAAAAAAAGTATAGTGAAAGACCGGTTGAAAAAGATCAAAAATCCGTTTCTCCAAAACAGGATTGTCCCGGGTGTCCAGCTTCCCCTCCGGCTCAATCCTTATAAAGGAGAGTTCAATCATATGGAAAATCGATGAACCAGGCGAAAAGGATCAGGCTTGTTTTTCCTTTTGTTTTCTGCTTGTTGCTTGTTTCCTGTTTTCCAACTTCCGATTATTTTAAAGCCCATCTGGATTCATACAAGGGAGAGCCATCCACTGTTCTTCTTCATCAGCTGGGACCTCCAACTCAAACCATCAAGCTTCCACATGGACAAACGGTTTGGGCTTATTTTGCCGACTCGACAACATATATCTCCAATAATCAACTTTCTACTGTGATGATGCCGGTCACATCTTCCTGCCACTTTTGGTTCATTCTTGACTCTGAAGATACTGTCCAAAAGGTAGGGAATAAAGGGGACGAGTGTCAGACGACCAAAAATGGAAGCAATACGGCAGGATTGAAGTTTTGGGGCGGGACAGTATTGCCTCCAGCCCATTCCCATTAGTTTTTCATGGCCGCTAAGAAGAACTTCCGGTCTCCATCGATCACTGAGATGTCCGCTATCCTTGTCTTGGGAAGATGTTTAATGTATCTTTCTTCGATTGAGTGAATGAATCTGATCGCCGTGGGAGGCACCTCCATTACGGGTGCGGAATGCTGTCGGAAACAGCAGGCATTAGCCATTGATTTTCCCTATAAAACATGTCCATTATCAGCTTTGAGGAGCTCTCCAGAATGAAAAAACAGTATTTGTTGGCACCAGGTCCGACCCCCGTTCCACCAGAAGTTCTTCTCGCCATGTCCAGACCCATTATTCACCATAGATCACCTGACTTTATTCCCGTAATCCAGGATGTCAGAAAAGATCTGAAATGGCTTTTTCAGACAGAACAGGAAGTCATTACTGTGGCAGGCAGCGGTACAGCGGGAATGGAAGCCTCCATTTCAAATTTTATGTCCCCCGGAGACAAGATCCTTGCTGTAAACGGCGGAAAATTTGGAGAAAGATGGGCGAAGATTGCCACTGCTTTCGGAGTGACAACCATAGAGATCAAGGTCAATTGGGGAGAGTCGGTCAACGTATCCGAGATCAAGGCTCATCTTGACAAGGATCCTTCCATCAGGGGTGTCTATGTTCAGGCGAGCGAGACGTCGACGGGTGTGGCTCATGATGTCAAATCGATTGCAGAGATTACCAAAACTCGGGAGAACACGATTCTGGTCGTTGATGCCATCACCGCTCTTGGCGTCACCAATCTGCCAATGGATCTTTGGGGAATCGATATTCTGATCACCGGATCGCAAAAGGCCCTCATGCTTCCCCCTGGACTTGCCTGTATAGGAGTATCGGAAAAAGCATGGAAGCATCAGTCCCAGGCCAAATGTTCCAGATTTTATCTTGATCTCAAGAGAGAAAAGGATAATCTCTTAAAGGATACAAACGCCTGGACTCCTGCGGTGACCCTTTGGATCGGGCTTGCAACCTCCCTGAAAATGATGCGGGAAGAGGGGCTTGAAAATGTTTTCGCAAGACACTCAAAACTTGCGCGTGCAACGAGAGAGGGTGTGAAAGGATTTGGTCTTGAAGTGTTCGCCAAGAATGCGCCTTCTGATGCGGTCACGGCTGTTTTGGCTCCTGAAGGATTTGATGGGGAGGCTCTCTACAAGAATCTCCGAAAACAATACGGAATTACAGCAGCTGGTGGACAAGACCAATTGAAAGGGAAGGTTTTCAGGCTCTCCCACATGGGCTATTCCGATACTTTTGATATCATTACAGCGATCAGTGGAGTGGAAATGGCACTGTATCGTATGGGATACAAGCATCCGCTCGGATCGGGTGTCGCCAAGGCCCAGGCCGTATTGATCGAGGATTAAAAATCAGAACATCCTATCGGAGGACTACCGTTGTCAGAAAATATCAGGGTACTTGTCAGTGATGCCATCTCTGAAGATGGCTTGAAGATCTTCAGGGAAGCGGGCTTTGAGGTTGTGGTCAAGACGAAGTTAACACCGGAAGAACTTGCTGTTGAAATAGCAGGTTATGATGGTTTGGTCATCAGAAGCGGAACCAAGGTTACCAAAGATATTTTAAAAGGGGCAAAACGACTGAAGGTTGTCGGACGCGCTGGAGCGGGGCTCGATAATGTCGACCTCGATGCGGCGACATCCCACGGCATAGTGGTCATGAATACACCTGGCGGAAATACCATCACGACTGCAGAGCACACCATGTCGCTTCTGATGTCCATGGCAAGACGCATTCCTCAGGCCAACGCATCCAATCGGTCCGGAAAATGGGAAAAAAGCAAGTTCATGGGTGTGGAGCTTTTTCAGAAAACACTGGGAATCATCGGAATGGGTAAAATCGGGCAGCATCTGACACAGATCGCCAAAGGGCTTTCAATGCATGTGATCGCATTTGATCCCTATCTTACTCCGGAAGTGGCGGAAAAATCCGGGGTTACTCCGGTCTCCCTTGATGAAATCTACCAGAAGTCGGATTTTATTTCGGTGCATACTCCACTCAATGCTGAAACAACAAATCTGATCAACAAAACCACCATTGCCAAAATGAAAAAAGGCGTATACATCGTCAATTGCGCAAGGGGTGGCATCGTCAATGAAACAGACCTTGCGGAAGCTCTCTTGAGTGGCCATGTCGCAGGGGCTGCATTTGATGTGTTCGTTCAGGAGCCGGTTCCTGCGGATCATCCTCTCCTGAAGATAGACTCCTTTATTTCAACTCCCCATATCGGAGCGGCAACGAAGGAAGCCCAGGAAAATGTGGCGCTCGCCATTGCTGACCAGATGGTTGATTACCTGGCCAAGGGTGTGATCCGTTATGCGGCCAATCTTCCTTCGGTGTCTCCTGAAGAAATGAGCATCGTTACTCCTTACCAGAAGCTTGCGGAAATCATGGGGAACATCATTTCCCAAATTTCTTCTTCCCCCTTGTCCAAAGTGACCATAGAGTATTCTGGAGAAATTGCCACAGTCCCTACGGCAGCCGTTACGATTTCTGCATTGAAAGGGATCCTTTCTCCGATTCTCGACACAATGGTCAATGAGGTGAATGCCCCCATTCTCGCAAAAGAGAGAGGAATTGAGGTCGTTGAGGTTCGATCGACCCATAATGGGGATTATACCGGGTTGCTTTCAATCAAGATTTCTTCTCCGACTGATTTCCACCAGATTTCGGGATCTGTTTTCCAAAAACGGGATTACAGGATTGTCTCGATGGACCAGCTTCCGGTTGAAGTGATCCCCGAGCCCATCATGATTTACCTCACCAATCAGGATCAGCCAGGTGTTGTCGGAGCGGTCGGGACCATTTTGGGAAATCACAAGATCAATATTTCCAGAATGCAATTCGGCCGTGACTACCCAGGTGGAAAAGCCATTTCAATGATTGGCGTGGATAATGAAATCAGCCCTGCTCTTCTTTCAGAGCTGAGGAAGATTCCCAATATCCTTTCTCTCAAGATTCTTCATCTTCCTTCTGCCCAGGCATGAGCAAGAATTCTCAAAAGTCCCAGAATTCTTCCCGTTTAGAAAAAAGAGGGCTGACTCCGAAAGGGGTTGGCCCTCTTTTTTCAGGGAACCCGACTTTTCGTAGAAAAGTAGCTGGAGAACTACTAGATCTTTTCAAACAGAGAGGATATCGCGAGATAGCCTTACCTGCCTTTGAATATCTTGATGCGTTGAGGCCCGGGATTGATCCTGCCCTTCTGGAAAAGGCCTATACAATACAAGATCGGACTTCCGGCCATGTTCTGATTCTGAGACCTGATGCGACAGCCCAGATTGCCCGTCTTCTGGCCCATGCTATCGACTCGGGATTTGATGACCTGAGATTTTCCTATAGCACAACGGTTTTTCGACACGAAGATCATCATGTTCTGGAGCGCGAGCTTTTTCAGGCCGGGGTGGAATACTGGGGGAATGCAAGCGTATGGGGCGATTGGGAAGTGATCCATCTTTGCCTCCAGGGTGCAAGAAAACTCGCCATATGGGATCCAACCCTTGTCTTGTCCCATCAGGGTCTTCAGACATCCATTCTTGACTTGATTGCCTCTTTGGCTCCCGAGGTCTCAAGACAGGAATTGTCAAGACTTTTCTATGCCCATGATTCAGGATCCCTGACCAAGGCTATCCAGGAAGGAAGCTCCAAAAATATCCTTCCATCCGGAAAACTTAAAATATTTACGGAAACACTGGCTTTTTTCCTCAGAAATGTCATTTGTCTTCCGGAAACCATTTCATCTCTTGAATCCTTGATCTCCTGCCTGCCGCAAGATCAGGTCGACGAATCGTTCCTGTCACTAGTGAAGGAGTGGACATATGGCCCTTCGGAAATCGTTCTGGACCTTGCTCTAGCTCCTGTAGGGCCTTATTACAGCGGCATGTTTTTCCATCTCTATACACCAGGCTCAACAAGGGAAATTGCATCTGGTGGTCGATATGACAAGCTTCCGGCTCTCTTTGGTGCCAATATCCCGGCAACAGGATTTGCCTTTCATCTGAATCGTATAGACGACTCAACAAGCATAGGGAAAGAGATTCGGGACCAGGAGGAAATCCATTTTCTTGTCCAGCCTGAAGATAGCGGATCCTATCACCTCATCGAGAAACTTATCTCGGGCTTGACACAAAACAGACCACCGGTCCGAATCCTTTATCCCCAGGACTTTCCTGGAAACAAGGACCTTAAACTTCTTGAGCCTTCTTATTTTGAGCGGTTTCCAAATGTTTCAGAGGTGATCTTTAAAAAGGGTGATGACTTTATCTCTTTTTTAAAAAATGGCTCTTCCCACAGGATTTCCCAGGCAGAACATTCATCCTCTGAAGATCCCATCCTCCATCGTCAAGGGCATCCTTCCAATCCGTCCTAAAAACATTATCGGGTATCTACCGGAGCGTTCATGAAAAATGTCAGAAAATCCGGTCATGAAGTTTTTCGGAATCTTCCCCAGAGTATAGAGGCCGAAAAATCCTTTCTGGGATCAATCCTTCTCAATAATGAAGTTCTGACCCAGATCGGAGACAGCGTCAAGGAGGAAGACTTTATCCTTGACGCCCATCGAAAAATCTATCAGGTCATGAGGGAAATGGCAGAAGTCCAGCATCCGATTGATCCTGTGACTTTGTCGGATCGATTGAAGAAAAAGGGCTGGGATGGGCTGACCGGAGCCCCTCAGTATATAGAAGACTTAAGCTATATTGTTCCAACTGCTGCCAACGCAAAACACTATGCACGGCTTTTGACTGAAAAGGGGATTTACCGGAAGCTGATTCTGGCGGCAGAAGATATCGCGCAGAAAGGGTATGAGGAAACAGAGGAGGTCGAGTCCCTCCTTGATCTCGCCGAAAGAAAGATTCTTGAAATCGGTTCCCATAAAAACTCTGGTGGTTTTGTAAAAGTGGGGGATGTTCCTTATCTTGATACCCAGTTCAAGAAGCTTGAGGAGCTTCGCTCACGGGAGATCGCAGATGCCGTGATTGGCCTTCCTACCGGATTTATTGACCTCGACAGAATGACGACTGGGCTTTATCCCTCTGATCTGATTATTGTGGCAGGGCGACCTGCCATGGGAAAAACAGCGTTCGCCATGGGAATTGCCCAATACGTCTCATTTGATCTGAGATTGCCTGTTGGGATCTTTTCACTGGAAATGTCGAAGGAACAACTTTTCATGCGACTTATCAGCTCCCAGAGCCGTGTTGATGCATGGAAGCTTCGGACAGGGCAGCTTCCGAGTGATGACTGGCGAGCGGTTATGCAGGCCTTTGGAGAAGCGAGCGACGTCCCGCTTTTTATCGATGATTCCGGAGATCTTTCTGTTTACGAACTAAGGGCCAGAGCCAGAAGACTCAAGGCTCAAAATAAAAATCTCTCCCTGATTGTGGTGGATTATCTCCAGTTGGTGAAAGGTTCTCAAAGAACGGATAACCGTGAACAGGAAATCTCTGAGATTTCCCGTTCACTCAAGGCCTTGGCGAAAGAGCTGAACTTGCCGGTCATCGCGCTTGCCCAGTTATCACGATCCGTTGAGAATCGCCCCAAAGACAAAAAGCCCATTCTTTCTGATCTCAGGGAGTCGGGTGCCATTGAGCAGGATGCCGATATCGTTCTTTTTATCTATAGGGACGAGGTTTATAACAAGGAAAATCTGGAAAACAAGGGCAAGGCTGAAGTGATCATCGGAAAACAAAGGAATGGCCCGATCGGATCGGTCAATCTCGCATTCCTTGGCCACTGCACAAGGTTCGAAAACCTCGCCTATGGTTATGACAATATGGATGGGGGAGAGTAGAAGCTCAGAAACCTCCTACAGAGGAAACGCTTCCTCCTTGAGTCTGCATCATCGTGGATAATGGGACAGGAACCACATCTGTAAATGTTCTTTCTCCGTTTTTCCCCGCTCTGACCTTAAGGACCAGCTTGACGTAGACAGGGAGAAGGTGGCTCTGTGTTGAGTTCCACTGGTTAACCCATTCATGGCTGTCAAAATAAAACAAACGTAAAGACAACACATGGTGGAGCAGGGGTTCAGCCTGAACGGCCTGGGTTCCATAACTTAACAAGTTGGTATCCTGTTCATGGGCCAGTACATATTCTCCTTCTTTCTTTTCCGGAAGAAGGACATACTGAACCCCCATCAGGTGGGAAACCGGAGCATTTTGCATCAGTCTTGTCTGGCCCAGCGATGTGAACATCAGGGTATCCGTTTCTTCATCTCCCGCACTTTGAGGATTCCCAATGAAATAGGTGAGCGGATCGTTCGGATTGATGTAGGTTGAAAGAATTTCTCCATGAATGCGAAACAGGGCGCTCTGAACATTTTCAAAGATCCTGTTTCCGTTATTTGCGATTGACAGGACCTTTTGAGTGCTTTCCACCGCTCCAAACAGCAAGCCGAGGATCATGGCAAAAATCATGAATGCCACAAGAACTTCAATCAGGGTGAATCCGCCATCCTTCTCTTGAGGGATTTTGAATTTTTGAGGAAACTCCCGGTGAACCATTATTGATAGATCTCCTGTCCAGAGCATGACCTTTATCGATTACTGAATACCGGAAATGTAGGAAACAAGAGTGACGACAATTTTTCCCTTGCCTGTTTTCTTTGAAATCTTGACAGTGACCTGCCGAATGATCGGCAATGGAGAAGCCGTCACAATTTCTTCCCACCGATAGTCTTTATGTTCTTTTCCAAAACCTCCGGATACATCTCCAACAGGGGCAAAGCCCTGTCCCACGATTTCCGACATTTTCCTGTTGGCCAATATGGTCATTTCAACTTCATCGCGAGCTCTCTCATCGAGTTGTAACGCATTCGTCCTGATCGCCAGAAGGGCAATGACTGCTACACTAAAAATGAACAGGGCGACCATGACTTCTATGAGAGTGAAGGCATTGTCCGACAATCGCCTGGAATGGTTCATCCTGCCCCCATGAAGGCTCCGTTTCCGACTCCGCCAGGAAGCAATGGGGGAAGGGAAGGGGCTTCGACATCGCCCTTGAAGATATGTGTTCGACCATTGACAGGATTGACCGTTATGGTCATGGAGTGGGAGTGTCGGTCAGAGAGATGGATCGTTGTCGGTTCTACCGCTCCTGTTGGGAAAAATTGGGTAAAGGTTCTTCCCGATTCGACCCGTCCCTGATGAAGTGTGTGAATGCGGGTGAAGCGAACTTTTGGAGCTATGCTCCATACAGAGATGCCGCGGATCGATACGGGTTTCAAGGATCCATCCGGTGCCATCCTGAAGGCGGATACGGTGCCTTTGTCAAGATCATATTTCAACCTGAGAACCTGTTGTCTGGAAATGGCTTCCCAATAAAGAGCCCGGTATTCTCCGGCGATTTTCAGGGAGACCTCTCTGAGTCCCGGTGTCTTTTGAAGTTTCAGATGGGGAGAAACAATCGCAAAGACAAGGCTGATCACAAAAAGGACAATAACGATTTCAATCAATGTCCATCCTCTATCGCATTTTTCGGAGAAGAGTGTCTTCAGCGCAGATTGTCCGAAAAAGAACTCTTCCTTTTTCAAAAAAGACTGTCCTTTGTATGAATGCGATTTTTGATGAGAAGGTGAATGGTGCGACATGGCCATAATCCTAGCAGATACTCCCAATAATAATAGAATCAGGACTTCAGTATCATAGCGTACAGTCAAGCCCTTCCCAATGAAATAGTCGTCTCTGTGATGGCTTCTGTCTTTGGTAATTGCACATCCCAAATGATTGTTTTAGAATTGGTCTATGGATAATAAAGACGAAATTCGTAAAGGTAGAACCTGTACTTTCTCAATTATCGTTGAGTTGGTCTTCTTTGCGGTTAGAAAAAGCGAAGTTTTTGACAAACACGCTTTGGCTGTTCTCGAGACTGTTTTCAAAAATGTTTGTGAGGATTTTCAAGCCAACATGATCCAGATGAGGGGAGAGTCGGATCATGTGCATCTTCTTGTCTCGATTCCCCCAAAAGTTTCTGTATCAATGCTCGTCAACAGCTTGAAGTGCGTATCAAGTCGTCTTCTGAAAAAAGAGCGAAAAGATCTGGCTTCAAAATACTGGAATGGGGTGCTTTGGTCGCCAAGTTATATTGCTCGTTCCCATATGGGAAGTTTCGGGAAAACATTTGAAAACTGCTCGGAAGAAGAATTGTTGTGAGATCTTTAAGAAAATGAGTAATTTTTTCAAGAAATGTTACATTGACTCTTTTTTGAAATAACACGGGTAATTGTTTCAAGATCGTAATATGGAGAAGATTGTGAACCTTTCTAAAACCTTTGGAAAGTCTATAAGCGGAAGATATTTTTCTTCGTCCGAATTTTTTCTTGCCATATCCATTTTCCTGGGATCCATGATTGTCGCTCCTTCAATTGCTCAGTCTGCACCCCAGTCCTCACCGGATCCCACAACAGCTCAAACTCCTTCAGCGGTCCTATACCAGGATCCCTTTACACCGGAAGAAGATGAAAAAGACGGAGCCATTAATGAAAACGGGTACAGGGTACTGTTTTTTCCACAAGGTGATCCCTTCACCCCACTTCTGGCTGATCCGAGACAACCGACGAGTAATATCAGCTACTTCCTGGGCTCAAACAATCATTACGGACAGTTCGACGGGACGTTTGGTGCTGATATCGGGATTGTCCGATGGGAAAGCGAGGTTTCCGGAATCAATAAATCCATTCAGGTGGGTGTTATGGGCGCAGCGTTTTCACGATTTGCCTTTGTTCAGACAGCAACCTTTCTGGAAAGCACCGATTTTATCATCGGTCTGCCCATCACGATCCGGTACAACAAGTTTTCCACCAGGATCTTTTTCTATCACGACAGCTCCCACACGGGGTATAGCTATACAAGTTTAATGAATCTGAATAAGAATACAGACTATGGACAAGAATTACTCCAGATTATTCCGTCATACGATGTGACCCGGTATTTTCGTATCTACGGAGGAGGTGCTTACCGTGTTGTTGGTCTGGGCTTCTATCCGTCGGCACAAGACTCCCTGATTGGCCAGGCGGGGTTCGAGCTCTATGCGCCAGAATGGAAGGCAGCCTATTCAAGAGCTTATATGGCGTTAAATATTCTTTCCCAGGGGATCAATGGCTATACCCCGTCAGAAGATCTTCAGATCGGTATCCTGACACACAGGCCTGCCTCATGGGTTCAGTTCAGGACAGCGATTGATTTTTATAACGGTTATTCACCAATGTATGATTTTCCTTTCTTGAAAGAAAATTATGTTGCCCTCGGAGCATATTTTGATTTTTAGCCTCAACCTGATGGATGGTCCTGAATAATCTTTTTTGATGGAGACAGTTGACAGATTGATTTGTTCCTGATAAATTAGGAATGTGGGTTTCAAGAAGGTGTGGTTAATTTCAGGATTGTCTTCAGGACGGAATGAAAAGCCGCAGCTTGAATTTGGAGCTCGCGGTTTTTTTTTACTGCGGGACGCCCACATCTACTGACCGTTGGTTTATATCAAGGAGGAACACGTAATGGCAAGAGGACATGTTAAGTGGTTTAATGCAAACAAAGGCTATGGCTTTATTTCCCAAGAGAACGGTGAGGACATTTTTGTTCACTACACCGCCATCGGCGGATCCGGATTTAAAACCCTTGAAGAAGGTCAGCTTGTGGAATTCGAGATCCAGAGTGGGTCCAAGGGACCTCAAGCCGCCAATGTGACAAAGGTTAACGCCTAATTCACATTTGCTAAAACCGCCGATAAAGAACGTGTGGTTTTTGGCTTGTTGCTCCAAGCATCTTGAGTGAATCGTTCAAGCTCTTTCTTCAAGTGCTTTGATTGGTTAAGGATGGATCTCTAGGAACAAAGGTCATCATAAATCACTGATTCCATTGGCAGTTATTAGAATTAAGGAGGAGGGGAAACCCTCCTCTTTTTTTATCTCAACTCCTCCACCCGATGAGATTCCTTTCGGGTGAACCCGGCCGCTTCAATGTGATTTTGTCTCTAATCTCCCTCAAACGGGCGAATCCCAAGTTTTTTCATCTTCCGCCACAATGTGGTTCTGCTCATCCCCAACAATTCTGACGTTCTCCCGATTTCCCCTTCTGCAGAACGGAGGGACTGGATGATCAGCTCCCTTTCGCTAGCCATTTCTTCAGGGTCCTCAAATCCTCCTCCTGACAAATCGACCATAATCGATTTCAGCTCTTCCTTGACCCAACTGACTGGAACTTTTTCACCAGAAGCGAAAGAACCCAGCAAGTAGTCCAGAAAAGAGAAAAGTTCCCGAATGTTCCCCGGCCAGGAGTAGGACTGGAGTGCTTTCATTGCATCAGGTAGAACAAGCGGAGGAGGGGTCTTGTTTTCCTGCTCCCATTGTTGAAATTTCCAGTTGAGCAGGTCGGGAATCTCTTCAAGCTGTTCACGAAGGGGAGGGATCCGAATCGTTTTTCCCCTTATCCGGTAGAAAAAGTCGGGGCGTAACCTTCCATTTGACAGAAGGGCAGATAGAGGCTCGTTTGTGGCGACCAGGATCCTTGTATCAATAGAGATCTCTGCGGAGGAGCCGAGTGGGACCAAAGTTTTTCGGTCCAGAAATCTCAGAAGCTTCATCTGGATTGAGAGAGACATGTTCTGAAGTTCATCAATAAAAAGGGTCCCTTTG
Organism: Nitrospirota bacterium; assembly: GCA_021838765.1. The sequence goes on from JAKCCY010000058.1 coordinate 14,740, forward strand.
TCCGATGATTCCAGACGGCCTTTCTGATCTCCGATTGCTCCGGTGAAGGTTCCTTTTCTATGGCCAAACAAAAGCGAGTCAGCAATTTCGTTTGAAAAATGTGTTGCGTCGAGAACGACAAACGGTCCTTTTTTTCTGGGACCATTTTCATGAATCATCCTGGCGAGAAACTCTTTCCCGGTTCCGGTTTCCCCCTCAATAATAATTGGCAGGGATGTTTGTCCCGGTCCGGAGATGATCTTCATCAAGGAAGCGTTAAATTGTTCTCCCGGAAGAGAGGAAGAGGTTCTGGGAAGAATCTTCCGATTTTCCACATTGCTCAAATCGTTGCTTGATTCCGGGCGGGGAGGGGAAAAGGTTTTCAGGACTCCCTGAAGCTCGCTTCCCAGGGAAAGAATGCTGGTTTGAACTGTTATCAGTTTTTCATCATGATTGCTTAAGCATGCTGGTGTGGATTCAAGTGTCAGCGGACCCTCAGCGACAGTCCTTTTGAAAGTGCAGGCTGAGCGGCAAAGCTCCGAGCCAAGAATGGTTTTGCAGGGAAGTCCCTCAAGTCGGTCGTCAGATGCGATACAAAGCTGTTTTTTGGCGCCGGCATTGATCGCATGAATTCTGAAGTCGGAGCCAACGATAACCTGTGGTTCCTTGGAGGCTTCAAGTATGGCCCTCAGAAGTTCATTTGAGTTGATATCCACTTGATCCAATCGGACCCCCTTCATCATCTGTTGCTAAATATGTTCTGCAGAAACGGCAGGAAGGCGTTTACCGGATTGTTTGCACTGGCGCCCACCCGACGATCTCTAGCGCAATGGTT
>JAKCCY010000059.1 GCA_021838765.1 Nitrospirota bacterium
CTCCGCTTGAGCCGGAGACAGTCCCCGTGGCGTAGGAATAGGAGATCGTGCCGCCGTTGTTGTATCCCACGAGCCCGCCGATGGTGCAATGAGTCCCGCCATCGACCGTCCCGGTCACCCCCAGGTTTTCGACCTTGCCGGTCGAGCCCAAAGCGCCGATGAAGCCGGTCATGTTTCCCGTTGCCGTGATCGTGTACCCGCTCACCGTATGGCCGTTCCCGTTGAAGGTCCCGGTGAAGGCGGAGGTGGAGCTCGTTCCGAGCGGGATCCAGCTATAAAGCGTGGAGCCGCTTTCAAGATCGATGTTTCCCGTCAGATTGATCGTGTCGGCCAGGTATCCGCTCTGGTTGCTGGCGGTTCCGTTGCCGTCTATCGTCTCCAGACAGGAAGCCACGTCAGTATTGATTGTGCTGGGATCGATCATGATCGTTCCCGGTTTTCCATAGGGGGCCGAGACATTGAGCGGCGCCAGATTGTCCAGTGTCACCGTATTGGCATTAATAGTTATGTTTCCTCCATTTCCCCCATTGGGCGCGCTGGCATCGAGCACCGCGGTGGAGGCGAGCGTCGTGGTCCCGGAGCCCATCCCGCTCTCAAGAAGAATCGTCCCGGTCTTGCCGTCGACCGTTTCGGCCGATACGATCCCCGAGTCGTCCACCAGACCTCCGCCCGTCGTCGCCACCGAGAGGGAGGAGACCCCCGTGGTGGCAAGGGGGGTGACGGTTGTGCCCGCTGCGAGGAGCACCTCTCCTCCGGGAGCCGCGATCGTCCCCAAGTTGGCGACGGAGGTCCCCACCAGCGCCACCGTCCCGTTATCGGTGGCCGTCAGGACCCCGGCATTTGACACCGGACCCGTCGGTTTCCCCCAGGGGGTGGCGGAGCCGAAGGCCATGACGCCGGCGGCACTGACCACGCTTCCGCTTCCGAAGATCAGCCCGTTGGGGTTCATGAACTCGAGGATCCCGTTCGACGAGACCTTCCCGTCGATCGAGGACGGCGTCGTGCCCCCGATGTAGTTGAGCGAGACCGACCTCGACCCGGGAACGGAGTAGACCACACTCTGCCCCGCCTTCACATTGTAGGAGCTCCAGTCGAAGGTGGCGGAAGAGGTGCTCTGCCGGATGCTGAGCTTCCCGGTGCTGTAGCCCAGGGTGGCCGACCCCTTCGAGACCACCCCCCCGTGGGGAAGGGCCAACGCCTCCCCGGGCAGGGTCGCAAGCGGGATCGCAGCGGAAAGGAGATACGCCACGATCTTCTGGAAAAGGGAATAGGTCCGGAGAGTCCGGGTCCGTTTCATGTCGATTCCTCCTGGATCAAGCCGAATGGATACATCGAACCATCGCCCCTGCTTTTAGCGTCGTTTTCAATACCTGAGCCCCGCGGAAAGCCACAGTTGCAGGGGGATTCCCCCCTGACCGATGTTGCCGCCGGTCATGGCTGTGATGTCCGACCCCAGAACCTGTGTGGGAAGCGCCCCCACCGGAACGGCAAGGTCCGCGCGGGCGAACCAGTGCTGCGCGGAAAAGCTCTCCTCCACTCCCGGCCCCATGGCGCCGTAGGCGAATCCGATCCCCGACACCTCTCCTGCGTCGAAGAAGAGCGAGGTGGCGAAAATACCGGGTTTCGCGGCGCTGGTGCGGGTCAGCGAGAGCGTTCCCACGTAGAGGTCGTTTCCGAAGAGAGAGGCGGTGGGAAGGGCCATTACGTTCGAGACGCCGCCCAGGGTCGCCTGGAGCATCGGGTCGATCACTCCGGCCCCGAAGGACTGCTGGTCCACCGTCCCGAGCGCGACCGCCCAGACCGGGGTGAACCGGTAGACGAGCTGGCCGTTTCCCGTCATGTAGTTCTGGAGACCCTGGGTGCTGTTGTAAAAGGGGTTCTGCGGATCCGATCCCGACCCCTGGGTCAGGTCGTACTCCGTGTCGGAGAGATCGAAGCTCGCCGTGAGCTTGCCGGCGATCTTGAACCCCGAGAGGTCGAGGGTGCCGCCCAAGATGCTCCGGTCGTTTTGGGAGGTCGGCGAGTAGGTGTCCTGGAACTCCTTCAAAAAGACTGTTTCCTTGAGCGTGAGCCTTTCGTCCGGAGTCTCGACGAAGGTCTGGGAGGCCCAGGCGTCGCCCGCGTAGTTGCTCCCCGACACCCCCAACGCGGTGAGCTGGGAAACGTTCGCCCCGTGGCCCCAGGGAGAGAATCCTTCCCCCAGCGTGTAGTTCATGGCGTTGAAGTCGACCCCCACCCGGTTCATGAGGTCCACCGGAAGGGAGTAGGAGATCGTCCCGGAGTTCATGCCGCCGAAACTTGTTGAGGCTATGGCCGTGAAAAGACCTCCGGCCACCCCGGCGTTGTTGACGTTCCCCGTGGCATTCAGCACGAGGGCTCCTGTTGGCGCGTACCCGTAGTTGTCGACCTCTATTTGCGAGCCGGCAAAGGTCGGGGCCGGGGTCACGTGGATCAGGAGATTCTCAAGGGCGGGAGGCGGAGAGAAGATCGTTCCGGACTGGGGAGGTGCCGGGACTTGTTGCGATGCGGTCTTCCCCGGGTCCGAAGCCGGGGAGAAGATCCCGTCGGCCCGCGTAAACCCCGGCACCTGGCCCACCGCGTACAGGGTATCGGAAATCTTCTGGGCGTCCACCACCCCTCCCGGAGGAACCGGAAGGTTCCTCAAGACGAACCGGTTCTCGTTCGGGGTTCCGCCCGTGACGGCGGTGCGGTTCACCCGGTAGGAGAGACGGCCGGACGAGACTGCCCGGACGAGACGATCTGCGAGATCGTTCAAGATTTTTGGGTCGACCGTGACCGAGTAAAAGGAAAGTCCAATCTGCTCTGCCTTGATCGGAAACCCTGTCCGGGAGAGGAACCGGACGGATGCGTCAAGAAGGGCAGCCTCCCGGACGCTTGGGTGCGGCATGAGTTTCTTCGCCACCCAGGCGGCGATGTTCCGGCGCACCTCCGGCCTCCAATCCTCCTTCGCCACCCGGACCTTGAACCGCATGGGCGCCGTGAAGACGGGTTTTTCCGGAAGGAGTCCCGAAGCTCCCTTTTTGGAAGGCGCGGCCGGAGGCTTGGAGCACCCTTCAAGCCCCGAGCCCATAGATCCCGTCTGGTTGCAGGGGGCGGAGGGTGAAGCCGCCAGGACGGGGGACGTCAGGGCAAGGACCAGGAGGCATCCGGCGATCGCCGTCCCGGCCCGGACGGATCCCGTTCTCATGAGGAAGAAAAACACCATCAGTTTTTGTTGCCGGAATGACATGAAGATCTCTCCTTCTTGGGTCTCCCCAGGAACGGATTCGGTTCAGCGGACAATTTTTGTTGTCCACTGAACCAAACCGTTTTTCTGAAATTGGCCTGACTTATTGGCAGATTGCGGAGGCCCTTACCTTATAAATTTGTACGAGTCCCAAAAAGTCCCTCGTGCTGAGCTGTGTCTGAACATCCGTCAATTTCCCGCTTGAGCATTTTGAGAGGAGTTCCTGATTGGCCTTCTGTGTGAGATCTTTTGGAGCGATGAGGTGCAAAATGCCTGGATCTCCGGAAACCGTGACCTTAACCGTCTGTCCTGAAGACGCATTGGAGACCTCTGAAATAGAGCTTGAATTGAGCGAAACGCATCCTCCAAGAAGTCCGAGACAGATGGTCGAGATTGCAATACCCAGTTTCAGATTTTTCATAACACTCTCCTTTTTGATTGTCGGTTGTTTGATGCGTACTGAAAAAACCGGGATCGATTCTGAGAGGGATCATGTTCCGAACTTACGCCATGCACTCCCATCTTTCCCGTCCTCCCGGTTTGTTTTAGGGAAAAAGGCCGCCTATCAGATTTTTCTTTCGGACATGCTCTTTATTTGTCAGAAATTTGGTGTTTTGAAGAACAGACCGGCGCTTCCCCTCATCCATAGTTGTTCTTGTCTCTTGCTTTATGGTTTTTTATACTTCGTTTGTGTTCTCTGGCAATCGTCCGGTCTTAAACCGCTTTAAGACCGCTCGGATCCCTGCCGTGGCGATGTCGCAGCGGCTTTCGTGGAGAAAGTGTGAACCACTCGCATTCCGACACTCTTCCGCTTGTCTATTCCTTTCTGGGACCGCCGGAAGTCCTGAGAGGCGGCGTGCGGGTAGCCGGAGGGCGGTTCGACAGACCTATGGCTCTTCTGGCCTACCTTGCCTCCCAGCCTGGTCCTCGCGATCGGGAGGAACTGGCCTCCCTCCTGTGGCCGCGCAAACCTCCTTCCGCCGCCCGCGCCAATCTCTCCACAAACCTGCACTATCTCGATCGCCGTCTCGGAACAGGATTCCTTCTCGCGAAGACGCCCCGGACGGTGGGGTGGATCGATCGTCATCCGCCCTGGACCGAGGAACCGGTCGACCTCCGGCGGTATCTGAGGGAGGATCCTCCTGAAGAATGCTCCATCTGGCATCCCCCCGGAGATTGCGTCTCCTGCCGCAGGAGGCTTGAGGCGCAGAGGGAGATGGGACGGCGCATCTTTCTCGAAGAGGTCTCCTTCGAGGGGATGGGCGAATATGGACAATGGGTGAAGACCTTCCGGCAGGGGCTTGCCCGGCGTCAGTCGGAGGTTGAGCGTTTGCTCTCCGGAGAGATGGCGTCTCCCGGTCGCATCTTTCCCGTGTCGCTCCCGGAGTGGGAGATCCGGCAGACGACGCTTCTGTCCGTCCTTCTGGATCCTCCCGGAGGGATGGAGCCCGAAGAGATCGTCGGCCTTCGGAGGGCTTTTCGGGAGGCGATGGAGGAAGAGGTTCGTCAGGAAGGAGGGAGCCCTCTCGAAGGATCCGAGGGAACCTTTCTGGCGGTTTTCGGGTTTCCCAAGGCCCGGGAGGACGAGGCGCGGAGAGCGGTCAGGGCGGCTTTTGGACTTCGACGCGCGGCCGCTTCCGATCCCCGGTTCAGGGAGTGCGGGATTCGACTGGCTCTTCATACGGGGGAAGGGATCGTCGACCGGACGGAAGGGGTCCCGGATCCTTTGGGAGACCGGATCCGGGAGGTGAACCGGATCGTCCGCCACGGAACTCCAGGCAAGATCACGGCGACCTACGAGACGGCCTGTCGGGTGGACCGGTGGTATATCGTGGCGCAAGCCGGGATTCTGCCAAATGGGACAGACGGTCCGGAGCGCTCCCTCTACCGGATCCAGGAAGAGCGCCTGTTCCGGCATCCTCCGGCATCCGCTCTCGTCGGGCGCCGGAAGGAGCAGAGCCATATGTGGGAACTCTGGGGCGCGGCGAAAGCAGAGGGATCCCTCCGGACACTCTGGCTCGTGGGGGAGGCTGGTATTGGAAAGTCGGCCCTTCTTGAAGGACTGGCCGGGCGCATTCGTGCCGAAGGGACGGATGCGGGAGGCGTCCGGCTGCTCTCCTGTCTTCCTGAACACCGGGAGAGCCCCTACTCCTCCATCGTCCGTTTCTTGAAGGGGGTCGTGGGTCTTGAGGAAAACCTTTCCCTCCCGGAATACCGCTACCGTCTGGAACGCTATCTTCTGTCTGTCGGACAGCCGGTGCAGGAGAATCTGCCGATCCTCCTGCACTGCCTCAACGCTCCCGAAGCGGCATGGAAAGATCTGTCTCCTCCGGAGCGGCCGAAAAAGGAAATCGAATCCCTCTTCCTGTCGATCCTTGTTCCCCGATCCGAAAAGCCGTTTCTCCTGGCCGTCGATGATCTCCACTGGATGGACCTCGCGACTCTCGAACTTCTCCGGAAGCTCATCGATATCCTTTCAGACTGTCCGGTCCTGGTTGTCCTCACGGCGCGGGGGGAGGAGAGCCTTCGTGAGGCTCATCTCCCTCCGCCGGATGAGAGGATTCGGCTGGCAGGTCTGTCACCCGAGGAGAGCCGCATGATGATCGAAGGACTGTCTCCGGTAACACTCAGCCCGGAGAGCATCCGGAAAGGGATCGACCGAGGCGGGGGAATTCCTCTGTACCTGCGCGAACTTGCCCTGTCTGGAGCCCTCGTTCCCGGGCAAGGTCCGGGAATACCGCCGACGCTTCGAGATCTCCTGAGCTCCCGGATCGACGCGCTTGAGGAAAGCCGCTTGATGGCCAAGGTCGCAGCTTGTATCGGGATGAGTCTCGACGGACCGGTCCTCCTGCGAGCCACGGAAAGATATGCCCGGCTCCCTTTTGGGAGCAAGACTGCCGGGACATGGATCCAGGAACTCGAAGATCGCGAGATTATCGAGCTGGAAGTTTCCCATCCCTATCCGGTCTACCGGTTCCGCCATGATCTTATCCGGGAGGCGATGCTCCAGTCTCTTCCGTCCTCGGTTCGTCGCAGGATCCACCGATCCGTTTCCCGGACGCTCCGGGAGGATTTTCCCGAGAGCGTGGAAAACGGTCCCGAGGTTCTGGCCGGGCATTTCATGGAGGCTGATGCTCCGGAGGAGGCCCTCCCTCTCTTCCTCAAGGCCGGCGAATGCGCGGAAGAGATTGGAGCCTACGAGAGTGCCCTCTCCCATTACGGTCATGCGCTTGATCTTCTGGTCAAAGGACACGGAGGGTCGGACTCGAAGGCTCCGACCGTCAGCCTTTTGCGAAAGATGATTCGGATCGGCCTCTACGTCTGGGGGCATGGATCGGCGCGGGTCGACGACCTGCTCGGAAAGTTGTCGGAGATCTCCAGAAACGGGGATCCGGAGGTCCGACAGGTCTTTGATCTCATGCGGACCGTCATAAGCTTGGGTACTCACGGTCCGACCTTCTTTATCGGGAGATTCGGGGAAATCGAAGCCCTGGAGCGGGCCGCGGGCGTATCGGAGGAAATACGCCTGTGGCTCGCCTGGATGCGAGGGATCGCCCTTTTCTATAACGGGCAGGTCGCCCGGTCGCACTGTACACTTCGGGAGCTTGTTCCCCAGGCAAGAGCCCTCCGATGGGAGATCCCGATGGACAGGGAGGCCTTTTCGGAATCTCCCGCCGTCCTTCTCTTGTCCTTTCTGGGATTTGCCAGCCAGATCGCGGGCCGGACAAAGGAGTCCCTGGCGTTTCTTTCGGAAGGTGAGCGCCGGGAGGAATGTGAGCGCTTCCCGAAGACGCGAGTCTGTGTCGGCGTCTACGAGATCTGCGCAGCCTGGGTGCGGGAAGATACGGAGAAGGTGGCTGAATGTGCTGACAAAACTCTTTCCCTGGCCGAGTCCCATGGCCTGCAGGTGTGGGAGATCTTCTGCCGGCTGGCGCTTGCCTGGTGCCGAGGGACGAAGGAATCCGAGGCCCTGGCCGAGGCGGCCCGGAAAGCGATCGGGGGCATGTTCCCGGGGGTGTCTCCTCTTTACGCCGCCATCCACACCGGTACCGCATTTCGAGCGGCTCTCTGGGAGAAGACCGTCTGGCTGGCGCAATTCGGCCGGGCAGAATCCCGTCGAACGGGGACCTGCATCTTCGATCCCCATCTTCTGACGCTCGAAGGGCTGGCGCTTCTGGCGATGGATTCCCGGAAAAACCGGAAAGAAGCCAGAGCCCTCTTTGAAGGCGCTATTTTGGCGGCCCGGCGGTCCGGCGCCGTCTGGTACGGGATACGGGCTACCATGGCTCTCGCATCAATCGATCCGGAGGGAGGGAATCTGCTCCGTGGATTTCTGGAGAGCCTTCCGGAAGAGGAGGATGCCGAGGTGGCGCTACGTATTTCTGCCCATAGTTGTCGCCTAATCCTGCCATGATTGCCGTGCTCATATCGGGTGCACCAGACCCGAATTTCTGTCAGGATTGCTGCCTTGCCCATCCTTCGCTCCGGAACCAATCCAGCCATCTCGTCTCTGAAAAAGGTATTTGTGGCTCTGGGAACGAAAATCGAACTGTTGGTGGATTAAGGGGAGACAGGATGATCCGGGAAGAAAATATTGGCCTCTAACCGGTTTCTCATTTCTGAGATGCCTACCCGGTAGTGAATTCCATCCGTGTATTTTATTGGACTAATCTGTTAGTCCAGATTAACAAGAACATATTTTTTCTTTAGCTTCTTGGTCCCCATTATAATCGTGTCAACAATCTCGCCGTAACCGTGTTTGCTTAAACGTATCAAAAAAGCGCCATCATTAGTCCAAATGGCTTTGTTTTTAACACAGATCCGTGCAGGAGTGTTTGTCAGATAGTTGCCATTAAAAAACAGTTTTGCCGACACGTTTGTTTGAATAATGAGTGGCGTTTCATTTTTTGTGCAGACGCTACCAATCCTCCCGACATTTTTAGTATTGTTCCCCTTGGAAACACTTCGCTTGTTTTGTGTGGACTGAGGAACTGTCAAAGGTTCAGTCACTGGTGGGGCGGTTCCAATGGAAGGCGAAACAGGAGGTGGAGGCATTGGATTTTGGCTCGGTGGCGCGGAGACCTGTGAGTTGGGGCTTTCATAGCGTTGTTCCATTTCATTAAGAAGGTCTTGCGCTGATCCAGCCAAGACAACGCCAGAATATAATTGGATACCTGCGAGAAAAGCCATTATTATTTTTAAAATACGCATTTTCCACCCGAAGTTAATTTGCTGGCACATTAATTACTTCTACATGTGTAGTATACATAATTAAAATAATTCAATCGACTTCAAGGTTCACACATATGGTATGAGTCTCAAAGGGGGCCCCCACTACAACCGCCTCTCATGTTTAGTGGCGGGAGCAGTCACATGAGCCCCTGCCTTACTATTTCCGCATGAACAAACGGAGATTTGCGTTGGAGAAAATTTAAGGAACAGTCTCCAGAGAGGTAATCATTATAATGCTGAGCACGCATCTTGTTGTTGTCAGGGCTACCCAATTTCAATCTGAGAATGGTTTTTCGGGCCGCTGCTTTCTGGATAGGACTCAATGCTGAATTGGGCATAATCTTGCCTGAAGCAAAGTTGATCGTAAAGGTATTTGGGGCCAGCTTTATGGGATCCAGCACGTCATCAAATTTATTCTTGTTGCGATTCGGTCCCAGGCATGAAAGTCGATAGTTTGACCATTCATATGCATCTCCGGCATTCTGCGACTTTGAAGTGAAATGATCGGTAGATGCAGCGCCTGTACTCCACTCGAAAAAAATCGAGAGGTAAGCACAGATCCCGGAATAGGCCTCCCATAGCTGTTTATTTGAACGTGACCAATAGTTCGGAAGATTGGAGGCTTTTGGTGGTGCAGCGTTAAGAGCTATCCCCTGTGCTCTGAGCCACCCATGACCTTTCTGGCGGACTTCAGTATCAAAGTCAGCAGGTTCAGGCTGAAGAGTCACAGGGATCATCTGAGCCACCCTTTTTTGTCGCAGATAGCTCGCCATCGAAACAAGAATTCGTCCTTAGGTCCTAATGCTCGGACTAGTTTTTCATGCATTTCGGAAATCTGTTTTTCTGTCAGCTGATCTTTATCCAATAGCGTCGAGGCCTCTTCAACAAGGCGCTCATACTCAATGGGACGGCCACTTTTTAAATCAAATGCCTCACTGACCAGCCATGTTGCGGCATCGCCATGCTTTTCAAAGTCACGGTGGCGCAGAATCACCTTTTTGTGTTCGAAATCCAGGTCAAACCAGGCATCCTGCTGCGCGTCAAATAACGGTTCCACAGATGCCATGATCAGCGGTGAGTGCGTAGCAGTGATCAATTGAACTTCCGCGCTCCTGGTCAGTTTTTCCATAACGGAAAGCAACGCTGGAACAATACTGCGCTGCCATCCTGGGTGGAGATGAGATTCGATTTCGTCAATCAGAAAGGTGATTTGCTTTGAGGCAGGTTCTCCGAGTTGTTTTGCCGCTTGCTTGTGTTCTTCCCATGTCCAAACAAGAAAATATGCCAAAGCCATGATTCGTCGCATTCCCGATGACGCATGAACAACAGCCACATCCTGTTGATAGGGCATACGAATCGTTGGAATGTCGCGGACATCATCCAGACCTATTCTCGTTAAACTGCCTGGTTCCATCTTTTCGTTGGCAGAGGGCGACAGGACTTCCAGAACTTGTTTGAGATGCTTGAATGGTGTACCACGCTCCTTTTGCCACCCGGCCCAGTCACGTATCAGACCATTACATAGCCAGCCGCCATTTTCATCCTGGAGGCCGTCCCAAACCTCTTTTGGGCTGAAAACGTAGGCAGGAACACGTTCCTGCACATCCAGACCATCACGAGTAAGCCAGTAATTTCTATTGGGGTCCCAAACTGCAAAACTGCCATCCGACATGGCATACAGGACAAGCCCCGGGTTTGCAGCTCGTCCCGGTTTGCCGGTCCACGTCTGCTCTTTTCGGAGAAAACTGCTTTCGTAGCGTTCCTCTTTACTCTTGCTGCTAAAAGAGAAGCTGATCTTGGCTTCTCCGTCCGAGGCAGGCAGCGCTTTTTTCCCGGCAGTCAGTTTCGGGTTAATTTCAGCGGGCCACCTGCGAGTCAGTGCCCACCAGACAATATCCAGGAGAAAACTCTTGCCCAAGCCGTTATCTCCGGTCAGAAGATTCAACCGCTTTCCAAATTCCAGATCCATTTTGGACGCTGGTCCGATATTGGATATTTTGAGATGCTTAATCATGACAAACTCTCCTTCACCTCCCGAGCGGCGTGTTTTTTGTCCAGTGCCAGGTGGTGATCGTTGATGCGGTTGCCGTCAAAGACGTGGCACCAGGGGAAGCGGCCAGCCCATCAGGTTTTGGATCGGCAGTGTCGATCATGAGCATGCGAATGTCATGCGTTCATGATTTCTCCGAGGCAGGATCGGATTCTTCACCTGGAAAAGCTCCGGGAAAGATCAATGAAAATAGCAGGAACGAACAATTCCAAGTGATTATTGCCTTTTTGCCGAGAAAAACTCAACTTTCCCCTTTTTTGTGGTCTCGACTTCACTCTGTTCTGCTCTCATAATGAAAAAAATGATTTTTTTATTTTATATCCGATTCGGACGTATGGATCATTCCCTTATTCCTGATGAGACGATTGCCAATGGTTGTTGATTCTTTCCGCGTTCTTAAAGAATTGTTGCGCGAAACGTCCTTGTTGACCGGGAACGAGTTTTTTCAGACGGCAACCCGGATCCTTGGCCGGCTATTAAACGCGGACTTCGTTTTTATCGCATATGTGAAAGAATCAGGCAGCGGCGAAATGGAAGTGTTGGGATCCTGGAAGGGGGGAAAAGATCTGGGTGTCTGGTCATTTCAGTTGCCCGGAACACCGTGCGAACTGATTTATGAAAATCAGAACAATGACTGGAATACCCTTAAGGTAGGCAGATCGGTATGCCTGAACGAAATGCTAAGGGATCGCTTTACCAGTGCCCGGGATACAAACTATGCGGTATTTGTGGGTGTCCCTATGAGAAATGCCAGTCAACATCTGGTTGGTCACATTGCTTTGTTCTATGAAAAGCCATGGGACAGTCCGCTTCATCAGGAGAGCGTTGTTGAGTTGGTGGAGCTTTTTTCCTACAAGGTGCAGTCTGAGCTCAACAGGTATTTTTTGGAAAAAGAAAGAACAAGCACGTTGCGGGAGCTTGAAAAAGTCAATCAAATCCTTGAACAGGAAACGATTACAGACCCGCTCACCCATGCGTATAACCGGAGATATTTTTCCCGGCGGATGCAGGAGATCTACTGCCAGTCCTGGGAGGTTGTTTCCAGATACGCATTGCTGATCATCGATATAGATCATTTTAAGTTCATCAACGACCAGTATGGCCACGATATTGGAGACAGGGTCCTGAGCCATTTTTCGACTATAATGATGAAAAATTGCAGGACGGATGTGGAGCTGCTGTTTCGCATCGGCGGTGAGGAGTTTGCTGTTTTGTCCAGGGGGATTGATCAGCCATCAAGTCTTCAACGGTTTGGCGAACGGATCAATCAGGCATTCAGGACAACTCCCATAGAGGAGATTTCCAACAAGGCATTGACTGTCAGCATTGGAGGTGCATTTCCGGTGTTGGGAGACACTTCATGGGATTCATTGTACAAGAGAGCCGATTCGGCTTTGTATCTGGCAAAGGGGTCAGGAAGAGACCGAACCGTTATTGATGAGAGGAAGTAGAAGTTCATTCTGGAGATTTTCGTTTTTTAACCTAAAAATCGCCGTCAATCTTTGCCGTTCAGGGCAGAGATACAAGGCGCGCTCAGTCGCTCCTGATCTGGAGCGACTCCGGAAAAGGTGAACCAGGAAGACCCTTTCTCTTTGCCAGTCTGTTTCCTGACCCGAACTTGAGTGCCCGCTGCCTGGTATGGAGTTGACCCGCTGAAAGGCGTTTCGGGCGGTCTGTCCCGGAGGAATGAATATCCGGTATATATCGAACAGCAAGATTCCGCCTTGGAGGGCGAGTTTTGTTTGCGTATCTGATCAATGTTCCAGCAGAGAGAATGTCCTGACAATATCATCCGCCCAGAACATTGCTTCGCTCAGGGCAATGGCAATGACCTCCTCCGGCAGGGGGATCAACGACAAAAGATTTTCCAATTCTTTTTGGTCCGAATGTTCAAGAGAGCGGGAAAGGGCAAGGAGCGTTCCCAGGAAGCCGGTGCCATTTTTCAGGGCCTCCCGTAAATCATTCATCGGCGGGAGGTCTTGCAGAAGCTCTTCGGCCGGACTCCCCATCAGACTTTCGGAAAAGGAAAGCATGCCGGTCATGAAGGCCTGGTCGGAGTCTGTTTTTTCCCTGTGGATCGACTCTTCAGAAATGATTTCCATGAACCTTGCCCGGGTAATGGCAATCTGGAAAACAGTCCGGGCATAGAGATTTTCTGAAGAAGACCGTGAAAAAAGAAGAAGCTCGATCCATCGTTTTATATGAGTCTGTCCCAGAGAAATAATGGCTTGTCGGAGCCCGGTGATCTTTCCCGTTGCACCTCTTCCGGCAATGTTCGCGATCTTGATCAGGGAAATCGACAGTTCTATATGGGGCTTGATCGCATCATGGACTTCACTGATTTCGCCGTCGGCAAGAATAATGGACAGGATTTTAAGCAGGGCAGGATAAAGAGGATCCTTTTTGCGGTATTCGAGAATAACCGGACGGGAAAAGAAAAAACCCTGAAAAAAGGAAAAGCCCAGATCCATGGCGAGTCCATGCTGTTCATGGTCTTCCACCTTTTCAGCGACCAGCGAAATTTTTTTCTGTAAAAGGGATCGGGCAAGCAGTTCGATGTCAGGGAGCGAAACTTTCTGGAAATCGACCTTGATGAAATCCATAAGCGTTATCAGTGGTTCCCATGTCAGCAAATCCCCGGCATAATCGTCCAGTGCAAGGCGATAGCCCTTCATCTTGAGTTCCTGGCACCGTTTGATCACCTCTTCTGTCACGGGCACCGTCTCAAGTATTTCAAGGATGAAATGGTCGGGGGAAAGGAGAAAGATGAGGTCGCTCATCAGGAAATCTTCCCCGATGTTGATAAATCCCGGAACTCCTCCCAAAACCCGTTCTACCCCCAGTCCTGTCAGGGTATTGGCTATGACCTGGGCTGTGGCGCGGGAATTGTTCGTGATGGAGGCTTCTGTTTTGCCGGCGGTCCGGAACAGAAGTTCATACGCAAAAATATCATTTTTGCGATCGAGGATGGCCTGACGCCCCAGAAAGGCTACGTCAGGAATACTTCCCGTGCTCATAACCTCTCCTGACACAAAATCACCGATTTTAGGATTGGATTGGCGTTCATCTAGACCGTAAACCTTACAACCGCATTTTTGAGACTCTCAGAATTTCCCCGGACGCTCTGAACATGCTCGCCCATTTTGCCGGAGACTTTTTCCATCGCATCGAACCCCTGCATGGAGCGGACAAGAAGGTTTTGGGCCTCCTTGATGGCTTTGAGCTGACTTTCCACGCTGGACTTTAAATCCACAAGAACATGTTTTGAGATGGAAGAGATTTCGCTGCTGATCAATCCAATGCTTCCCTGGGCTGTCTGATAGTCCCTTTCACTCTCACGGACGATCATGACCGACTGTTCGAGGGAGGTGGACAACGTGGCAATGTCCTTTTGAACCGTCTGGACAATGGACTGAATGGTATCGATCGAGTGGCTGGTGGTCTCGGCAAGCTTTCTCACTTCGTCGGCAACAACTGCAAATCCCCGGCCCTGTTCTCCGGCTCTGGCCGCTTCAATGGCAGCATTGAGCGCCAAAAGGTTTGTCTGGTCGGCAATCATCCGGATTTCCGTCACGATGTTCCCGATTTCCTCTGACCGGCTCACCAGGCTTTCCATGGTTTTCTGACCATCCGTTATGCAGGTTGTCACCTGGAAGACTGAACCGAAGGCGCCCCGTATCGATGAGACACATGTCTCGGAGGTTTCCTGGGCACGCTTTGTGCTCTCGGCTGTCTCTCCGAATGTTCGGGAGAGGGTTGATGCGTCTTTGATCATTTGGTCTGCTGTATCGGTAAAGGTGGAGAATTCGCTTTTCAGATCGATGAGCCTGTTGGTCAGGGAAGAAGAGCTTTCTTCAAGACTGCCTGAAAGCCCATTGATTCCGTCGACTTCGCGATGGACAGAGCGGATCAGTTCGGCCATCTGCGTGACCGCCTGCCGCATTTCACCGATGATCTGCCCGAACTCGTCCTTCTGATGAGAGAGCTGGCCTCCTTCCGTTGTGGCAAGATTTCCTTTGGCCATTTTATCCATTTCCATTCTGACAGTCGACACGCCTGCCGAAACGGACCGGATAATTCCCACACCCAGAAACAGCGTTGTCCCGATCAGAATGATCGAAAGAAAAATGGACAGCCTGATAGAGCGGGAAACCTCTATGTTCCCTTTTTTGGCAAGATCGGAGATCAGGTGCTCGTTGTAACTCTGGATAACCAGGGCGGAAGACTTGTAGGTATTGAAAGATTGATGAAAGGATCCTTCGTAGATTGTCTGGGCTGCTTTTGACTGATTGGCGAAAAGAAGTGCCCGGATCTGGATTTCGGCAAAATAGAATGTTTTGCGAGCGGCGGTCAGATGTTGGGCATAAACCTGTCCCGCTGCTCCAACCATTGAATCCGAAAGAAGGCGGATCAGTTTTTTGTCTTTCCTGTCGAGGTCCATTGTTTTCCTGAGAAGCTTTTTCCGGAAGTCGGTATCGCTGGTATACAGGGCGACCTCAAGGGCTCCCTGAAGGGCCTCCACATGGAGTGTGAGACGTGAAGCAATATTGGTTGTCTCCTGAAGCGCGATCGATTCAGCCATGATTTTTTGGGTTTTCTGAAAGGAGCGGAAGGTGATCACAGATGAGAAGAGAAGGATGGAAATGATGATGCCAAACATCAAGTAGAGCTTTGTTTTGATAGTCATCGGAACTCCGATCAAAATTGGTTGCTGTTTCACCGGAAATCAGGTGTACCAACTGTCGGGATGATCCATTCAATGTATTCGGACGGAATGAATATGTTAAATGGGTCTTCCTGGAATTAAAAAATAAGTTATTTTTAGAGCCTCTTGCAAAACTCAAGTGGCTGAATGATTTTACTTATTTACATTTAAGTATTTATGTTATATAATATTTTCATCAATTCACACCCCTAATACCTTAAGGAGGCTTGAT
>JAKCCY010000060.1 GCA_021838765.1 Nitrospirota bacterium
CGCTAATTGGCTCTGCAGTGCCAATACGACGTGTGGAAACTCCGGGACAACACCCAATACACTTAGCGCAACAGGGAAATTTACGCTGGACTCTTATACAAGCACTGGGCTCACACTCTCCGCCACCATCAAGAACACCACATCCTCAAGCTTTCAGGCGGCCTTGATGTCGATCGGAATTTCAGCCCCCGCTCTTACCCCCTCCTGGGGCACCGCCGGTTCGGTCTTCACAAGAATTGGTTCTGGAGGTGGAGGCAACTTTCCTGGCGGGTTTAAAAACATCAATTCATGCATTTATTCTGGGAGCAAGTGCAGTGGGACAAATATCAAGAATGGGCTTGGTGATGGGAACGCAAACACAAATCCACTCTCTACAGACTCTTTCAAATTCATCCTGGCTTCAAACTCCGGAACCATCGGATCGTCAGTCACTCTTTCCGACTTCGCCGTCAAGTTTCAAACATCTGCCGGCTCGTATGAATTTGGTGACGGACTGGGCCCTTCCCCGACTCCGGAACCCGCCTCTTTCTGGCTTCTCGGATCGGCCCTGCTTTTCATGATCGGCATTCATCTTCGAAAAGGAATGCCGAAAAAGGCCTGATCAAAAAAGACACTCGATCCCCCTTCCAGAAGGCCAGGGCAACTTGGCCTTCTTTTGATTTGCCCTCCCTGCTTTGTGCCCCCTGCAATCCTGATTTCAAACCATCCCATCGACAAAAGATCGTCCGGCATGTTTTATTGGTGGAGCAGTGTGTTTCAACACATTGTCGGCATTCTGGATTTTGAGAGTTATCGGAATTTGCGGGGGAGTCAAAGCTAAAAGGAGCCCGTTAAAGGTGATTCATCAAACATGTTCCTTTTCCAAAAATCTTCTCACCATTTTTCTGATTGGAGTTTTTCTCGGCTTCCCCTTAAAAAACACTGTATTGGGCCATGAAAATACAAATCAGGAGAACCCTCTTCCGGCTCCTTATGATTTCAATCCGTGCATCCGGATTCTGTCGATTGACGGAGGAGGTGTCAGGGGGATCATCCCCGCAAGCATTCTTGAACGGATCGAACGGAAAACCGGGCAACCCATAAGCCGTCTGTTCGACTTCATTTCAGGAACTTCAACCGGAGCGGTGATCTCCCTCGCACTGACAAAACCCGCACAGGACCACCCTGATGCTCCCCTGTTCTCATCAAGAGATCTGGTCGGATTCTATGAACGTGACAGCAAGCTCCTCTTCCCCCCGAAATCCCCCGTGAAAGACAAAGGGTTCTTCATGAAGCAAACGAGATACTCACCGGATCCGCCACTTCGCCTCTTCGATCAGACATTTGGAAAAACCGGACTTGGAAGCTCGATCGTCCCGGTCCTTATCCCGACCTACAACATAAAAGAGAAAAAACCGTTTTTTTTTAAAAGCTGGACAAAAGACACCCAAAGCTACCGAATGAGCGAGGTCGCCGGAGCGGCAGTCGCCGCCCCGGGATATTTTCCGCCTGCAAGGCTTCCCGTCCACGGAAAACATTCCGGCAAAAAAGGGGCACTCGTTCTTGTCGACGGAGGAGTCTTTGCCAATAACCCGACGCAATATGCCCTTGAAAACTCCTATCAGGTCGGAAATATCCGGAAAGGCCTTTTCATTCTCTCTCTCGGCACAGGAAAAGTCTCACCAGGACAAGCGGGAAAAGATGCCTTTCACTGGGAGGAGGCACGATGGCCAACCGCACTGGGAAAAGCCCTCTTTGCAGATCCGCCCGGCTCTTCTCAAAAGACAGGTCCCCAGGTCATGCTCAGGATTGAACCTGTCATCCCGGCAGAAAACGCCGCGATGGACAACGCCGCTCCGCAAAACATCATGGATCTGAGAACTATTGCTGAACATACGATCACAGGTGGCAGAAAAGACTTCAGGAGGATCGTCCGGATCCTCCTGAAGCCACGCCCGGCAGGCTGTTTCAGGGAAGGAAACACGCTTTCTCAGGATCCTGGCTTCTGACCTCCATGGTAAAGATCCAGAGCTTGCTCAACGGATTGATCCAGGACAGAAATCGAATGAATCGCCCGGCAAAAACGAACCGCTTCCTCGAATGAACGCTGGTGAACATTTCGTCCCGTGGCGCACCCGGAGGTTCCACCGAGATGAATCTGGTCATAAAGACGTTTCAGAAAATCGGGAACGCTGGTCTCGGCCCCCCCTGCGCAAACGACCTGGGAGCGTCCGGCAGCAGCAACAGCTTCTTTCAGAAGAGATCCATCCATTCGGCCGGACTGGTCAACAGGTGGATTGACCTTGATAAAATCCGCACCCAGGCAAGCCCCGACACCCGCGCCACCGGCGATCAGATGGGAGTCGTTTTCATGACCGACAGCTCTGCCCCTGGGGTAAACCCACAAAACAAAAACCAGACCCATCTGGTGCGCCTCAAAAATCAGCCTTGAAGCCTCGGTCAGCATCGCGGGCTCATATTCGCTCCCCGGATAAAGAGTATAACCGAGAGCCACAACCCGAACGCCCGAGTGGCGAACAAAATGCTCGACCTGGGATGTTTCCTGCCATTGGAGGCTTACCGGATCCTTCTGGTCTTTTTTGACGAGATGCGTTTTGGAGTTCAGCTTGATCAGGTAAGGAACATCCCGATAATCCATCGCGTACCGGGCAATGAGCCCCATCTGCCCGGCAAAGCAGCCGACAGGAGCGCTTGCAGCAATTTCAAAAAGATGTTCCGGGGAAGCATCATCGGGCGCAACGGCCGCTCCGACAAAGTCGTCATTCATGTGCTCAACCTTCTGGTCGCCCGCCATCAAAAAAAGGCGACCGGTCTCTTTCGTCATCAGCCTGTAATTTTCTTCATAACGCCTTCTGGCTGCGCCTCTCGGCACATCGAGGGGAATAGAAAACTTGATCATGAAAACCTCCTTCTCCTGTTATTGGGCAGACAGTCCCGGGAAAAGATCCTCCCCCTCCAGAGTACCACCTCCTCGAAAGATTACCCAACACGATTTTCGACGGGAAAGTCTTCTCCAGACTTTTCACATTTGGAGCCTGGCCCGCATTGCTCGATCAGACACCCGCGTTTGACGGGGCAGGAAGAAGCATGTCATAGTCGCCGGACGGCGCTCTTTCCCAATTCATTTTTCCTGCCCCGGAACAATCGAAATCCCCGAGAAGAGGCACCGAGGGATGAAATGGCGAGCCTTCCAGGAACGACAGAAACATGGACTGCTATCGCAGCATTTCCCTGTCCATCCAGTTTGACAAAATAACCCTTGGTCAAATATAATTACAGGACGTAAAGATCTGAAAAAACGTCACCATTTTCCGTTGTCTCCGATGGAATGATTGCCGCCGGCATCAATCATACGGGGAACTCTTATCTGTTAAGGAGAATCTGTGTCTCAATATCGCGTAGCAGTAGGTCCAGAAGCATTTCTTCCTCCGTCCGCCGCCATGATGGGAATTTCTCTTCCCGATCCGGGCGAAGGGCATATCGAAGGCGTTCTTGTTCCGGAAATCCAGGCTATTGAAGAAGCTGCCCGAATACTCTCAAAAGCCAAGGTTCCAACCTTTTTCCCGGGACCTCTGGTTCTCTGGAAATGGAATGAAAAATCCGCAAAGATGGCCAAGGTCATCAAAAGGGCTTCCGTCGAAGGGGGCATCAATATCATCCCCATGACGGACTACCGCCCCAAGTATCCCAAAATCGATCCCGAGACAGAAATCAACCCGAACCATCCCAATCTCACCATTTGGCACAACAAGATTGATGCGTGTCTGTTTGTTGGCGTTCACTGCCATCAGGCCAATCTGGCGCTCAAGATCATTCGCGGCGGAACAGATTGCTACACGATGGCCTTCTGCTCTTTTTCCGGCCATGAAGATGCCAATCTGTCCGTAAGGGATACATCCCCAGAAACATTTGAGCTTTTGACAGACTTTCTCATCAAGATGAAATCCAACTCAAAAGGGTTCTAAAAAAAGACCCTTCTGACAGTAAAACCATATTGCCCAAAATGAGGAGCGCCTTTGTGGAGCTGCCTCATTTTGGCGATAAGGCAGAGGAATTCGGGAACTGGGTCTCCATCCCGGATTCATAATTCAGAGTGCGCGGTCCTTGGCCGCCGATGTTCTTTTTCATTAATCATCGTTTCACAAAAGGAGTGAAAGTGAATCCTTACAAAGTCATGAGGGGTCCGGAAGGATTCTTGCCTCCGGCAGCAGCATTGGCCGGAAACATACTCCCCGAGCCCGGCTTCGGTCATATCGAAGGCAAGATCGTCAACGAGGACCAGGCTGTCGAAGAAGCCGCAAGAATGTTTGTTGGCGCCAAAGTTCCGACCATTTTCCCTGGACCACTCGTCCTGTGGGGATGGAACGAGAAAGCCATCAAGACGGCTGAAGCTGTCGAACGGCTTTCTATCGCAGGTGGAATCAACATCATCCCGATGCCGGACTATCGCCCGAAGTACCCGAAAATCGATCCCGAGGCGGAAATCAATCCCAATCATCCGAACCTCACCATTTGGCATAACAAGATCGATGTTTGCATGTTCATCGGTGTTCACTGCCATTATGCCAATCTTTCCCTCAAGATCATTCGCGGCGGAACGGCCTGTTTCACAATGGCCTTCTGTGCAGAGGCCGGCCATGAAGACGCCAACCTCAGCGTCAGGGACATGTCCCCCGCAAAGCTCGACAAAGTGACTGAAATCGTCAAAAAGCTCAAAACGAATTCGAAAGGTTTCTGAACAATTCTCCGGAGGGCCATTCCGGAAACGGCTAGGCCCTCCGAAGTTGTTTGACATGCAAGCAGAAAGAACCGCTCTCTTTGTCTGCACCACATTCCATTCCGGATGTTTTACCCAAGCCTGTCTTCTCACCAGCCAATCGGTCACTATTTCCTGTCGGGACTTTTCTTCCCTACAAAAACGGGGCAGACATACAAAAACAAACATCTTTGACAGATCTCCTGGCGAGCTGGGATAATGAGGCACGATTCAAGCCAGAAACCTGATCTTTCACCGGTTCCAGAACGAGCCCCCTTGAAGAAACGGATTTTTTCATGACCCTGACAATCAACATCACTCCTTCTGCAACATGAGCAACCATTCCGGGGCTCTGTCGATCATCCTGCTTCTGATCCCTCTCATTCCCTTTATCGGCGGAGCCGTTGTCTTTTTTATGAAAAAAGACGAAAACGCCTCCTACAGGCTACTGTTTCCCTTCGGAGCGATCTCTCTTCTGGGAGCAGTCATCATGGACATGGCCTCCCCCTGGAATGGCCATCCGGTCAAGTTCGTCCTTTTTCCAGACCCTTTTTCAGAGATCCCCGGACCGGGGATTTCGATTTCATGGGATCCTCTTTCAGGCATTCTGTCGATCTTTATCCTTCTGGTCTTTCTCAATATTCTGACATTCTCCCGTCGTACGATGTCGACAGAACCCCATGCCGGAGCCTTTCTCTCCGCATTGTCCCTGGCGGCGGGGTCACTGCTCCTTCTCGTGGAAGCAAGAAACCTTCTCCTGATCTATCTGGCATGGGAACTTGTCCTTCTGGCATTGATCCTCCTCCTGATTCACCATCGTCACCGATCGCTTTCCGCAATGGGAGTGATCTCCACCTGGACAATGAACCAGCTCGGCGGCGGGTTGCTTCTCTCAGGATTTCTGCTTGTGGGCAAAATGGCGGGAACCTTCGATCTGGATAGCCTTTTCCAAAGGCTGAACCAACAAGTTGGACTGCTTCATGGAACCCCACAGGAACTGACACTGGCCACCGCTCTCATCGCCTGCGGACTCTGCATCCGCTCCGTCCAGTTTCCCTTTCACGGCTGGCTTTTGACAACGCTTGACGCTCCCACCCCCGTCTCGGCCTTCATGCATGCCGGGATCGTGAATGCGGGAGGCTTTCTCCTGACCAGACTCGCTCCACTTTTCAACACCACTCCACTCGTTCTTGATGGACTTTTTCTTGTTGGCGCAACCACCGCAGTAGCCGGGTCAGCCATCATGCTGATCCAGGTTCGGGTCAAAAATACGCTGGTCTATTCCACCATCGGACAAATGGGATACATGATTGCCGAATGCGGGCTTGGGGTTTATCCCGCCGCCATTTTTCACATGATCGCCCATGGAATATTCAAAGGGACCCTCTTTTTAGGCTCCGGAAGCATCATCCATGAAATCCGGGTCAATGAACACGAGCAAAAAGGCGTCGTGCGCAGGCTCTTCGGCCGCCATCATAGAGTCGGCATTTTCTTCCTCGGAATGATCGTCATCATTCCACTGGGCTGGCTCTGGTACCACATGATAAAAGGCGGAGACTTCCTTCCCAGAAACGGGGCATTCATTCTCATCATGTTTGGCGTCGCAACAGCGATCCAGACCGTTCTCTCCCTGACCAGGTCCCGCCATCTTCTCACGCCCAAGTCGCTGGCCATCATGTCCGGGGCCCTCATCACACTGGTCGGACTTTACTGGGGATCAATCCATCTCTTTGACCAAATGCTGGAAATCGTCGTTGGGAAGCCCTCCCCGCAGGAGGTCGACAGCCGATTGAGGTTTCTGGTTCCGGCCACTTTTACCACAATGGCCTACATTCTCTTTCTCGGAGGCGGCCTCCTGATGAGGGAAGGCAAATCGTCCCCGTCCGTCTCACCGGCTCTTTTAAACAAGATCCATGGTCTCCTGGGAAGGGATTTCGGCATCACCTCCTTCGCCAGCAAATTCATCATGGACCCACTTGTGGCATTTTCCCGTTTTATCAGAACCATTTCGATCAGGTCCGGCACCATTTCAACAAAAGACAGGGAGGGCTGATGAAAGAGCCTTTTCTCCTGACCGTCCTCCTTCTTCTTCCCATCATTTCAATGGCATTGAGCTTTTTCTCCACCAGAAAAGGTTCCCCGAACACCACGGGGAGGAATCCGGTGGCCCATTTCTCAAATCTCTGGCCAATGCTCATCTTCTCGCTTGCAGCCACCATACTGGGAAAAAGACTTGGAGCCCCGCTGACGTTTACGGTTCTGGCATCGCTCCCCATTCTCCTGTTTATTCCGGTTGAAGATAACAGTGGCCTCATCCTGAAATCACGCAGAATCGGCTCGCTCCTCTTCATTTTCTTTGCCACCGGCTTTCTCGTCTCACCGGATTCTCTCTGGGCGACCATTTTCTGGGAAGGACTCCTCACCGCCCTTCTCTTCTCCGGAACATTCGGAAAGATGACAAAAGTCGACGATGTGTTCCGAACCAACGGGATCCCCTTTCCCCTTGCGGCCTCAGCTCTCTTGTTCCCGGCTTCCATGTGGCTTTCGGGAACACTCCCGGGAGAACACCTTCACATTACCCTCTTCTCCTTCATGACAGGACTTGTCTCGCTCGGGCTCTTCCTGCCATCGGCCCCTTTCATGAACTGGCTTATTTTTTATCCCGATGACAGACACAAAGAGCGAAATTTTTTCCAGAAAGTGGCTGTTTCGCTTGTCGCGGCCGATGGCATCTGCCGATTCGTCCTTCCGCAGGAGGCTATTTCCGGACAGCATTTCCTGTTTTCTGATGGCCGCTTGACCGGAATTTCCATTTTTCTCCTTTTATCCGCTCTCCTTGCCCAAATACAGGGACTGGCCCTTGCATGGACTGAACCCGTTCTCTTTCGCAGGATCTCATTCCTCTTCTTCTCCCAGTCGACACTTCTTGCCGCATCCCTTTTTCTGGGAGGAGGCGATCGGACGTCCATCCTGACTCTTCTGGCCGTGACACTGGTCGTATGCAGCGTCACCATCGCCATGCCGCTTTTCCATATCGAGAAGCAGACCCGCCACCGGACCCTTTCAAACCTCGGAGGTCTCCTGATCAATATGCCGAGAACAGGAACCCTGATGGCACTGGGAAGTATCGCTTTTTCAGGATTTCCCGGATTCGCCATGGCTTCGGCATTCTCATTCTTTCCATTTTCCGACTGGACAAAATCCCCTCTTTTCTTCTCCCTCCTGCTGGTCACAGCATCAGGAATTCTTCTCGGGCGAACACTGGGAAGCCTTTTCCTGGGCGAAGATCCAAAGGCTTCCTACCGTCCAAGGGACCTCTCCATCGCTTCGTTCTCCCTGGGGATCCTGCTTCTGTTCCCGCTTTCTGTCCTGGCTTTCCATCCGCCGGGAGCCGAACGCGGGAAAGGGCCGGCTCCGGATCTGAAGCAGTCTCATTCGTTAAAGACAGGACCTGACCGATGAACAACGACCTGACACCCGCCAGCATCGAACTGAGATCCAGAATCCGGCTGGCGCTGGCCATGATCCCCACCGCCTGGCCTCTTGACGGATTTATTCACCATAATCCTCTCCACGGTCTGACGGACCTCCACTTTACAAAAGCGCTTTCTCAGGGCGCCACCCTGTTTGGAGGCGGCGTATGGCCAACGCGACTCTATCTCAGGGAGCAGTTCAAAAAAGGCTCACTCACCCGCTCTTCGCTTCGAAAAACGCTTCCCGAAGCGAAGGTCCTTCAGGAAAGCCCCGATACGGACCACTCATTGGAACTTGATTCCCAAGGCTATGCCGACATACCGGCACTGACCCTTTCCAAGATTTTCATGGCTGAACTGCTTCTCGATCCGCCGACACCGGTTTTCTGGAACAGGGACTGGCAGAGTTCGCTCCCCGGGGAAGAATCGGAGGATCCGGCCTGGGAATCCATTATCGATGAGCTCTTTCACTCGCAGGAGGAGCTTGGATTTTCCCCGGACCGAAAAGCCATCAGGGACACACTTGTCTCGATCGGACAAAAAGTCAGTGAGCTCCATCCTCATATTTCCCCCATGAGAAAACCGTCCATCACCTCATTTTCTCCGTTTACCTTCAAAGAAAGGTCTCACGGCGGACATCTCTTTCTCGAAGACGGGCTTCTTTCCGATCCCATTGACCACATCAACAGTCTGATCAATGGCATTTCTCCCGACAAGTTTTCTCTCGACCGCCTCAAGCCAACCCCTCTCGAGTGGCTGGACCGGCTCTCGGGGACATCCCTCGTCTCCCGTCTCGACAGCGCCATGAGCGAAGCCGCTGCCCAGTTCATGGACAATGGACAGGCCTTCTGGACTCTTCCCGAACGAGAGAAGGGGTTCTTTGCCGTCTTTAAAAAACGCTGGAGCGATCCTCTTCTCGCCCCTGACCAAATTTCGTCATGCTCCGGGCGTCTGGCCCTTCTTCCGGACTCCCCCGAAGAAGCGATGCTCCATGTTCTAAAAGAGATGGGAATACCTCCTTCTGAATGGGTTGCCCTTTTCTACCGGGAGTTTTCATTTCTTCCAGGATGGTCCGGAACGATACGATGGATGTCCGAGTCCCATGAACATCGCTCCTTCCCTCCCATCGACCCGACCGAATGGATCTCTCTGCGCCTCTGCACCGAGTACCTGCTCGGGGAGCCGCTGACCCAGTCGCTCTGGGATGTCCCCTTTTCAAGGCCAGCCCTGTCCGCTCTTTGCAAACGATACCCGGAAGAGGCCGCCATCCGGCTTCTGGGGCTTCATCCCGACCTTCCGCAGGAGATTGCCGGGAAGATCGAGGAAGCAACCATGCAGAGACCGTTTAACGAATCTTCCTCCGGATGGGAAGGACTCTGGGATGATCTCGTTGCCTCCCACTGCCGAAACCAGCCCTTTATTGACCTCATCATTGCCCTTTCCCGGCTCTGGACCATGGAAGAAGGTCGCCTCCCCGATCCGGCAACACTGACGCTGGAACAGGTCTCCCTCCTCGCCCGCGGGTTTTCAATGGTCAACCGGGAGAGGCTTCCGCTCTGGGGACTTCTCGCACTTGAACACCATTACCGCCTGGAGCTTCTCGGACAGATCGCCAGTCGTCCCGAAAAACGCGTTTCCCCGGGCGGTACGCCTCCAAAAAACCAGCTTCTTTTCTGCATCGATGTCCGATCGGAGTCTGTCAGGAGGCATCTTGAAGCGATCGGTCCCTACGAGACAAGGGGCGTTGCAGGATTTTTCGGTCTGCCTATTGCCTTCAGGTCCTTTGGTGCAACGATCTTTCACCGCCAGTCTCCGCCAATCGTCTCTCCCAGAATATTTCTGTGGGAGTTGCACAGACCTTTTGCGGTCCGCTCGATGCGCCACTTTTTTCAGGGACGCCGGATCTGGCGCTGGATGAACCATCTTCTCCACGAATTAAAAAATAACGTCGTCACCCCCTATGTCCTCGTCGAAGCGATCGGCTGGATATCCGGCGTTCCCTTTTTCGGCAGGACCCTTTTCCCGAGGCGCTATGGGGAGCTTGCCGAGACAATCACCGCATCTGTCCTCCCTGACGTGCCCACAATGGTGCCCCTCGACAAGATTTCCGAAAAGGAGGCCAGGGATATCGTCGCACAGGAACAACGCCAGATCATTCGGCAAGTCATCGCGGAAAAGTACGGAAAAAAGGACCTTCCCAAGATCCCCGGGAGGGCCATCGAGGAATTTCTCTTCATGATCTTGTCCAGCGGCCATGAAGGAGGAAATCCCCAGACCACACTGGGAAAGCTTATCGGGTTGACACCGAAAGAGGAGGAAGACTTTGTCCGCGACCTCCGGGAGATCCATCACCTGACGCCAAGGATGGCGGCCAACCGCATCGAAGAGCTCGCACGTGTCGGACTGACACCGAACGAGCAGGCCAATCTTGCCGAAACGGTACTCACGATCTCCGGCCTCAGAAACAACCTTGGACGGCTCGTCCTTTTTCTCGGACACCGAAGCCGGTCTGAAAACAACCCCTTTGAATCCGCACTCGACTGCGGCGCCTGCGGCGGACGAGACGGATCTCCCAACGCCCGTGTTTCTGCAGGTCTTCTGAACCGTCCGGCGGTTCGGGAGATCCTTCAAAAAAGGGGAATCATCATCCCGCCCGATACTTTCTTCATGGCCGGAGTCCATGAGACCACGACAGACCGATTCTTCTTCTATGACCAGGAAGACTGGCCGGAGAGCCACCTCCCTGAAATCGGCATTCTGATCAGGGACCTCCGGACAGCGGGAACCCTTTCCGCCATGGAGCGCCAGGTGACCTTCCCGGACGCTTCTCCACAATCGCCGAAGATGTCGCAGCTCTCGCTTGTCAAACGCGCTCACGACTGGGCTGAAGTCCGTCCGGAATGGGGGCTTTCCGGAAACGCGGCCCTTGTCATCGGAAATCGCTCGCTGACTTCAGGGCTGAATCTTTCCAACCGGGTGTTTCTGCAAGAATACAATCATTTTGAAGACCCCAAGGGGAAATGGCTTGAGACCCTTCTCTCCGGACCGATGGTCGTGGCCTGGTGGATCAATCTCGAGCATTATTTTTCTTCTGTCGATCCAAGAGTCTGGGGATCGGGAAGCAAGGTTTCCCACAATGTGACCGGACGGCTTGGCGTCGTGGTCGGCCACGAGGGAGACCTGAGATTTGGCCTGCCCCGACAGACCGTCATGGACCGGAACAGAAAGCTCAGGCATGATCCCCTCAGGCTTCTGGTGATTGTTGAAACCAGCAGGGAAAGAATGAGCATGGCCCTTCAGGCCTCTCCGGCCATCCGGAAGGTCTTCGATCTCGAATGGGCCACTCTTGTCATCAAGGAACCGGAGAGGACGGGATTCTGGCGATATGAGGCAGGTGGATCCTGGATCGCAGAAGAGATTCAGCCGCCGATCGCCTTTTAAGCAAACATTCAAAAAAAAGAGGTTCTCATGGCAGGACTTAAGCTGTATTCCGTAAAAAAAGTGGAGATCATCACCGCAGGAGAACATCTTCCCTTTCTCCGGGAGCTTCTTGACGACGTCAAGGTCTCAGGCTACACGATCATTCCTGATGTCTCGGGAAAGGGCCACAGCGGATTCCATGAGGCACAGCTCATGTTCAACGACATGAGCATTCTGGTCATGGTCATCACCGTTGTCCCGGAATCCTGGGTCGAGACGATCCTGTCCGGACTCGCACCTCTTTTCGAGCGCTACTCCGGAGTTGTCTTTGTCTCGGATGTGCAGGTCAGCAGAAGGGAATATTTCGGGGAAACAGGCCAGACGACCTGATCCCCGAAAGTGGGGTTATTTTTCCTCGTGAAAAGCCACAAGGGGGTGGAGTGCGATCTCGTTGTCCAATGCGTGGTAGAAGCGGAGGATACTGTTTCTGGTTGCGCCAAGATCGGGAAGCGACCCGGCCGCCTGTCCCGACATCGAGAGCCTGACACCGTCAGGGATCGGCGTCTTTGTGAGCGTCAGGGTCTCGAATGTTCTCCAGAACGTGGAAGGAACCGTGATGCGGTAAGTCCCGCCCGTTCCCGACACAGTCAGGGGCGTGATCGTCCATCCCCGGAAATGCTTGATCGCCCTCATGATGTTCTGGTCAAGAACGACGGTATCACCCTCGTAGTTCCGGTCCATCAGCTCGGGGAGAGGGTACCCCTGACTGGTCCATGCCCGGTTCATCGAGAAGTAGACCGACAGCCTCTTGAGCGCCCCCGGTGGATTCCAGAGATTGGTGTTATTTGAAATCAGGTCCCCCCCGAGGTAGACAAAACAGGCAAGGAACAAAACGGCGATTCCAATAAAGGTCCAGCGCACCGGCCCACTCATCCATGGCCCCCTGCCTCGAGAAAACGCTCTGCATCCATCGCGGCCATACATCCTGAGCCGGCAGCGGAAATAGCCTGACGGTAGGTCGGATCCTGAACATCCCCCGCGGCAAAGATGCCCGGGACCGATGTCTTCGTTCCGGAATGGGTCCGGATATAGCCAACCTCGTCCATGTCGCACAGCCCTTTGACAAATTGGCTGTTGGGAGTATGGCCGATTCCCAGGAAAAACCCCTGACAGGGGATCTCGGAGATCTCGCCCGTCACGGAATCCTTGACACGAACACCGCTCACCTGGCCTTTTGACACATCGAGGACCTCAAGGACTTCCTTGTTCCAGGCAAACCGGATCTTTTCATTGGCACGGGCGCGGTCCTGCATCACTTTCGACGCGCGAAGCCGATCCCGCCGGTGAACAATCGTCACCGATTTTCCAAACCGGGTCAGAAAGAGCGCCTCCTCAATCGCGGTGTCCCCACCGCCCACAACAACAATATCCCGATCCTTGAAAAAGAAGCCGTCGCATGTGGCGCAGGCCGAGACACCGGCACCCATAAGGGCCTTTTCGGAGGGAAGACCGAGATACTTCGCCGAAGCTCCCGATGCGATAATGAGCGTTCTGGTCTCGAGAGTCTCGTCTTCCCCCAGAAGGGTAAAACCTCCTTTGACCGGCACAACAGACTCGATCGAACGGGTCACGAACCGGGTTCCGAACCGGAGAACCTGGGCCTTCATCCTCTCGATCAGTTCAGGACCCGTGATTCCATCGGGGAATCCGGGGAAGTTATCGACCTCCGTTGTCGTCGTCAGTTGTCCACCGTGCTGTGGACCTTCCAGAACAACCGGGGAAAGACCAGCCCGGGCGGTATACAAGGCAGCGGTCAGTCCCGCCGGACCTGACCCCAAAATGACTACATTTTCCACAAAACCTCCCTTTCAGCCGTCAATGATGTCTCAATCAGTTTGCCATCCGAGCAAGAATCATGCGCAAATTTTCCATAAAAAACCAGGGTATGGTGTCTGCTCAAAAAAGATCTCCCATTCTCTCACAGCTCATCGGGTTCCCGCCAGATCCCCTCACATCCAGTCCATCGAATCGGTGTCGAGCAGCAGTGGTGGCTCCCTGACGACAAAGGTATCAATCCTGAGGGATTGACACCAAAAGTTGTTATATCAAATAATAGCTTCCGAATTTCCAAACCGGGTCACCAAATTCTCCTTGGAGATCACCTTTATGGATTCTTTCTCATGATCCATCGTGTCCATTCGCGATTTACCCCACAGAGCACTCCATCAACTCTGTCGGGTCATTTTCTTCCGAATTCCCCATTCAGCAACTTTTCGTTGCATCCCGTTTCTGGATCAAAAAAGATGCAGCAAGGATCCCGGAGGAACCTTGACGGGTCAACGCTCCTTCGGAGAGACCAGCTTTTTTAGGCATACCCCTTATCAGGAGAGTGATTCGGCTCTGGAGGCAAGATGCGATTCAATCGGCAAGAGAGGCGGGAGAGCGCGCGATGGGGAAGATCTTTCTCCTTGCGGACACTGAAAAAGCTCTGGACAGAAGCAAGTCACAGTACCGGAAAGTTTCTGGGATTCAAAAGGTTCTGCCATCTCTCCGCTCTTCATCCGGCGGGAGCTGACCTCCGATGGAAAAAGACGGGGATCGTCCTGTCCGCTTTTCTTTTGACGCTCTTTGTCTCGAGTTGCGGCGGAGGCGGTGGAGGGTCCGGGAACAACCCTCCCGCCGAGATTGTCTATGCCCTCTCTGGAAACGGAACCATCACCGAATACGCCATCAACCCCTCAAATGGCTCCCTCTATCCAGGAAGTCAAACGATCACGACTGGCCCAGTACCCATCCAGTTTCTCTTCGACCCCAACGGAGATCCATACGCCTTTGTCCTGAACAATGGCAACACCCCCGTCTTTGCCGGAGGAATTCTCACATCCGACGGAAGCAATAATGGCTCGATTCAGGTCTTCTCCGTGGGATCCAAGGGACTATCCACGACTCCCGTCTACACACAAAAGACCGGTGAAAGCCCTGTCAGCATGGCCATCGACAGCCAGGGGAACTATCTGGCCGTGGCCGACCACGGGACAGTGACAGGCGGAGGGGATCTGGAGATCTTCCAGATCGGAAGCGGGGGAGCCATTTCAACTGTTCCATTAAAATTCTCCCCTTGCACCTACCCAAACCAGGTGGTCTTTTCTCCCCCCACCGACGGAACGGTTAATGAGTCGCTCTACATCGTCTGCAGCAGTCCGGAAATAAACTCATCTCCACCATCAGCTTCCATCTATTACTGCACGATTTCCCAGCTGCAAAGTGGAAGTGGCTGCACAGCCAGTATCACTCCAAACTCGACAATTTCCATCTTCAGCATGGCCATCGATCCTTCCAATCAATATGGCGTGGCCGCGGGGCAAAATGGATCATCAGGGGGGTTTATTACCGAGTTCCAGAATCCACCTGTTGCAAACTCCACTACTTTCCCCTCGACAGCCACATTCTCTTCCGTTGTTCCTTCAGGACAAATGGCCTTTGTCGGACCATCGTCATCCGAGAATGTCCTTTTGGGGAACTATGATGTCACAACTTCTGGATTATCCTCAGGTATCAATGCTATTCAACCATGTCCTGTTCCGAGTACAACACAACAGTTTTCCTGCGCAAATACGACCATTTCCACAGGTTCTCAAACAGGCCCCATCGCCCTTAAAACCAATCCCGCCGGAACAGCCTTATATGTTTCAATGACGGGAACAGCGGTCAGCGCCGGCTCATCCTATCAAACCCCCGGGGCAATCCTCGCCTATTCGGTCTCCGGGACCACACTGACCTCTTTTACCCCGGTCCCAACCGGCGGATGGCCATTGT
>JAKCCY010000061.1 GCA_021838765.1 Nitrospirota bacterium
TTCCGGAGCTGGTCCTTCCGTCCAATCCTCTCCCGGTGGGGATCGATGTGGGCATTAAAACCTTTGCCTCTCTTTCCGATGGGACGGCCATCGAAAACCCGAAGTTCCTGAAACGCTCCGCCAAAAGACTGGCGCAGGCCCAGCGGAAACTGGCTCTTCAGGAAAAAGGCTCTTCGGAACGAGCCAGGATCAAAAAGGTGGTGGCGAAGATTCATGAACGGATCGCTTTTAAGCGATCCGACTTCGCCTATCAGGAAGCCCGAAAGATCGTCAATGCGTATGGACGGATCTTTGTTGAGGATATTACGGTCAACGAAATGAACTCCCACCGATGCCTGAACCGAAGCATCCGTGACGTGGCGTGGTCGCAATTCTTCCTCTTTCTCTCGTACAAAGCTGAAAATGCTGGTCGGGAGTTCAGGAAGGTGAATCCGGCCTATACAAGCCAGACCTGTTCCTCCTGTGGCCATCGGCAGAAGATGCCGCTGTCCTGCCGGACGTATGTCTGTCCGTGTTGTGGAATGGAAAAGGATCGGGACCACAACGCCTCCCTGAATATTTTGAGACTCGGCCTTTCGTCTCGGGGTTAGCCCCAAAAAGCCCCCACGACAACCATTTCATGGTTTAGTGGCGGGAGCAGTCACCCATCCTTATCCTCAGGGAAGAAAACAGAAGGCTTGCAAGCGGGCGGTCTTTGTTTCTGTCCTCACATTGAGGTATTCTCGTTCCCATGCAGACCGGCAAGCGCTTTCGAGCCTATTCCAACCCCGCACAGGAACAGCTCCTTCTCCAGAGGAACGTTCGGTCGTGAGACCGGAACCCCCTTCAAGAGGGCTGCCCTAATGGCGGGAGAGTTCATGATCTGGGTTGATGCAGATGCCTGTCCCCGCGCTATAAAAGAAATTCTTTACCGCTCCTCCGTGAGGACAAAAACCCCCCTGACACTGGTTGCCAACGCCCCCCTCTCCACTCCGCGATCTCCTTTGATCAACACTATCACCGTCCCCAAAGGATCCGACATGGCCGACAAGACCATTGTCGAAAAAGTTCAGTCCGGAGACCTGGTCATCAGCGGGGATATCATTCTTGCAGACCTTGTCATTTCAAGGGGAGGGACGGTCCTTTCTCCACGGGGAGATGAGTTCACATCAGACAACATTGGAGAATATCTCTCCACAAGGACCTTCATGAGCGAACTCAGAAGCGCAGGACTCGCTTCCGGCGGACCTCCCGCCATGACCAATGCAGACAAGGAGCGTTTCGCCAATCGCCTGGAAACGGTTCTCAGACGATTAGCCCTCCGGCACAAAAACCTCCCATAGATTGCCTCCCGGATATACGCTCGGGTAGAATGGCAGGATTGTTTCAGATTTTTTGTTGGCCAAAGCAGTCCCACAGTCAAGAATGCCCCTCTAACATAGGAAAAACAGGCAAAACCATGCTCGAGATGATCAGAAAGTTTGCCATTGAAAAGCCAAAGATCCTGGGAGGACTCATCCTCTTCATCGCCATCATCTTTACGGTCTCGATGGGCTGGTGGGGATTTGCCAACTCCCGCTCTTCCCAGGGGGACATCGTGGCCAGGATCAATGGAACTCCGATAAAAAGTACGGAGTTCGCCAGGGACTTTTCAATCATGAAGAACAACTACCAGCAGATGCTCAATGGGCCCATGGGATCAAAAATCCTGAAGCAGCTGAACTTTCCGGGGCTGGTTCTGAGAAACATGATCTACCGTCAGCTTTGGGCCGACGAGGGGAAAAAACTTGGGCTTGTTGTTTCAGACGAAACAATTATCAGGGAGATCTCCCAGATTCCTTTTTTCATGGAGGGAACACCACCAAGGTTTTCAAAACAGATCTACACACGATTTCTGACCGGAACGCATCAAACAGCAAAACAGTTTGAAGAGTCCATCAGAAAAGACCTTCTTGTTCAAAGAGCCCAGGTCATTGTCCGCGCAACTGCCGGATCACCCATCCCCGCACCCGTTTCTCCAGGTGCCCCGCCGGCAACAATGGTTGACCAGCAAAAAAATGCGCTTAAACTCGAGGAAGAGACCGTTCAATCCTTTCAGACACAGCTTGAAAACAGCGCAAGCATCAAGATTGACCAGGACGTCCTTAAAAAAGTTTCCCAGTCCCTGCTTTGACTCACCCCCTCCTCTCCGGAGGGGAATGAGTCAGGACGGCTAGAAGAAATTCACCCCGACACCTGCTGTGATGAACTCCCACGGTTGTGCCATCGTTCCAACCCCGACCTCCCTGTACCGGACATCAAGGAAAAACTGTCTGGCAGATGACAATGGGGCATTCAGCATCACTCCCGCATCAAAATAAGTATTCGCAACACCGGAAAGCAGCGCCTGCCCAAAATCTCCCTCAAGATCAAGGGACATGTAGGATGTTGCAAAAAGATTGACCAGAAGTCCGCTGTAGAACGGAAAGATATTGCTCGGAAGGATCGTGCTCGTTTTTGACTGGTTCAGGTAATCGATTCCAGCCCTGACGCCCACATCTTTTGTAAACCAGTACTGAAGATCGACGCCAGCACCATAATAGAGATCCCCATTTGCTCCGGGAACATTGACCGGATCTGCACCCTCAACCTCAATCCCGACACCGAAGGCATTGGAGGAGCCAGGTGATGCATGAACTGTCCCCGGAAACTCGAAAAACATGACAAGGGAGATTATCAGAAAAGATCCGATAACTGAAAAGCCTTTTCGCAGCGAAATCATTTGAAACTCCTTTTTCGTTTGGAACCAGCAATGTTTTTGGCAGAAAAGATCCAACTTCTCTTCGGCAAAAATCCTCCGGAACAATAATCCGCCAGGCGCTGCATCCCCTTAAACCAATGGTTGTCCCGAGCCTGCTTCACCGTTACAATGAAAAGAGCCGGTTAGTCCTCAGCAGACAGCAAGAGTTGAAGCGCACAGTCAGCAATATCAAAATAAAAAACACGAAAAAGGAGGGATGGAATGTTCGGACTATTCGGAGGCGGCAACGATATACAGCTTGATCCCAAAGAGCTTAAGGAAAGAATCGATGCAGGGGAAGACCTGATTCTTCTGGACGTCAGGGAAGACTGGGAACACTCGAAAGTCAAGATCCCCGGAGCCAAACACATCCCGCTCGGACAGCTTAACCGGGTGCTTGACGATATCCACAAAGAAGCAACGGTAGTGGTCTACTGCCACCATGGCGCCAGAAGCCTTCAGGCTTGCATGGCAATGAAGAAAGCGGGGTATGCAAAAGTCCAGAATCTCAAGGGCGGGATTGATGCATACGCTATCCATGTGGATCCGTCGCTTCCCCGGTACTAGGAAACTCCTCAGGATCTGATCCTCAAGATCCTGAGGAGTTTATTTCATGGGCTGGAATCAGGACTTTTTGGGCGGCAGGGTATGGGCTGGCGGTCGACCGTAAACAGGAACCTCAACAATACCCGCCAGGCTTTCAAGATGCGTGATCCACTGCTCCCTCGGAACCTTTTCCAGGTTTTCCTCGCGGACACGCATTCTTCCGTTTCCAGGGGGGATAATCACATCGTATTCGTTCGCCTTCCAGTACCCCCTTGTTCGGCTCTCAACGATCCCCAACTGATTGGTAACCTTTATCAAAACAGTTTCTCCTGCCTGAAAATGATAGGCAATTGGTCGGTATTCCAATGGGCACCTCTTTGATTGACAGATTCATGAATGGTCAAAACCAGGTTGGACATCCTAGCATATCCTGCGGGAGAGCTTCAAAATCCTTTTCCACGCACCCAATCCGCGCGTCCGAAAATTCCCAGCCGGTAATGATGAATCTCACCACCGGCAGTCTCTTCAGAAGCATGAAGAAGCTGCCATTTCTCTCCCATGATCCGCGAAAAGTCGTCCTGATTGAAAAACACATCGTAATGACCTCTATGGGATACCCAGTTCCGGCTTCTCTTTTCACCAGGGTAGTGCTGAAAGCGTTCCGAAAAAACACCCAGAAGAAAAACCCCCGACGGAGAAAGCATCTCATCAATCCATTTCGGATATCTTCTTCGTTCGGGAGCCCTCATATGATGCAAGACTCCGAAATCCAGGACCACATCAAAGCTGCCCCGGCGAAAAGGAAGATTAAAGAGATCCCCGTTGACAAGTGATGCCTCTGAAAAAACAGGATTGCCCCGAA
Source organism: Nitrospirota bacterium (assembly GCA_021838765.1). Next base: position 4,167 of record JAKCCY010000061.1, read on the forward strand.
TTTCAAGAAGAGGAGAAAGGACCGAGTCGATTCCTACAGTATGGCACTCCGAGAAAAGGGGGGGAAGAAGGTTGCGACCCTGGCCGCAACCTATTTCGAGGAACCTCGCGCCCTTCCTAAAAAAACCCATCGTTCCTGCTGCATCAACGATCCCGGATGCACCTGTCTTGGGCCATCCGGTCTGGCCGGAATCGTACGCCTGTTGAAAAAAATGCCGTTGTCTGCCGTATTGATCATTTTTTTTCACAATCCATCCCCCGGTTAACGCTCCAAGGACCAAAACAACTTTCATCAATGTGATACAATGGCTCCATCAGGCTCGCCAATGGAACAACTGTGACTGACCGGGAGAAGACATGTCGATTTTGCTGGGCCATTCATCTATCCGTCCCCTGACAAACATCCTCCAAAAAGTCAACCTGATTTGCGAAAAAGAAATGATCGGATTCGCACTCCTCTCAAGAAAAGGCTTTTTACGTGCCGCTGACAGCTTTTTTCTTTCTTTTCTGGATAGAAAAATTATTTCGGTCGGGACACTCCCCCAAGCTGAAATCGAAAAAACATTCCTTTCAAAAACTCTCCCGGAACACGCAGCAACCATCAACCTGTGGATCAGGGGCAATGCAGCTCCCGCTTCAGGACTTTGGCATGCTACCGTCCCTTTTGGTCAAACGTCACTGGAGCTTTTTCGTGCCTCGGTCACAAACTCCGATGAAGAAGCGGCCCTTTTTTTCAGGGTAACAGGAGAGCAGGCATTTCAAAAAAATACCCTTCCCCGGATTTACACAGAATTGTCGGATGAAATCACGGAAATCCTTCTCGACTCCATGGACCATGAAAAAATACTGGAAGTCCTCTCGGATCCGTTCTGGGAAAATCCTGAACTTCCGGATCTTCCGAAGGTTTTCCTCTGGAATACCGCAAGATGGCAGAAAAATTCGTTTCTGATCCAGCTCTCACCGAGGACATCCATCGAGAATCATGTCCCGATAACAACAGCCATCACCTCGATCATACCCAAAAAGGTGATCCAGTCGGTCTCTGTTCCTGTAACCCGCTCCTTTTTCATCAGAGAGCCGGACCAGGAAAACATTCACATGATCATTCCCCTGCTCAGGGGGACATCCCACCTTGGCTGGGTCATCCAGAAACTGACCACTGAAGGACAAAACAAAACAGATATCACTCACCATATCCAGCAAAAGACCAATGACCTGACCCGAAAAATCTTCAGGAACAGGGAGGAGGTACGATTGATCAGTCCCCTCAACCTGGATCCCGACTCCGCCCTGTTATCCAGAAGAGGCTTGATAGACGGACTGACTGACCTTCTTGAAATGGCATCATTAAAAAAACAGGGCGTCGGAGTGATAGGAATCACCCTTTCTGAATCCCGGGGAATATTCCCACTCGTTGAACATCTGGAGATATTCACCAGAAGCTCCGATCTGCTTGGACGGATTTCTCCCCTGGAATTTCTGGCCTTGCTGCCCGACACGTCACGCTCCGGAACAGAAAAAGCGCTGATCCGCATGAAATCGGCACTCCTGGCCGAGGTCGCCAAAAATGCCAGTTTGCTGGCAAGGTTTACTTTCTGTCATGCTCCTGAAGACGGAGTATCACCATTGAAGCTTCTGAGAGCAGCCTTCCAGGAAGGCCCCCATACCAATTTCGACAGCCGTGGGCAAAATCCCTTTGGGTAGTCCGGCTGAACCACTGTGTCCAACAGGAACAAGAGGAAAACCATGATCGATTTCGACCCTAGAGATCCAAACCAGACAAACAAAAAAGATCGGTCCCTCTTCTGGATGCTCCTGCCTGTTGCAGTCATTTTTCTCCTGATCATGGGAACCAATCTTTGGCACCTTGCCCATCAGGACTTTGTCGGATTTGCAACCCGACACAAAGCCGTTCCGGAAAAAAGCAAATAATGGGATCAAGGCTGCGCGGAGCACTTTTGCAATTCTTTCAGAAACTCTGAAGAGAATCGGCCACTCATCACAGAAGAAACAGGTCCTTCCATCCGGACATCCCCGGACTTTGACACATCAATCGTGAGCTCCCCGCCCGGCATTGTAACCCGTACAGGGCTTTTAACCTTTCCCAGGTGCACAGAAACAGATGCCGCCGCACAAGAAGATGATCCGGAAGCCAGCGTATATCCTGCTCCTCTTTCCCAGATCCGGATTTCAATTTGATCCTCTCCTGTCACCTTGACCATCTGTGTATTGATTCGCCGGGGAAAAAGAGGATTGTTTTCAATGGCCGAACCCCACTTTCTGATCCAGTCTTCATCAATTTGATCAACAAAGAAAACAAAATGAGGATTCCCCACCGAAACAGCTGTTCCGCTGATCCGGACTCCCTGCCCCAGGTCAATCTCTTTTTCAATATGGGGAGCCAGGGCTCCCTTGACCCCAACCTTTTCCGGATCCATGGTATAGCTTCCCATATCAACAAGGACCCGTTTCACTAGACGGTCATCGCCCAGAGTCACCCGCGCCGAAACCATTCCTCCCAGAGTTTCGATCTGAAAAGATTCGCCTTTTGCATAACCGTATTCGTAAAGGAACTTTGCAAATATCCGGAGCCCGTTTCCGCTCTTCTCCGCCTCGCTGCCATCAGGATTGAAGATACGCAGTCCAAAGGGCTCCCGGTCACGCGTCAAAAGAAGGATTCCGTCCGACCCAACGCCATAATTCCTGTCACAGATCAGCTGGATCATTTCGGGTGACCATGAAAGACCGGAAGGAGGAGCCGTCATAACAATGTAATCATTTCCTAATCCATGAGACTTGATAAAATCCTGATCCAAAGCCATTTAAATTCCTTTCGATATTGAGATTGTTGTGTTTCCTCCTAAATCCCGGGTGCCGCTGTCGGAGAGACATCTGAGTGTTCGCGAGGCCCTCTCCCAAGTGCCTGGGCCTCAAGCGCCATCTCCAGATCCCGGCGGGCCTTCGGGTCGGACGGACGAATCTGCAGTGCCCTCCGGAATGACTCGATGGCCTTTCCAATCCGGTTCTTCCTGAAGTAAGACTCCCCATTGCGTGTATGGAGGGCAACCTCTTCCAGTATCCGTTTTTTTAACTCCAGGGAATCGGTATCCGAAGGATCCAGCAACAGGGCTTTTTTAACAGACCGGTATGCACCAGCCGGATGGTTGGAAGAAAAGCGACTCTGTGCAAGATGCCGGTAGGACCAGGCCAGTGTCCGGTCAAGCTCCGGGTTTGCCGGCCCCTCCTTCCGGAGGAGAAGAAGACGGTTTGACAATGCTTCCCATTGCCTTCCCATCTGATTCTGGACTTCTATCAAAATCAGCAGATGCCGCCGGGCCCTTTGGGGGATATTCCAGCCGGGATCGAGCCGGCTCGCCTGCGAAACCTTTGAAAGCGCCTCGTTCAGATGGCCGACCCGCTCCAGCTGGCGAGCCTCCCCCATCCTGTAGATAGCCATTTCTCTGTTGATCTGGTGTTCAAGCCCGGAGAGCAGACGCTGATTTTTTGTGTTGAGAGAAGGGTATTTTCTCCATGCCAGGGCAATGGCTTCTGCCTTTGAGAATTCATTGCGGGCAAGATCAGCGCGGGCATCATTGTATGCATGAACAAAGCGGCTATTATTACGGGCGACAAGCGCATCATTTTGCTGAGGATGGGAGAGGATACACCCGGATAGAAACATTGTTCCGGAAACAAGAAGTATCTTGGCCCGATTGGCAAGGCAACAACCTTTTTCCATTTTCCAAAGAACCATACAGCCTCTCCCGGAGATTAAATCTTGAAGGCATGACAGAGAGCCCAACATGATCGCTCACGAAATCATCGGAGATGCCACCGGCAACAAAACTTTGTACCCCGATGCATCCTCTGGGAGGCCACGGACATCGGCCGCCTGGCGGAAATTGGAATCTCCAGCCTGAAGCACGGCCTTGAACCGGCAGAAGACATCCCCGATTTTCCCCGACAGATTCATGATCGATGGCTCGCCGGAAGCTTCCCGATGACAGCGCCCAACATCAGGTTCGCGCAATAATCCATCAGAAAGACTGGCCGCGGACTGAGGAAAGATCGCTCTCCACCAAACACCTGAATCAGCAGACTAAGACAGGCGCTTTGCGTTTTCCTGAATTTCCTGAAGCGTCTTGCAGTCAATGCACAAAGTCGTAACCGGTCTGGCCATCAGGCGCTTTTCTTCGATCGCCTCACCACATCCTTCGCAAATGCCAAAGTCACCTTCCTTGATCCGCTCTATAGCGAGATCGATTTTCCGAAGAAGGTTCTTTTCCCTTTCCTTCAGACGGAGAGAAAAGGCTTCATGCTCTTCCCTGGTGGCCATATCTGTAGGGTCGGGGGTCAACCCCGCAACATTGGCGACACCGATACCGACAACTCTTCCCGCCTCTTTCAGGATCTGATCCCGTTGATCGTGCAGAAGCCTTTCAATCTGGGAAAAGTCCCGCCCATCCTTTGCTTGTGGCGGTGAGTCCTGCCCTGAACTACCCGAGGAAAACTCTCCCATCGAATGATTCTCCCTTGTAGACATCGAAAAAACGCCTTCCCTCCCGGCAAGACAAACTTGCCAGGCAACATGCAACCATTCCATCATATCGACTATACACAGCAAAGAATCATCGATCAACAAGATTAAGGGGACGACAAAACTGGGGGGAGGGACTTTTCTTGAATAACACGGCCGGATTCATCAGCCACGGTGCACCTGATATCATTCTTGGAAACGACGGTGCCCTGGCCTCCTGGAAAAGCTACCTGGGCTCCGGAACCCATTTCAGGGGAATCGTTGTCATATCTGCCCACTGGATGGAAAAAGAAATAACCCTGTCAGCGAACCCCCACCCTGCAACCATTCACGACTTTGGAGGGTTTCCCGAAGAGCTCTATCGGATGAAATACCCTGCATCCGGGTCTCAATCGATGGCGACGGACCTGAATGACAGGATTTTCAAAGCCGGATGGCGTTCGAAAATCGATCTCCACAGAGGACTTGACCACGGGGTCTGGATCCCTCTCATGGCAATGCTCCCCGATTGCTCTCTTCCGGTTGTTCCCATTTCACTATCCCGGGAAATGGGAGCCGAAAGCATGTTTCAGTTCGGAAGGGATCTCCATGACATCATGGGAGATGATCTCTTTTTTCTCGCAAGCGGAGGAGTCACCCACAACCTGTCTGAGGCAAGGTTCTCAGAAGGAAAAGGGGCTCCCTGGGCGGAAGAGTTTGATCGCTGGACGGTGGAAACAGTGCTGTCAGAAAACTGGACTGATCTGATTAACTACAGAAAGGTGGCCCCCTACGGAAACAGGAACCACCCCACTGAAGAGCACTTTCTTCCGCTTTTGTCCTTTGCCGGATGGGCAAGCCGGTCCAGGGAAAAATCACCCGGCATATCTTTGTCCGTTCCCCACAGGGCTATGTCCTACTACTGCATTTCAATGACTGGATTCTTGTTGACAGAAAAGAGCTCCGCTCAAGCTCCCTGATCAGGAAATCTCATCTCCCGCAAACCCCTTTGGCGATTGGGGAAGTTTTCCGGTGAGCGAATAGACCACGGGCAGCACCAGAAGAGTGAAGAGAATCGCAGTCACAACTCCTCCCACGATAACGATTGCCAGAGGCTTCTGGGCCTGATTGCCTATTCCTGTTGAAAGAGCCGCAGGCAGAAGACCAAGTCCGGCAAGAAGTGCGGTCATCAGCACAGGACGCACCCGGAGCTCTCCGCCTTTTGTGATCGCTTCGGCCATCCCCATTCCTTCCTGCCTCAACCTTGTTACAAAATTGATCAGGATCATTCCGTCCTGGATCGCGATGCCAAACAGGGACAAGAATCCTATTGCCGCGGAAATAGACAGATGATGTCCTGTCAGGTAAAGAGCCCAGACCCCACCCGTAAGAGCAAACGGTACGGAAAGAAGCTGGACAAAGGCATAACCAACCGACTGGTAGGACCAGTACAGGAGCAAAAACATGATTCCAACGGCAATTGGTGCCAGGATCAGAAGCCTCGACTGGGCTTCCTTCATTTCCCTGTACTCCCCGTACCACTGGATCCTGTAACCTGCCGGCATCGGAACATTCTTTGAAATGAGGCTTTTGGCCTCATCAACCGCGCTTCCTATATCCCTGTGGCGAACGGAAAACTTTACAGGAATATAGCGGGAGTTTTGCTCGCGAAAGATGTAGGAGTTCCCGTTCTTGACCTCAATGGTCGACAGCTGGGAGAGAGGAATGTGCGATCCGTCAGGAGTGTCGACCAGAATAGACCTGATCGCCTTGATATCCTTCCGGTATTTTGCGGCAAGCCGGATCGTCACGTCGAAACGCTCCTCCTGCTTTAAAATCTGGGTAACAGCCACTCCACCAACAGCGGTCTGGATGACATTCTCAACATCCTGGGCATGGACACCATAACGGGCACAGGCTGACGGGTCAACGCGAATGAGAAGCTCCTGGCCTCCACGAATCCTGAAAATACCAAGATCGGCCATTCCCTTTACAGAAGACAGAAGGGAAACGGTCCTTTGCGCAAGTCGCTCAAGCTCTTTTGGATCCGGACCAAAGATCTTGAGGCTGTTCTGGCCTTTCACCCCTGATACCGCCTCTTCCACATTGTCCTCAATATACTGTGACACATTAAACGTCACACCTGGGATCCCATGGAGCTTTTTCAGGATTTCGGCCTGGATCATTGCTTTTGTCACACCAGGACGCCATTGTTTCTCGGGTTTGAAAAACACTGCAAATTCGGCATTCCAGAACCCTCCGACATCATAGGCGTCATCCGGTCGACCCTCCTCCGATGTCACAACCTTGATTTCCGGGGTTTCAAGAATCATTCTCCTGATGCCATCAGTCATCTTTGCCCCATAGGGAAGACTGACAGAAACAGGATAGGTGGCCCGTATGTAAAGGTTGTTTTCTTCAAGCTTGGGAAGAAACTCTGTCCCAAGTCTCGGAAGAATGATCAAAGAGGTTAAGATGAGAAAACCTCCTGCCAGAGTCAGCGTTACAACCTTGTTGGCAAGAACCCACGAGAGAAGAAACCGGTAAGACCGCTTCACCAGGCGCATCAGGAATGTATCTTCATGGGGGGAAACATTTGAGAGTGCTGCAGAAGAAATAGCCGGAGACAAGGTCATCGACAGGATCACCGCCGCCAGAAGACCTCCACCCATCGTATAGGCCATCGGGGTGAAAATCTTGCCTTCAACCCCCTTCATGAACAAAAGGGGGACATAGGCTGCAAAAACAATCATCGTTGAGAAGACAGTGGCTCCCTGCACCTCTGTTACCGCGGAAAAGACAATCAACCGCGTGTCCGTCTTGTCGCCAGAAGGCCTTTCCATAAGATGCCGGTAGATATTTTCCACAACAATGACCGAAGCATCCACAAGAATTCCGAAATCGATCGCGCCAAGTGACAGAAGGTTCGCCGAGATTCCCTTCAGCTTCATCAGGGAAAATGCGGCAAGCAGGGCAACAGGAATCGTTACGGCCACAATCAGGGCTGAGCGCAGATTTCCCAAAAACACATATAGCGTCAAAAGGACCAGCGTGATTCCAAGAGACAGGTTCTCAAGAACGGTATGAAGCGTCCAGCCCATCAATTCCGTTCTGTCGTAGAAGGTATTGATCTTGACCCCTTTGGGCAGATCGTGGGCCCGGATTTCCTCCACTTTCTTGTGGACACGCTCAAGAACATGCCGGGTGTTGGCCCCTCGCAATAAAAGGACAACTCCTTCGACCGTGTCATTGTTCAGATTCCGTCCAACCCGGCCAAGCCGGGGCTGGGGGCCAATCTGCACGGTAGCGATATCCCGGATCAGAACAGGTGTTCCCTTGACCTCGGCAACCATGATCTTGCCGATATCCTCCCGGTTCCTCAAGAGCCCTATCCCCCTGACCACCTGGGCGGTCTCCCCGAAATTCAGGACATAGGCACCCACATTGTTATTGGCTGCCGAGACAGCTGCCATCACCTGGGCAAGGGTCAGGTTGTAGTCTCTAAGACGGCTCATGTCGACCAGAATCTGGTACTGTCTGATCCATCCGCCCATTCCGGATTCATCAGCAACCCCGGGGATCTCCTTGAATCTTCGCTCAAGAACCCAGTCATCCAGTGTCTTTAGCTCATCAAGCGGGGCACCTGAAAGCGTATATCGATAAATCTCACCCGTTGCCGGCGTATTGATATCCAGAACCGGCACGATTCCTGCTGGAAGGTTGGCCTGAGCGGTCCGGTTGTAAATGCGGTGTCTGGCCTCAAAATCATTGACATTGCCGGAAAAAATAGCCATCACCACAGACAGGCCGTACATGGAGATCGATCGCTGGGCTTTCATTCCCGGAGTTCCGTTGATCGCAATCTCAATGGGGAGGGTGATCTGGCGTTCAACCTCTTCAGCCCCTCTGCCTGGCCACTGGGTCAGGACTCTCACCATAAGGGGCGATACGTCCGGATAGGGCTCAATTTGCAGGTTCTGGTAAGAAACAACTCCAAGAACAACCACGACAACGCTCAGCAGATAGACAAAAACTCTTTCCCTGAGGGCCAGCTTAAGAAGGGTCCTCATTAACGGACCTGTCTCTTTCGAGGTGTTGGCAACACTCCCCGGTTCAGAAGGTCCTGTCTCATGTTTTCAAGAAGGATCGCCCCGGAAACAGCAATCGTCTCTCCGGACGAGACTCCTGAGAAAACAGTCATTTCTCCGTCCGACTCGTCACCGGCAGAAACTTCCCTCGTCACAAAAGATCCAGGTGCCGTTTCAACAAAAACATGATACCCCTGGTCATCCCTGATAAAGGCAGCATCAGGAAGAGCGATTTCTCCCGTTGGCCGGTCAAGGCTGATGATGACAGAGGCAAACATTCCCGGTTTCAACAAGTTATCTATATTCGAGATTTCCCCTCTTACATGAAATGTACGCGTTGCCGGATCGACCATCCCCCCCAGATAAATGATCTTTCCACCAAAACTCATCTCGGGATAGGCAACGGTATGAACCATGATTTTCTGTCCCTGTCGAACCAGGGGGAGATCTCCTTCAAAAATATCCATATAAACCCAGAGTTTCGAGAGATCCGCAATTGTCAGTAGCTGGTCTCCCGGATTCATGAAGAGTCCTTCCCTCAGCTGGGAGTTCAGGATCGTCCCTGCCCTGGGAGAGTGGATCGTGAGATAAGGATCAATTTTTCCCGTTCTGGAAAGTCTTGAAAGGTCTTTTTCCGAAGCACCCATCAGTAGCAGTTTCTTTGCCACCGCCTGGATATAGGATTTGGCTTCCGATGCGTCCTGGGACGTCTTCGCTACCCTGAATGCATTCAGATACTCAACTTCTGCAGTCACATAATCGGGACTGTAGACCTTGGCCAGGTCATCGTTTTTGGAAACCCTCTGTCCCTCAAAGGCCAGGATCTTGACCTCCCTGGCAGCAACTCTTGCCGAAATAACCGAAACTCTGCCCTCGTCAAAATTGATCGTTCCGGTTCTACGAATCGTCCGTGAAATTCTCCTGGGAACAGCGACCTCTGTCTTGACCCAATGTGCCTTGATCTGCTCAGGAGTCAAAGTCAGAACGGTCTGATCCAAAGGTAGCGCAAGAAGGAAGGAAGGAGAACAAAAACCTCCAAGAAGCAGGGTCAAAAACAGGATCAGAGCAAATGGCAAATATCTTCCAGATCTCATTACTTCACCTCTTCCCGGGATTTCATCCCCGAATTTTCCCCGCTAAGCTCAGGAAGGGATTCCCCAACTGCCGCCTCGAGATTTGAAAGGGCCTGGTAATACCCGATCAGGTTTTGGTAACCCGCATACCTGGCTTGCCTGTACGCCTGTATCGCACTGATCAGATACAAAAAATCGTTTTTCTGATTCTCATAACCCGTAAGAGCCAGATCAAAGGCCAGGCGAGTCTGTGGAACAATCTCCCGGTCACTGATCTCATACTGACGGTAACCCAGAACAACCTGGGAGTATGAGTTGTCCACGTTCAGGCGAACCTGTACCGCCTGCCACTGATACTGAAAATCCGCAGACCTGACCTGATCAGCCGCCGAATCGACCTGGGGTTTTTGTTTCATCATGGCAAAAATGGGAACATTGACCTGAAGCCCCGCGTAATAACAGTTCAGGCCCGAGAACCCGTAGCAGGATTCCCCTCCCATCGATCCTTCAAACTGGAAATCAGGCAGATACCCCATCTTTGTCAGAGTCAGCTGATGACGGTTCAATTCGAGATTGGTCTCGCTCGACAGGAGGTCCGGCCGGTTTTTCAAGGCCAGCGCCTCAAGCCCTGAAAGCGGTCTGGAAAAAGAAACGGGAGCTGAAGGAGAATCGATCTCGACAGGGGTGTCTGGAGGGTAGGCCAAAAGGGCATTAAGCTGGCGTCTTGCGATCATCTCAGACATTTCCGCAGTGAGCTGGTCGAGCTTGGCCTGGGACAGCTGAACCTTTGCATTGACCACGTCGAGTATCTGGGCCGACCCAACCGAAAGCTTCGTTCTTGTGATATCCAGAACCCTTGCCAGCCAGTTCTGCATTTCAAGATTCAGGGAGAGAGATTTCTGGGCCAAAAGCAACTGGAAACAAGCCATTTCAGTCTGGTTTCGCAAAGATACCTTCTGGGCCTGATAAGCAAGATATGCGCTTTTTGTATTATCCCTGTTGATCTGGTATCCAATCTCCGACTTTCCCGGAAAAAGGACACTTTGGGTAATGGCCCAGTTGTTGCCAGACTGGTAGGGAAGGCCCTGGCCATTGGGACCATTCCCCTGCTCACCCGCTCCGAAGAGATACTGAATCTGCGGATCGGCTGGAGCCAGAGCCGTCACTTCGAGTTTTTTCGTGGACTTCCACGAAGCCTTATAGGCCAGGATATCAGGATTTTTCCGCAGTGCGATGTCTACGGCCTGCGAAACAGTAAGCCTCCTCGGCACCGGAGACTCATCCGCCCCCGCAGCTGAACTTTTGAGGGACTGATTCTGCCCCGTCTCCGCCATTTCAGTCGCAGCAAAGGATTCGCCGGAGCCAAATCCCATCAGGATCAGTAAAAACAGAATATCTATAAACCGAAGGCATTTAGAAAATGTCAACATATTATCTCCATTAGAATTGATATCCT
>JAKCCY010000213.1 GCA_021838765.1 Nitrospirota bacterium
ATAACGCCCTCTCTTGGATTGCTGAATGTCTTGGTAGGACATTCAAACCATATCCAGAAGGGCGTTTTTATTTCAAGTCCTTGTCCCGGGTCTCCACATTGTTACGCTACCAAATTTTTAAAAATAACAAAAAAAGACCTCGAGGAGAATGGCTCAATGTCAGGTAAGGTTCAACAAGAAAAAGTCACCGATCGACTCTCAGGAACCGAAAGCTCAGTCTGTCTACAATATTTTCTTTGCACGATCGATACTTTAGCGATTGACGAACTTATCCTACAGACTACCGCAAATACTCCTGTCAATCGGACAGCAGAAGGAGTGAGAGGTTCCTTTTCTGAAAGCCCAGAGGGGGAATGGCTTTCTTTTGATGGGATCGTCAACGCCTTTCCCGTTGGAGCCTTTGCCCGACATACTCGAGTTCAATCAATCAGTTTACAAGGAGAATTGGAAGGAGATATAGCAATCCAAGTCCGTCATGCAGGCGAAAATGGGGAACATATTATTCTCTATGAAGAACCTTTTACACACCGAAATGGACACTGGAAATCTCCTGCTCTTCCTATCAGGGGAGAGGAAGGGCGGTATTATCTTTCTTGCCGTGTCCGGGGGGCTGTCTCTCTTCATTGTCTTGGCTGGTGGATAGTAGATGAATCAGTAACCACAACATCTTTTATGGTATGCGTTACGACGTACAAAAGCACAAAAGTTTTGGGTATGTTGTGGAACTTATGCAACTACCCGCCGCTTAAAAAACTCAGGATGTCTCTAGTCGTTGTGGATAACGGCCAGACCCTCAGCTTAGAAGATTTGCCCAAAGATGACCGACTTTCCCTGATCTCCCAGCCAAATCTCGGAGCAACCGCAGGCTGTATGAGGGGCCTCTGGAAGGCAAAAAAAACAGGAAGTGACTATTTCACCATCATTGCCGATGACGGGATGATCCTTGATCCGGAAATTCTTTACCGGCTTCTTGTATTTCAATCACTTGCAACCAAACCATTGGCGGTCGGAGCAATGATGATCTACCTAGATCAACCCACCCTTCTCCATGAACAGGGTGCGCGAGTTCCCGCTCGAATCTACGACTCTATGCATACAAATAACAATCGAGTGGATCTTCTGAATCCGTCTTCTTTTAAGGCTCTTTTCAATGAGGAGTCCTCCGACTATGCAGGCTGGTGGATAGTGTCAGGACCCAGTAAAGACCTTCCCTTTTTACCAGCTTTTTTTCTGTATTTAGCTGATATTTTGCAAGGGATTCTTCTGGGTCTCAAGGGAGTTCGAACAATCATTCCTCCGCACCTGTTTATTTGGCAGGATTTTGGGTTTGACATGCAGTTAGCTGGAAACAAATTGAGATTTTTTGACTGGTATAGAAATGAATTGGGAATGCGAATAACATCAGGTCTACCTGTCAATCTAAAGCTTACGGTTCTCCCTTTTATTAAAAAGATTTTACGCAGTTTGGCAAACTTTGATTATAAAAGAGCGGAAGTCATTCTCGAATCCTTCGAAGAAGCTCTGAATCCCTCACTATGGGCACTCAATCCAATAGCCGGAGCAGAGAGAATTCAGGAAATCAGAAAAAGTGACCCACCAATAAAGGACTTTAGTGGTCATCTTTCAACCCAATACGCTCCGGTAAAAACCAAGAAACGATCTCGCTTTATCTCAATACCCCAGCGATTGTTAGCTATTTTTACAGTTGCTGGCTATCTGAATCCATTTACTAAGACCGTTGCCCCTGATGGTGGGCTTGTCTTTTGTCATCCGGGAGATTACGACTTCTGGCAATGGACTGGGTATAGTCAATTAGCCATAGTCAATTCTGAAAAGAAAGGCTATCTGTGCCAACGATCATGGAAAAAGATGGCCGGAATTTTACTCCGAACGGTTAAAGCATCTCTAAAACTTCTGTTGTCGGTTCATCGTTTGCAGAAGGAGTATCAAAAATCATCAGAAGAATATGAAAAGATGTGGAATAAAACTTTTGATGAGGTCGACAGAGTGAACCCGGTAAACTCGGAAAATTGATAAGGCGCCATACATCAAGCGATCAGACTTTCAGTACCGCACCCTCGTTGCCTACACCATTAAAACTCAATATTCAGCTGCGGTAAAAGTCCACAAGCTGTTTGCAGTGCTCGTCAATAGTTATTGGGGCAATGCTGTTTGCCCAATAGTCTTCATGAGTGACCGCCCCATCAAGAATCAGTTTAACCCGTTCGATAAATGCTTGAACATTACCGTGTTCAAATACCATTTTTCCAGATCCTGATAGTTCCGATGCTCCCCCCAGATCACTTGTCAGAAGCGGAATTCGTCGGCAGTGCATTTCCCATGCGGTCTGTGGGGCTGTATCTTCCCAAAGTTGACATAGCAGGCCAATACTATCTTTCACAAGAATTTTATCGAGCTGGTCAGGAGTGTACCCATCAAAATGAACCAAGCTTTTTAGTTTTGGCTTTAGCCCCATCAAGCGATTGAGAACAGAAGGATCACTTGGGCTTTTAGCCGCGACCACAAGATTGATTTTTTGTGACAACTCGTCAGGCATTCGTTCGAAAGACTCCAGCATAAAAAAGAAACCTTTGTGAATGGTCATGTAGCCAAGATAGACCAGAGTCAGAGAACCATCTTCCTGAACAAGTGTCCCTTTGGGAGGTGGTGCATTCCGGAATTGAATCGCTTCATCCTTTCCCAGCCGCAAAACTCTCAAGAGATCGGCCTTAACTCCATGGCGAATCGCAATCTGACGGACCCGATCGGATACCGGAAGAACATGATCCACATGTTCGTTGATCAGATCGACAATCTGGTGCCAATTTCCAAAAACATCATCCGATAGTGGAGTCTGTGAAATCCTTTCTTTCTTTCCTCTCACGATCTTTCTAAATAATGTTTGAATGAGTTTTGCATTTCGACCACTAGGATTAAGGCCAATTTTATCAACAATTTGATAAGACAATCGATCAGCGCGCCTTCTTGAGACCAAAAAGATCATGGGATCCACCGGCAGACAGCTCTGACATTTTTTCCCCGATTGACCATCATCGCAAAGCTCCTTGCCCTGATAAAGAAAAGTGACTTGAGGACAAAGTGAATAATAGTCATGCATGCTGAAGAGAATTTTGATATGGGGCAAGCGCTCTTTGATAGTTAATACTTCGGCCGGAAGACCTTCCAAATGATTGAAGTGGATCACATCGAATCCA
>JAKCCY010000062.1 GCA_021838765.1 Nitrospirota bacterium
GGAGCTGTTTTCTTCTCGCACCAATGACACCTTTTCCCAAGTCAGACAATCGTTCAGGTTGTCGGGATCACACAACCATAATCGTTATACAATCAGCCGTGCCAACACACATAAACAGAAAAAAGCCGCTCGGGAACTGATCGGAAAAATGTATTCCCAACGGAATTACAATTCGGAAAATGTGTTGCAGGAAAACTCCAGGCTGACAACCTTTGTCGCATACACTGGATCAGGCAAATTGGCAGGAACGGTGACGGTGGGTCTTGATTCGGGCAATGGCCTGTTTGCAGAAGAGTCCTATCAGGAAGAAGTGGCCTCTCTTCGTCAGGCGGCCGGAAAGGTTTGCGAGTTTACCTGTCTTGCGGTCGCTCCTGACATACGCTCAAGAAAAGTCCTGGCAGGCCTTTTTCATGTGGCGATGCTTTATGCTTCCCGGCTCTTTGATCATTCAGGGGTTATCTTTGAAGTCACCCCTCAGCACGGGCAATTCTACGAAAAGATGCTGGGGATGAAAAACATTGCTTCAGGACGGATCTGTAAAAGGGTAAGCACTCCTTCCGTTCTGATCCATTCGGGTTTTTCCTACATTGAGGAACAGATTTCGAAGGCTCACGGCCAGCTTCAGCAAAGTCAGGGATTTCATCCGGTTCAAGAACCTTCTCTCTATCGGCATTTTTTTGATAAAGAGAAAGAAGCCTCCATCGTCAGGCGTCTGGATGGCCTTTTGGAAAAAAGGAATCCCTGTCCTCCTCCCTCAATCGCTTCTCCCCTTCTTGTCCCGAACGGATAGCCTTTCTGAATTTCGTCCAATCGTTCTTTCCGCAATTTCCCTTTTCCCAGAGTAGCAATATTTCAGGGCCATGGGATTTTTGTGTTTTCCCATCAAGACTCTAGGGATCTGTTTGGACCGAAGACATTGTCCGGATTGTAAAGAAAATCGTCCGGAATTTTTTCAGGTGAAAAAAATCCTGACAGTCTGGGTTCCATAGTCAAATGCGAAGTGAGTGTCAAAAATAAGAGAGTCGTACTGTTTTTATCAAGCAGTGCATTTACTTATGAGAGGATATGGATGGGGTCTTCCAGGATTTCCTTTTCTTTTGGGTCTGGCATGATCATTGCTTATGATATGGCGTGTTCCTTTTTGCCTGAATCAGGAGAGTATGAAAAACTTTTTAGGAGATCCCTCAATGAATAAAATTCAGAAAATCACCGCTACCGCAGGTTTGGCTCTGGCACTGACCGTTGGTTTCGGAACAACCGCCAAGTCCGCATGGGCCGGTTATCTTGGGACGCAGAATGTTGTTGCAAACGGCACAGCAAATTCTTCCCTGGTTTACTACACCACCGCGAGCGGTAAGACCTTTACCCAATCCTATACGAATGCCAGCACATTCGGAAATACCATTCCCAATCCGCTTCCGACACCTCCTTCCGGAGATGGTGCGATCAACGGGTTTACAGTTCCTCTCAATGCCAATAATCCAAACGGCAATGCTCTTCCTTATAATCAGACATTCTACAGTTCCTCGACTCTTGATCTGAAGCTTGTCAATTCAATGCTTTCAAGTTACACCGCAGGGGGCACAACGGGTTCTTTCAGTGGAGATCTGTACACTCAGGTCTTTAAAGTGGGTGCCGGCTCAACGATGGCAGGAGCTTCTGCGGGTGAACTGGTTTTTACCTATCAGTTTGATGTGCTGAAAGCGACCTCTCAGCAAGGACCAAATCAGATTTCATTGGCATTTTTGAATAACCCGTCCGGAAATGGCGCCTGGCTTCTGGGTGGAGGCTTTAACTCAAACTCAAGCAATGGCCTGCCAAGCGGGTATAGCGCAATCGGGACTTCTCTTTCGACTTTGTCAGGTCTTCCGACCTCTTTCAATATGTTTTCCGGTTTGCAGGGTGCAGGTGTCGTGAATTCAAGCAATGGAACGATTGCCTCCGAGAGTGATCAGTGGACCAGTGCGATGGGAGCCGGAACCGTTTCTCCTCAAATTTTTCTGGCAACAAATGCCTACAACTATTCTATGGGCAGTTTCTCGGCTGAGGGTGGCGGTATCAGTGGATCGGCCGAAACCTTTGTCCCCGGAACACCGGAGCCTTCAACACTGGTTCTTTTGGGTAGCGGACTTGCTCTCTTGGCCTTCATGGCGCTCAGAAAAAGAGAAAATGGTTTGACAATCTAGTTTTCTTTCTTTTCTTTCTTCAAAAAAGCCCCTCTTTCTGGAGCATTCCAGACTGAGGGGCTTTTTTTATCCTGATGCGACCCATCTGTTTTGTCCTTTGTGATGCTGATACGGATTGAAGCGTATCAGTAGGTATGTATCAGAAAACAACGAACAACTTGGCCCGAACTTCTCAGGGCGTCGGCTCAGGAGCCCACCGAAGCGGTCTGACCGCTGCAGGAATCTCTTTCCTTCTGAAAAAAGCTGCAAGCAAAGGGAGAGAAAGGAGCGGGTATCAACCCCGGACCATCGCCGTAATCTCCCGAAATACCATTGTCTCAACGGTATCTCTCTCCCAGGGAGGATACCTCCAGGCCATAGGCTCAAAATGATTTTACCTGGAAAATAAGTGCTCTGGAAAAATAAAAGGCTCTGTTTTTCAAAGCCGTCTTGAGAATGATTTTGACCCAATCGCTTGCGTTTTACGGGAAGATGAATGTCGTGGTTATGTTTTCGTTTTTTTAAACCCAGTTGCTTCGGGATTTTTGACGGGATTTTGTTTGTCGAGGCGTGAAGAGGGTTTTAGAAAGTCATCCTTACTCTTCCTTCCGGGATGATGGTTTGCTATCAACAATCCGTCCGGCTGAAGCACGGGTACGGTTCTTGTGTCTGGGCAAATAACTCGATCAGATGGTGCGGATTAGAGGCAGAGAACGATGCCTACCGGCTACCCTTCCGGAAGAGAACCACATGAACCGTTTCCATGATCGTCATGATATCGAGAAAAATGGACATGTTTTTGACGTAGTAAAGATCGTATTCGAGCTTCTTTAAAGCATCCTCGATAGAAGCGCCATACTCATAGCGGATCTGGGCCCACCCGGTGAGACCCGGTTTTACGATATGCCGCTGGGAATAAAACGGTATTTTCTCCTCAAGCTCCTTGACGAAAACGGGACGCTCGGGTCTGGGTCCGACAAAGCTCATTTCTCCCTTGAGGATATTCCAGAGTTGAGGAAGCTCGTCAAGCCGGGTTTTTCTAATGAATTGTCCCACCCGCGTAATTCGGGAGTCGTTCTTCTTCGCCCACACCGGCTGATTGGCCTGTTCGGCATCGGTGACCATCGAGCGAAATTTGTAGATATGAAAAGGCTTGTTGAATCGGCCAACACGTTCCTGAAAATAGAAAACGGGACCCGGAGACTCGAGTTTTATGGCAATGGCCACGATGATAAAAAGAGGTAGGGTCAGAATCATGACCACAAGAGCCATCAGTGAGTCCAGAAGCCTTTTGATCAACCGGAGCAGCTTGGGTTGCCGGAATCCGTCGCCAAAGATCAGGAAGCTTGGGTTGATCGACATGATATCGATCTTGTTGGTATGGATCTCATAAAAAGTCCCCCATTCGCAAACCTTGATTCCGCTCATCTTGCAGTGGAGAAGCCTCGGAATGTCCAGTTTTCCCCGACGGTCACTCATTGCGACAACAATCCTGTGAACCGTGTTTTTTGAGATGAAATCCGCAAGGTCGAAATGGGCCAGTTCATCCTGGGAGAGGATCTTGACCACGGTGATGTTGTTTCTCTGGAGGTTGATCTCTGAAAGGATCTTCTCAATATGGGCATTTCCCAGAAATAGCACCTGTTCGGTCGATCCCTTGAAGCGGAAATTCACCGCCGCGGTTCTCCAGATAGCCAGAATGACTATGGAAATGAAAACGGAAACAATATGGAGATACTTTTTTGGATAAGGGTCCGAAAGCAGAATGTGGATCACTTCTGTAAAGAAGAAAATCATGATGATCGCAACGGCAAGGCGTATCTTGAATTCCTTCGAGTCCGTAAAATGAGTGAAATCGTACAGTCCTGAAATGAAAAGAGACAATATCCCCAGAGCACCCGTGATCAGGGATGCCAGAAGAATCGATGGCGTTTCGACAACCGATCCGATGGAATGGGAAAAGCTGTGGGAGCTGTCGCCGATCGTCTGAATGCCTAGAAAAATTCCGGCAAGGATCAGAAAATCCCCGAAGGCCAGGAAGAGAATTGTCAGAGAAACATAGTGGTTGAAGATCCGGATCATTGTTCCCGGGCTCCCAAAATGGCTGAGCGCTTCTTTTCGTATGAAAACGGAGTTCTGAGTCGTATTTCTTTTGTTATTTGCATTTTGATCCTATGTCCTGGCCCTGAACCATTCGACGGTGCGTCTTAGTCCTTCGGAAAAGTCCACAAGAGGGCGATATCCCAGAAGTTCTCCGGCTTTTCTGATATCTGCTCTCGATTCTCTCGGATCCCCTGCGCGTGCTGGCTGAAAATCGATGGCCACCTGTGGTTTCCCCAATAGTTTTTTTAGCTCTTCGACCAGATCCAGAAGTGTGAACTGGGCTCCACATCCGATGTTTGCGGCCTGGCCGATACCGGTTTTTGTCTGGGAAGCCAGGAGATTGGCCGATACGACATTGTCGATAAAGGTGAAGTCCCTGGACTGGAGTCCATCGCCATAGATCGTGATCGGTTCGTTTCTGATGATCCTGGTAATAAAACGCGGAATCACCGCCGCGTATTCGGACTGCGGGTCCTGAAAAGGGCCAAAGATGTTGAAATACCGGAGCGTTACGCATTCAAGGCCATAGGTCTTGGAAAAGATGGCCCCCAGATGCTCCTGGCTCATCTTGGTCAATGCATAGGGAGAAAGAGGAGAGGGTACGATCGTCTCGACTCTTGGCATGCCCGGAGCATCTCCGTAGACCGAAGAGGATCCGGCAATGGTTACTCTCCTGACACCCGCCTGTCTGGCCTCCCACAAAATGGCCATTGTCCCGTCGACATTGGCGGACTGCGTTTCGAAGGGATCCTTGATGGAACGGGGGACCGATCCAAGGGCCGCCTGATGATAGATGACTTCGACATCGGGAAGGATCTTTTTCAGAAGATCCCGGTCCCTGACATCCCCTTCGATAAACCGGACATGAGCTTTGATGTCGTCTAAATTCTCGCGCTTTCCTGTTGCAAGATTATCAAGAATGGCTACCGTTTTTCCTTCGGCGAGGAGTTTTCTGGCAATATTGGAGCCGATGAAGCCCGCGCCTCCGGTGATGAGCATGGTGTTTCTGGCCATGAAACCTCCTGGTTCTTGAAGGTGAAAACAGAGGGCATAAGAGCCTCTCCCCCTGTTTTCAGGTTGAGTCCGGTGGTCGTCTTTTGAGATTTGAGGCGATCTGGGTGTGCTATCTCCTACAGGCCAAAAATTTTTGTATTGGTGATTCCTTTGAAGACATTCCTGGTATCGACGATCACCGGAAGACGCTGGGTCAGGCCAAGATAGTCGACATTGGTGTGGTCGGTGACGACGATGGCCGCATCGAAGCGGGAAAGGTCTGTTCCCGGTGCGATGTTCGCCGAATGAAACTCCCGGCCGAGAAGGTTGAAGGAGCTGATGTAGGGGTCGGTGTATTCGAGAATGACCCCTTTTTGTTCCAGTAAAACCATCAGGTCGAGTGCCGGAGATTCCCGGAGATCGTTGACGTTTTTCTTGTACGCAACTCCTACGATCAGGATCCGTGACCCCTTGAGACATTTTGAGTGTTCGTTCAGGGCATCGTTAACCCGGGTGAGAACATGATGGGGCATGGCGCCGTTGACGACGCCCGCAAGCTCGATGAATCGGGCTTCAAATCCTGACTGTTTGGCCTTCCAGGACAGATAGTGCGGGTCGATGGGAATACAGTGGCCACCAAGGCCCGGTCCCGGAAAGAAGGGCATGAAGCCGAACGGCTTCGTGGCCGCAGCCTCGATCACTTCCCAGATGTTCACATTTAAAATATGGCTCATCAGCGCCAGTTCATTGACAAGGCCGATATTGACCGACCGGAAGGTGTTTTCCAGAAGCTTCACCATTTCTGCCGATTCGGGTGAGGAGACGGGAACGACCTTGGTGACGATGGTCCCGTAAAGCTCGGAGACCGCACGGGTGCAGGTCGGGGTGATTCCGCCGACAACCTTTGGTGTGTTGAAGATGGAATGGGTCTGGTTTCCCGGATCGACACGCTCCGGAGAAAACGCCAGGTAGAAGTCCTGTCCGACCTTGTATTTCCCTTTTTCTTCAAGCTCGGGAAGCATGACCTCCCGGGTGGTTCCGGGGTAGGTCGTGCTTTCAAGGACGATGAGCTGGCCTTCTTTCCTGTTGGCGACGATGGATTCGAGCGACTTGACGATATAGGAGATGTCCGGGTCGCGGGTCTTTCTGAGGGGAGTCGGAACGCAGATGGAGACGGTATCGACATCCTTGAGCTTCTTGAAGTCGGTTGTCGCGATGAGATGTCCGGACTTTGTCACCTCTGAGAGCTCGGAGGAGGGAACATCCGGGATGTAGGAGTCTCCCTTGTTGATCTGGTCGACTCTGGGTGCGTCGATATCGAAGGCAATGACCTGAAATCCTTTTTTGGCAAACTCAACAGCAAGCGGGAGACCAACATACCCGCATCCGATTACGCCGACTACAGCTTTTCTGGAAACAATCTTGTCGATAAGGCTCATCTGTCCATCCTTTGGTTGGTTTTATTCGACGGTGACGCTCTTGGCCAGATTCCGGGGACGATCGACATCGAACCCCTTCAGGTCTGCCATGTGGTAAGAGATGAACTGAAGAACGATGGTGGAGAGAAGGGGAAGGAAAAAGTCCCCGACCGGAGGAAGAAGGATCTGGTGGTTCACGACATCGGTCAGCGCACCCTTTAAAGAGGCCGGCGCGATCGAGATGATGATGCCGCTTCGTGAATGAACCTCCTTCAGGTTGCCGAGGATCTTTGGAAGAAGCTCGGATCCCGAGACCAGGGCGAAGACCGGCATGCTGTCCGAGACCAGGGCCAATGGCCCGTGCTTGAGTTCTCCGGAGGGGTAGCCTTCGGCATGGATGTAGGAGATCTCCTTGAGTTTCAGGGCTCCCTCGAGGGCCAGTGGATAGTCCCGGCCCCGTCCCAGAAACAATGTTGAGGGAAGATGGGTAAAGGCTTTGACGAGATCCCGGATGGAAGGGGAAAGGTTGAGTGTTTCTTCCATGAGGGCCGGAATGCGGAAAAACTCGTCCAGGATCGAGTAAATATGTGCGTTCGAATGTTCCGGATGAGGTTTCTTGAGACCAAGCTCCAGTGCAAAAAACATCATGTAGACGATCTGGGCGAGGAAGGCTTTTGTGGAGGCGACGCCCAGTTCGGGGCCCGCCAGGAGGAACATGGCATCATCGGCTTCCCGGACCGCCGTGCTTCCCTCGACATTGGTCAGGACGATCTGGGGAACGCCCAGTTCTTTCAAAAGTCTGAGACAGCTTAAGGTATCGGCGGTCTCTCCGGACTGGGTGATCAGGATGGCCAGGTCGCGCTCGGGGTCGACCACCGGATGGCGGTATCTGAACTCGGAGGCGACCTCCACCGAAACAGAGACCAGTCCGATGGACTCCAGGAGATATTTTCCAAACAGTCCGGCGTGAAAGGATGTTCCGCAGGCGATGATCAGGATGCGCCGGGCCTTGTGAAGTTTTTTCGAGACCCGTTCCGGGAGGTTGATCTTCAGATGTCCGTCGGTTTTTTCGAGAAGACCGGCGAGGAGATTTCTGACCACGCCCGGTTGTTCATGGATCTCTTTCAACATGTAGTGGGGATAAATGCCCTTGCCTTGTGTTTCGGGGGTGACGGACCAGCTCTGGAAGGGTTTTTCCTGTCCTGCTCCCAGAAGGAATTCGGGTGGTTTTCCCGAAGAGAGGATGACCACATCTCCCCGGGAGACAGGGAGAATCTCGGAGACTTCGGGAGGAAAGGCATGGGCATCGGAGGAGAGAAAAAGACCCTCCGCATTTTTCCCGATGATCAGGGGAGATCCCATGTGCACTGCGATAACGGGAGAGTCCGAACGGTCGGTGACGGCCAGAAAGGAATAGGTCCCTGAAAGTCTGGGAATCGTGGCGAGGACCGCGGCTTTGAAATCCATTCCGGAGGTCATGTTCCGGTCGATCAGATGGCCGATGAGCTCACTGTCGGTATCCGATGAAAAGGCGGTCCCGCTATGATGAAGCTCGCGGCGGATTTCAGAGTCGTTTTCAATGATGCCGTTATGGACGACAAAGACCTGCCCGCAGCGGTGGGGGTGAGCGTTTCTCTCCGACGGCTGGCCATGGGTGGCCCATCTGGTGTGTCCGATCGCGGTGTGTCCCGGAGGAGGCTGTTTTCCCATGCGTTCCCGGAGCTCCCGGGTGGCTCCGACCGTTCGCACCAGAACCGGATCGCCCTCGGAAAGAACCAGGAGTCCGGCGGAATCGTATCCGCGATATTCCAGCTTTTCAAGGCCGTCGACGACGGTTTCAGCTGCCCGTCTGGTTCCTGTATAGCCAAAAATGCCGCACATGAAGCCTCCTCATGATCGAAGAAGATAGCCCGGCCTGCCGGTCAGAAGAGAGGGGCAGGCCGTTTTGGTCAAAAAGAGAGCCGGACTGTCATGGATCTTCCGGTAAAACCGTTCATCGATCCGGAATCCTTCATGGTCTTAAGATCTGGTTACGATGGCTGTTCACGGTATGAATCAACCATGCTGTAAAATGGGAAGAAACCCTCTTCATCCGGGTGATGATTTGCCGCTGGGTCTGTGGAGGCTCACGAAAGGGATCCGGGATCACGATATCGCCGGAGGGATCCCATGCACCAAGCCAGACCACCTTGGAAAGTGCCATCTCCCCATATCTCCTGAGCCCTTCCCGGTTGGAGTCGTCCATGATCAGGATAACGGTCGCCCATGAGATGTCTTCAGTGGAAATGGGGTTGGACAAATGGTCGGAAAGATCCACGCCAAGACTTTTGGCCTGTTTGGCATAATCCTCCGGGGACGGTTGGGAATCGAGTGGAAGAAGCCCCCTGGAGCGAATTTGAAAGAGCTCTCCGGGGAGACTTTTTTTGAGAAGGATTTCAACGACCGGGCTCCGGCAGATATTCCCCAGACACAATACGAGGATGTTTCCGCCCAGTGTGAGCGCTCTTGCGCGTTTTTTGGATTCCCGTCTGGCTCCAAAAAATCGAAACGCTTTGAGTTTTCCGACTTTTCTTTCAGGTTCGATCTCGTGTTCAGAAGAATCGGCAAATGACATCAGTGAATTTCCCACCCATGAACGAATCTGCTTTGATGATCCCCACTGGATTCAATCATGTTTTAGCAGATAATTCAATTGATGGGATTGTCTTATCAGTCAGGGAAAATGTCAAGCTTTGCACAGTCTTTCGGTTCAGATATCAAAAAAAGATATGGGCAATTCAAAAAGAATTCTGGGACTTTTTCTATCTTTCAAATAGAAAAAGAAGATGTGCAATGATGTTTTTATGGAAAAAAAGGAGTCTGGCAGTCCAGGCTGATCAGAAGATCTAATGGCCATGATGTGCCGATTTCTGAAAAATGGGCAAGTGTCATTAAAAAGCGGGCGACTTCTGTCTCTGTGAACAGTCTTCCCATGGGAGAGGAACGTTTCAGTTTCTCCAAGATGGCAAGGTTCATGTTTGGAGTGGTGTGTCCAGGGACGTGGATCATCGTCACCCCCCCCACAAAGATTCCCTTTGGGGCAAGCTCGATCTTCCATTGCCGGATCAGTCCCTTTAACGCACCGAGGTAGGTTCTCGCGGAGATGTAGCCGGAGACGGCCAGACGATCGAGATCCGGCAAGAGAAAGAGAAGGCTTGACCCCTTCTGGAGATGGGGCCGGATCTCCTGATGAAGCTCCTGAATGCCCCTGAGCGCGGGCAAAAGGGAGAAGGGATCCTGTTCGTGACGATGGAAGGTGGGGTGGGCCAGATGGTAGAAGGTTCTGAGTCCCCGCTCTCTCCAGGGGGGCGTTTCGGGAAGCTGGGACTGGAGCGGTGACAGCATGTCCAGTCTCAGCCAGTCGCAGCGTTCGGGAATGGAGGGAGGCCTGTGATGCGATCGCCCTGTTGCGACCGGAGATGTGCCCATCTCTGTCAGGGCGTGAAGAACGGCAAGTCCGACAGGGGAGGTCGCTCCGGTGACCAGATCGACAGGCTCTTTGATCACGGGCTCCCCGATCAGTTGATGATGGCGCTTTTGAGTGTCTTTGGGAATGTCGTGAGGTTTTGTGCGCCTGTTTCCGTAATGGCGAGCATATCCTCGATCCGGATTCCCCCGATTCCCGGGTAATAGAGCCCTGGCTCGACGGTGATGATGTGACCCGGAGCAAGAAGTTCACCGGAGCGCCCCACTCTTGGCGCTTCATGGATTTCAAGACCCACCCCGTGGCCCGTCCCATGGAAGAAGCCTTCCATCCGTCCGTCCGGTCGGATTCCGGTGGGATAGCCCATGGAGGAAAAGTGGGCGACGACCGCTTCGTGAAGAAGCTTTGAGTCCACTCCCGGTCCGGCAAGGTCGATGGCCTTGTTCTGGGCATCGAGAACGGCCTGGTAGTTTCTTTTGAGTTCCGGTGAGACAGCACCCTTGAAGAAGGTCCTGGTCATGTCGGAGTAGTAGCGGGTTTCTTCATGGCTCGGGAAGATGTCGAAAACGATGGGAAGGTGGGCGGGAAGCGGCCCTGTTCCTTCCATATGGGGATCGCAGGCCTGTTCCCCTCCGGCAACGATCGTGTGGCGGCCCAGAAGGTTTCTTTTGAGCATCTCCTGCTTCAGGACGGATTTGACCCGCTCCGAGGTCAGGTATTCCCCGTCCACCCAGATCAACCCTTCCCTGATTTCCGCTTTCCTGAGAAGCTCAAGCGCAATTTCCAGGGATTCCTCGACTCCGATCTGGGTCTCCCTGACCCATCTGATCTCTTCGGGGTTCTTGAGAGCCCTTTGCGGATAGAGTTCCCCGTCGGAGACAACGATTTCGATTCCTTCGGATTCAAGGGCCCTCGAGTAGCCGGAGGCGAGATCGAAAGGAACCAGAACCCGGTCGAAATGGCGATCTTTCAAAAAAAGTGCGGCGATCGCGGGGAGGCTGGCCCTTTTCCCGTTGGCCTTGAGTCTCTCCTCAAAGGTTCTGGTCGGGACGACCTCGTCGACGGTGGCCTGTTTTTTGCCGCGGTCGACTTCAAGGTCCGAGAGCAGGAGGGAGCGGGTGGTGGGGGTTTCAATATAGATGACCGGGTCGGGAGTCAGAAAACGTGTTCGGTAGAAGAGATCAAAGCTGGCCTCTCCCGAAGCAATCAGAAGCTTCGGGAGAGGGGTGCTTCGAGTGGAATCGGTATCCATATCGAGTGCGTCCTTTATCATCCCCTAGGAATGCGGTAGGAGACCATTGTTCCCTCACAGATGGGAAGCATCGAAGACAAGAATCGCGGATCGGCAAACATCCGGTGGTTGTAGGCTTCAACCGAGGATGTCAGCATGTTTTTCGTCTGTTCGGAGCCGACTCCCGCGGGAAGATTTCCCAGCGAGACGACCAGTCCGCCTTCGGCGATCTTGTCGGGAATCACATCGAGCCAGGAGGCCATTTTGGTCCTTTCCTGCTGAAGGTCGAGGACCAAAAGGTCGAATTGTCCTTCTGTCTCTCCAAACTGCTTGGCACCGTCGGTGATCTTGATGCTGACCCTGCTTTGAAGCCCTGCCCTTTTGAGATAGTTGGCGATCAGGCGCTGATTTTCATCGGCGATGGTGCCAATCATGTATTGGCAGTCATTGGGGAGGATCTTTGCTAGCCAGAGGGTGGAATAGCCATAGGCACCGGTCCATTCATACACTCTCTTGACCTTGTTCATGTAGGCAAGCGTTGCCAGGGTCATTCCACCCTGAGGTCCAAGAAAGGGCCTTCCATGCTGGCCGGTCAGAATGCCGATCTCCCTGATGAGAGGGTCGCGGTCGGGAATGAGTCCTTCTGTATAATGCTCGACTGGAGTTTGTTCTTTTTCCTTGATTACGCCTTTTTCCATGGGATGAATTTTCTCCGGATAGATGGTTTCCTGTGCCCATTGGGGCGAATTGATTTCTGCTCCCGAAGCGATCTTTGGGAACATGGTTCCCAAGCGGGTTTCCTTTAAAGAACCAAGGCCCGAAAAGGCCCAAATCCCCACAATGACATCTCTGCCGGTCTTTTTGTCCGGTTGGGCGGGAGGTTCTTTTTAGCTGGATAATATCATTGCTTAATGTACCACGCACGATTGGATTGTGTCTAACGAAATGGGAAGGCAGCGGACCGATCATGTTTGAGGGGGGAGTGGTTCAGATTTCCCCGAAAGAGTGTTACAAGAGATATCCGGATGGTAAGAGTTTCCGGAAACAGAAATTCGTTTTGGGATGGTGCATGAGAAGAACGCAAGCTTGCCACTGGATCTTTTGACTGGACCTCGTTGCCGATTGGCGAGTCCCAAGCGGTTGTGTTCGCCGAGGATCTGAAGCTTCGGAAGATCTTTCCCTCCGACAGGGGAATGGTCACTTCTATCGGGAAGAACTGAGTCCACCGCATTGTGGGTCGCTCACACATCGCCCTCCAACAGTTTTGCAGGTTTGACTTGTATCCTTTGGATGCCTATCTCATTTTTGATTTGAGACGTAAACACAGCGAGGCGGCTATATTGGCATCTCTTCCGGCACTGGCGTCGGGATGACCCAGTCAAAATAAGGCTCTTTATCGGTTCCGTAACACTTGAGTCTCTCCGATGAGAGCGAATATTTTCGCCCTCACCTCCGCCAGTTCTTCCTGTGTGGCATGACCCTTTGAGGGTGGCTTCGCGTGCGACCCAATCAAGGTTTTTGACCTGGTCGGCAAGTATAACCGAAGAAGGGGATCCTGACAGAGTGACCTAAAACGGGTATCCCTTGATCATGGATGTCATCGGGCAACAAACCAAGAGTCCCGTCTTTTGGTTTGTTGCCCGATGGGCTGATGACCAGAGCTGGTCTTCGGCCTGATTTTTATTGGCCGGCTTTCGGATCAAAGCTTAGCCAGACAATATCTCCTGCTTCCGGTACAGAGCGGTTTGCCACTACAATCTTTTTTTAGCGACAGGTTCTCCAAACCCGACCTCGTCAATGTTGATCCATTGGAGTGGCCTTGATGGTCTGTGAAGAGTGCCTCTTCATCCATGGATTCTGTCAGTGGCTGTTTCACATCTTGAGGAGAGGTGATCTGGAATAAGAATCAGAATTTTGGAGCAGGGCGATCCATCTGAGATGAACATTCCTCCGATTTTGAAAATCAGGTCAGGAACCGCTTTGACATTGGGGCGATCAAAGGACATCGTCTCGCCCTCTCAGCCGATTGTGAGCAAGAGTATGACCTATGCCGAAACGGTCTTGTCCCCTTTTCCGGGACATCCGGGCGGTTGAGAATGATTCCAGACAATTTGGTGTGGATCCTTGAGTCTTCCTTCTGTTTTTAAGGCCGATTCAGTCTTGAAAACTGTTCAGAGCGTCCCATGATCCTCTTTTTCCTTATTGTCGTGAACAAATCAATCCTTATCTGCGGCTCTACATCGCATTCGCGCACAGGAAAATCAGCTGGTAACGGCTTTTGATCTTGAGTTTATGGAAGATATCGTGGAGATGGTCCTTGACCGTCTGCTCGGAGATACCGAGATCGGAGGCTACGACCCGATTGCTCCTGCCCTGAAGAACGAGTGCGGCAATTTCTGCCTGCCGGGGAGAGAGTCCCAGTGAGGAGAGTTTTTCTTTGGTCGATTTTTTTTGGGGAAACGGCTCAAGAAGAAGCACTTGGGCTTTTATTTTTTCAGAAACAGGATCGTCGGTATCTTTCAGCGCCTGGATGGGGATGTTTATGACCCTATAGGAACCAAGTGAAGTGTTGATGATGTTGGGGAGATCGCTTCCGGACGCATTGAAGTCGTGCACACTGCGATCTCCCCAGACCTGTTTGGCAAGCTTGTTTCCCCAGAAAATCGACTGATCCTGCTGGATGAACATGATCCCGGTTTTAGGGGAGAACTCCGGAATGGACTGCTCCCGGAATTGGTTGATCATCTGGGAAAGATGGGGTGCCAGAAGTTTCAGGAACAGGATATCCCGCTGTGTGAAAGGTTTGTCCCGGTTCTCCCTGTGAAGCCGGAGAACCCCGACGGGATATCCCTCAAAGCCCAGATTGGATGCCAGAATATGGGAGATATGGGCCCGTTTCAGCAGATCCTGGGCGTATGGGGATGTGTCGAACCAGTCTGGGGGGACAAGATCGGAAAGCCTTGTGACATCGTTTGAAAAACTCCTGAACCACCCGGAAGAAAAGACCGGATCGAGAGTGGAGAAGTGCAGGGCATACTCCATGAAGTATTGGGAAGGGTGATCGAAAATCTGGCCTCCGTCGAGGAGGAAATCCCCCGATTCCCTGTCGGCGGGGATGAAAACTCCGGTGGTGAGATCAAGTTCATCGCGAAGGGAGTCCCATATTTCGAGAAACAGGGCTTTTGAATCTTTTGCGTTGTGAAGCCGGCAGATGAGGTTCAGGAGAGTCTGATAATCCTTTGAGGATAACTCCATCACAGCGTCCATCGAAGCACCTCGTTTGTTTTGGTACGCAACATGTTTGAATCACCATGAAAATGACTTCCCCCGACCACAGCATCTGGTGAGAATTGTTCGGCCTTCACGACCATCATCCGGTGAATCCATTCAGATCATTATTCTATGATAAATATAGCTCAATTCCCTCAAAAGGCAATCCACTACTTTCGATGGATAGACAGAATCGGGGAGCTGATCTACCCTTTCGGCATCACTTGCCCGTTTTATCAAAAGTGATAGCTATAGACAATTTTGGGAAGGAGTTAGTGATGGGTTTTCAGGAAGGGTCTTCCAGAAGGATGAAGGAGGGATCGGAGTCTTTTGAAACCTCTTCTCCTATGGGGAGTCCGAGCTTCAGGAACCATGGCAGTGCGTTGTTTTTCTTCACCAGGGCAATGGTCCTTTTGGTGGGTCTTGTTCTGGTCTCCGGTTGTGGCTCCGAGCCATCCTACCGGCAGGCTTTCAATTCTTCAGAGCAGATCCAGGGAAACACCGAATCCATTTCGGCATCCGAGGATCGTGCCTGGGCGGCATCGTTAAGAGTTCTTTCCCAGCAGGGTTTCA
>JAKCCY010000214.1 GCA_021838765.1 Nitrospirota bacterium
GAATGATCGAATCGGGGAAGATACGGGGAAACACAAATGGCGGAGAGGCAGGGATTCGAACCCTGGGTGGGGTTTTAGCCCCACATCCGCTTAGCAGGCAAAAAAAACGCCTTATTTCCCACACCCCGCAACAGAACAATTCATAAAGATCAATGTTTTGTTGTATCATGTTACTTAATCGAATAACCCTGTTTTTCACTCTCAGTGTTCCAAAATTGTTCCAAAACTCAGTGGCGTACTCGGTGGAAAAACGAGCACGCACCCAGCCAAGATGGCCTCGAAGGCATCACTTTTGAACATTACATATCTCCTTCCTCTGGTCGTTTCTTCCATACGGATCGATTATCGATGCTGTTCGATCCACTCTTTCAGGACAGCATCCATGCGGGTCTGCCATCCTTCGCCGGTTGACCGGAAGTAGTCCACGACTTCTTGGCTGTAACGGACGGAAAGCAAGACTTTCTTTTGCCCGGAGATCGGTCGCCCCCGGCGGATGAGCCGGGAGCCTTCTTTCAGGTCTGCCCCTTCGAACCATTCGTCCGTCAACTCCGGAGCCTCGTCCGGATCAGTCCAGGTGATTCTGGAATCGTTTTGCTTCTCTGTCATTGGCTTTCCTCATCGAAATGATATGAGCCGCATCTCCTCTCATGGTCCATACGAGAACCACCATGCGCCCACGCAATCGCCCGATCGTAATGAACCGATCTTCCCCATAATCGATCCGGTCGTCCCCTCTGGTGAAATGCCGACTGGCAAACACCAGCACCGCCTCTTCGAAGTCCAGATCCCGATCTTTCAGCGTTTTCAGATGTTTGACGGGATCGTAGGTGATCTTCACGTTCTTAACTGTAGCTACAGAAATACTGAATGTCAAATCGAAATGTGTTTGGAACAAACATCACAGAATCCCCATCTTCCGCGCAGCCTCTTCCGGAGTCATTCCCTTCCCCTGCAATACGGCGGTTAATCTCTCCCATGTCCAGTCTGAAGCTCCTGAAATTCCCAAAATTGAGTCCAGATCAGGAACGGTCAGATCCGGATCGGATTTAATCCGGTCGAAAATCTCAGGAGGAAGAGGAATCCAGTCGGAGGAGGAAATTTCGTCCGGACTGGATCCGTCCGGAAGTGTTCCCCCGACATACTTGAGAGTAAGAGACCGGCTACTGCCCAGAAAATTCAAATGTTTGACAGAGGGCTTGATCGCAAGAACAATCCGAATCAGGGGAGAAGTGGCCGGAACAAGGACCCAGACAATCCACGGAAGAAAATTGCCAATAGAGGCGGGAACAATGGCTTGAAGAATATTCGCCGAGCAGAGGGGATAGACCTTAACACCCCCTGGGCAAAATTCCCGAACAATGTATTCGGCTTTTTCCACATCGCTCGTCATCGCGGACGGGATTACCCAGCGATGGATTCCAGAAACAAGTCCATTTTCTGAAAGATCAAGCACTCTATATACGCCAGATAATTTTTCCTGAGAAACTTTTCCCGATTGACCTGCAAAATGAGAAGCAAGATTCCGGGGCTGCACGCTCCCTGTTCTTCGAGCCAATTCCCGAATCGATAATCCCCTCAACTCTCTTACTAAATTAACTATTTTAACATCCATAAATAAAGCCGCTCTCTTTCCATGTTAAATATGTTGACAATATCTCATGAGGTATCCTATGATATCAAAATCATATAGGGGATACCCCATAAGATAGTACTTTACCATACACCAACTCCGGAAAGGAGGTCTATAAGATGAACTCATCCATACAAAAAGAAAAAATCCTCTTTACTGTTCAGGACGTAGCCCAAATGATGGGGATGAGCGATTCGGCGATCAGAATGCATTTATTTCGGAAAACCGGGTTTCTGCCTGAACCAATTCACGTCGGAACAAAAAAATTGGTATGGACTCGCGAGCAACTCGAAAATCATTTCCGTTCCCTGACCCCTCCCCCCTCTTCTCCTCCTGCCCCCAAAAAAACGGGCCGGCCAACAAAGAGGACACAACTGGCCCGAGCCCAAGTTCAGCAGGAAGGCTAATCCATGAGACTCCGACTGGACGATGAGAGCTACCAGGTTGGATGGGAAGACGGAAGATCGGGGGAATCCTCAAAATCTCACGAAGAACTGATCTGGGCAGGGTTGGATGATTTGAGCTATTTGTCCGGGTTCATTGAAGGAGAGGCAAGACGAAGTACCGGATCCGATCCAGAAAAATAAAAAGGCCCCTTTCGTAGAGGGGCCAGGAAGGATATTTCAATGCCTGAAGAAAATAATGCCATAAGAGTCTCACGCAGTCAACGCTTCCGGAGAGATCGTCCTTGTCCGATTTGCGGAGGATATGACCAAGCGGGTAAAGGCTCCCGATGTTGGGGCTTCCTCTCCGGAGACGGGCGGTATGTCCACTGCACCCGCCCTGAATTTGCCGGGAAACTTCCCCATGGCAAAGACGGCACATTCTCGCATTATTTGGCTGGTCCCTGTCGATGCGACGAGACTCACACTAAAAGTTCTTTTCAATACCCACCAATCGAGAGCGAGGTTCCTGAGCGGACGGACAGCATCAAAGGCCGGCTGGAGAAGATCTTTGCCGGAACACAACCAGTCGCATCCGGTGATCCAGTCGATCACTACCTTCTGGGAAGATATATCCG
Source organism: Nitrospirota bacterium (assembly GCA_021838765.1). The sequence continues at coordinate 2,652 of JAKCCY010000214.1, forward strand.
GCTCAATATCTACCCCCGGGACCTGCGGACCCACATGGCTCTTGGTTATTGGGAGGATGGGCAGAGGGCCGGATGTTTTCCCGCAATGATCGCGGTAATCAGGGACGACATGGGCCGCCCGGTTGGTTTGCACCGGACATACCTCACAATGGATGGTAGAAAAGCCCCCGTTTCCACCTCCAAAAAACTTACCTCCCTGGTCGGCTTCTCCAATGCTGTACAGCTTTTCCCTCCCAATTCAAGACTGGCAATCGCCGAAGGGATCGAGACAGCCTTATCTTTTCAAATTCTCTCCGGGATCCCAACCTGGTCCTGCCTGTCATCCGGAGGGATTGAGAGATTCATCCCACCCTCCGGGATCCAGGAGATCATCGTCGCAGCGGATTATGACCAGGCCGGGATACTGGCCGTCGAAAAGCTCATCTACCGGATTGGAACACAGGGAACCCGCGTCAAAACGGTTTTTCCGGACATTCCTGGAGAAGACTGGAGTGACGTATTGATGGGGGTTTCTCATGGCTAAGCCCTTGTAGATCGGAA
>JAKCCY010000215.1 GCA_021838765.1 Nitrospirota bacterium
GGGGAATTCCGCGTTTTCCCGACTTTGCAGATACTCCAGCATCCCTTCCCGAACATAGACGGAGAGGTCCCAACGGGACCCCGAATCACGGGCGGAAAATAGCGCCCGCATCTGTACTGCCTTTTCGTCCATTCCTGTCACCTGGAGGTTCCACACCTCCCTGTTCCAGAGGGGTGTGGAGTCCAAAACATTTTTGAGATGATCCCGAAGCTCCCGGATCGAAACGGTATAGTCGGCATAGATATGGATATAGCCGAGAAGGGAGGCAGATTTGTATGTCCAGTTCTGAAATGGGGTCTCGATAAAATAGGAAAGAGGGAGAACCAGGCGCCTCAGATCCCAGATCCTCACGATCACATAGGCAATACCGATCTCTTCGATCCATCCCCATTCGTTCTCGACGATCACAACATCGTCAATTCGTATCGGTTGGGTCAGTGCGATCTGGATCCCGGCAATCACGTTGGTCAGCAAAGGGCGGGCCGCCAGACCGATGACGAGCCCGGCAAGTCCGGCCGAGGCCAGAAGGCTGACCCCAAATGAACGGATCATGGGAACCGTCATCAGTGAAGCCGCCGTCGAGAGAACGATAATGCCTACAGTCAGGAGTCGCTCAAAAAGAATGATGCGGGTCCTGATTTTCCGGTCATTGAGATTGTCCGTTGAAGCCGACGGATATCGGGAAGACATGACCTCCCCCATGATATGGGTCAGGGTGATCAGTGTCCAGGCAACGGTCAAGATGGTCAGGAGAACGGCCACCCGGGAAAGGACCTCCTCAAATCTCCCGGAAAACGGAATGGCCGGATGAACAACCAGCATGACGAGTTCCATCGAAAGAAACATGGTTGGCCAGCGAATCCGGTCTAAAGGGTGTGCTCCGGTTACGTCGGTCCATTTTTCCATCTTGCGACTGGCCATTTTCAGGAGGAAGGTATGAAGAAGCCCCCCCGCGGCCAATGAAGAAAGGAGAAGTACGAGAGGTTGCCTCCATGTGTCATCGAGGAAGGAACTGGTCATCATGATGAGACTCCCTTCTCCAAAATATTGGTCAAACGGATTCATCGAGAAGAATATGTTCGACCAGTCTGTAGACAGTCGTACAACCAACGGTCAGGTGACAATCCCCAGAAGTCGAATTGTCTCGATCTTTGGCTCGAGAAATGGCTGTGTTGATCATTTGACGTGTTATGTTACGAGGATCGAAGCATTTATCATAGTTGGGGAGATGTTTTTTTAAATGCTCTAAACATTGATCAGAAGAGCTGATCCCCTTCCCATCCTCAAAATGGAGCAACAACCAGTACTCGAATTTGGGGTTACTCAGCGCAAAATGGTATTGCGTTTCTTCTTCTGACCATTTGGCAAGCTGTCTCAATTGCAATTCAGTCCAGTGATCCTTGTCCACCACAAGCCAAGCCTCGTCAGTTTTTTTCAGATCTTCCTGACGGAGGTACTCTCTCATGCGCTTCAGCACTCCCGATGGAGAGCTGTTATTTGTTCCCGCCAGACACTTTACCCGAATCACCTGGCTGTTTCTAAACATAGAAAAATAGATCGGTTCAGTTTTCGCCCCCTCCACAGCAATAACAAAAAGCTTTCGGTAGCGACGCTTACCCAGTGGTCTCTTGAAATGCCGCGTGCGTTCTGGCGACATATCAGATGACTTTCCTGTTTTTTTCACCTTGGCACGGAGTCGAAAGCGGACCCAGCAGCAAACGGGGGATTCCGCCCAGTCGTCCCTGCAGGTAACTCTTCCGAATATCCTTGTCATAGCGGACATCCTTGTATTCGCTAAAGGAGAACAAGGTCGAAATTCCCGACGAATCCCTTTCCGTCACCCATATTTCGTCCCGGCGCAACAGGTCCTGGTCCATCAAAAGAACATTGTGGGTCGTCAGCAGCAACTGGCTTCGGCTGTCTTTATTGCAACAGGAAAGATAGACCTCAAGCAGCTGACGTATCAGCAACGTGTGCAGGCTCCTGTCAATCTCGTCGATCACGTAGACCTTCTTGGATGTCGAGTCCGAAAGATCAAGAAAGGCAGGCAAAAGATCGATCACCCGCTGAGAACCGTCCGACTCCTGGCGGATGCCAAAAAGAACCTGACTTCCATCCGTTCCAGAATGATAGGTAACCAGCTTCTTCGCAATCAGGTCACCGTTTTTTCGGGTTACGATGAAACGTTCTCCACCCTGAAAAGGAATATGGTAGGCCATCCCCTCTTTGAGATCTTCCTGAAGCTTTGATTTCAAAAGATCAGGAAGAGGAATTTTTTCAAGAGAAATTGTTTCTCCATTCAATTGAGCAATACCCGTATCGAGCTGTGGCAGGATCTCATTGACTGCTGAAAAAAGGGGATCGGTTTCGTCCATAAGCTGTCCGAAAGAAGCAAAACGTGCATCGGGCGCGATAAGGACCAGTGTGTTTCTGAACCAGTCGTAAACAGGACGGAAAAGATCCAGTTTCTGAGACACTGAATTAGTTAAAAAAAGTTGGTTGTCACGTGTTCCTTCGAAAATGGACCTGCACCGGGTATTTTTGAGGGATTGATGAAAACTGGATTTGCCCTCACAGCGATCATAAAGAACTTTCTCTCCGGTCGTATTGACCAAAGAAAGTTTTTCTTTCAGAACAGCATTGCGAGTAACGGAAAAGTGGAATGAGTAAAGATTTTCATCGATCAGGATCTCAAAGGAGAAGCGTGACGGTTCTTCCATTGCCGTATCGTCAAGCCGGAAGGGTTCAACCGCAATCAGACTGTCGGGCTGACCTCCCTTGAGGACATACTCCTTTGCAAAATTCAGCGCTTGAAAAAAATTTGTTTTACCAGAGGCATTGCCACCATAGATGGTCGCAATTGGCAAAATTCTGGATCGATATTTATTGATCTTGGGAACCCGCTCACCGTGCTGTCGCTCTTGAGTGGCAACCATTGAAAACATGGTCCGGGTTCGGAAAGATTTCCAGTTTTCCACTGAAAAGCTGACAATCATACTCCCTCCCTCTAATGAGAAAATATCTCACAGAATGCATCTTAATATACGGAGACTCCATGAAACATGTCAATTTGAGCGGTCCTGGTCAACGGTAAAGGTCAGAGATGGATGAAATGAAAGAACGAGATTACCCCACTGCCCCATTTGAAGCTGATCGTCATTAACCCGAAGT
>JAKCCY010000216.1 GCA_021838765.1 Nitrospirota bacterium
CAGAAGAGCTTCCTGTTTGCGGGTCGGATACAACCGATACTTGAATGTTTTTCTCATGTTGTGAATTTTTTAACTAAATTACACAATGAGTCAAGAGGCATTCATCCCCCTCTTGGCAAAGAACGCCTAAGAGGAGGTATTCTGCCTTGAGTACTGATAAATCCCATAAAATATATTAAGTTAAAGTAGATATACATTTTGTTCTCGAGGAGAATCATTGATACTTCCGGAAAACGATCCCAAGGTTTCCATTATTACCACCATTTATAAGCATAGGAACAAGCTATCCCTTGCAATTGAATCTATGCTTTCTCAAAAATATAAAAACATTGAAATCATTCTCGTCAATAACAATGCAATCCCGGAAACACTCGCTGTCGCCAATGAATATCAGACTCGTTACCCCGAGATCATCAGAATTGTATTTGAACCTACCCAAGGAATTGCATCTGCCAGAAATCGTGGAATTATTGAAGCAAAGGGGGAGTTTGTCAGTTTTTGTGATGAAGATGATATCTGGGTACCGGACAAGATCAAAAAGCAATTACAAATACAGCAGGATCACCCAGAGTTCTCTATTATTACGAATCTTGTAAATTTTATTTCCTACGATGATGGTCAGATTGTCGAACTCAATCAAAACTTCTCCCCGCAATTTTGGGCAATCGAGTTATTTGGAAATACTGAAAAATTCAAAAAACATCCAATTTACAATCCTCACCCTTCAACAATGTTTTTTCGACGTAGCTTGGCGATTGATGTGGGACTTTTTGATGAGAAATTCAACCCTTACTGGACTGAAGACACTGAATTTTCATTGCGCATGTACGAAAAGGGACCGATATACCTTATTCCTGAAACATTAACTCACATCAGACTATCCTCAAAAAACTACCTGAAAGATCGCCAAGGAGATTTTGATTGGGTTGCGATAAAGAACTTAAATTATTTTTTTAGCATTCTTTACAAGAAGTATGGGACTCAAAAAGATAAAAGAAATGCCCTCATCAAAATCAGAGCCCAATGGATGAGAGAGTTGAGCATTAGGTTTTTAATTTATCGAGAAGGAAAAAGCTACTGCAGACAACTTCTCATTCGATCACTGAAAGATCAACCGATTAATCCCAAAACATGGAAAACCTATATAAGAACTTTTGCGCCAGAAAACTATTTACCGAGAATTTTTCACTTTGAACATGTGAAAAATGAAAAATTGCCTACAGAAATCAATGAAGATTTCTTCAAAAACTTATTTTCAATGGCCGATTAAAATCGTTTGGGAAAATAGGCAAACCCTTTCACCAATGGAGCGGTCATTGAAGTCCGCGTGGTTCAATCATGCGCCCGGCTTCGGAGCACCAACTCACAGGAGCGGCTCGATAGAGAGATCCGAAGACGGGAGCGTGTCATCCCCCAGATCTTCACAAGCGAAGAATCAGCTATTCATCTCATGGGAGCTTCCCTGTCGGAGTTCCATTGCGCTTGTGAAATGACAATCCATGGGTCTTTTCTCGGGAAGAAATTTACAGCGATTTTTTAGGGCTTCCCCTCTGAACTAAAGAATCAACCTAATAACGGCCTCTGGGTTTTACTTCCCCAGATCCAGATCGTCTCGATTCCTCCCCTCTTGGGCGCTCCTGTCTTTTGGGCACAGAGCCCTTGGGGGATTGGCCTGATGGCGTTCTTGGCCGAGGCGAAAAGCTGCCCCTTCCCTGTCCATTCTCAATAGGCTCCGCTCTGGCATCAGGATCCAGTTCGAATCCTGGAGCCACTTCCCTTGGCAATTTGATCTTGATAAGCCGCTCAATTCCTTCCAGAAGTTTGTATTCATCAATGCACACAAGGGATATGGCTTCTCCTTCCGCACCGGCACGGGCAGTACGTCCAATCCTGTGAACATAGTCTTCCGGAGAATTGGGCAGATCAAAGTTGATGACATGGGGAAGTTCGGAAATATCTATTCCCCGGGCGGCAATATCGGTCGCGACAAGAACATGGAGTGTGCCGGTCTTGAACTCGGCAAGAGCATGGGTCCTCGCCCCCTGACTTTTGTTGCCGTGAATGGCAAGAGAGGAAATGCCATCCTTGTTCAATTGCTCCGCCAGACGATTGGCGCGAAGCTTGGTACGCGTAAAGACGAGGATCTGAAACCATCCATGCTGCTTGATAAGAGTCGACAGAAGTGTCCGCTTTTTCTCACGGTCAACAAGATAGACCTTCTGAGCCACCTTCTCCACCGGTTTTCCGCTGGGGGTAATCTCGATTAAAACCGGATTCTTTAAAATACTGCCGGCGAGACTCTTGATCTCATCCGAAAAGGTTGCCGAGAACAGAAGGTTTTGCCGGGTCTTTGGGAGAAGAGCAATAATGCGCCGGATATCCCGGATGAACCCCATATCCAGCATGCGATCGGCTTCATCAAGGACCAGGATCTCGACATGCGACAGATCCAGTGTTTTCTGCTGGACATGGTCAAGAAGACGACCCGGAGTGGCAACCAGGATATCCACTCCGGTCCGTAGCTTCTGAATCTGGGGGTTGATGCTGACTCCGCCAAAAATGACCGTCGAAGAGAGCTTCATATGCTTTCCGTATTCGACGACTGACTCTTCAACCTGAGCGGCAAGCTCACGGGTTGGAGTCAGGATCAGAGCTCTTACAGGAATTCTTCTCCCTTTTTCTTTCGTGTCATTTTTTCTGGACAGCATTTCAATGATCGGCAAGGTAAAACCAGCGGTTTTACCTGTTCCCGTCTGGGCCCCAGCCATAAGATCCCTCCCCGACAAAACGGCGGGGATCGCAGCGATCTGGATTGGAGTCGGCGTCGAATAACCCCGTTCGGTAACAGCAAGAACAATTTCATCGGAAAGACCAAGGGCCGAAAAAGACATCAAAAAATCCTGACGTTAAAATGGGCAAGCATATGTTTGGATCAAGAGATGTTCCCCTGCGGACAGATTTCCCGGAAAAGAACCCTGAATGCGACCTCTCCACTATACGCTTTTGTCATCCGATGTTATAGCCAAGACCCATTGCCCGGACTTCCTAACATTTTTTTCCATCCCGGGGAGGCGATAGTCAGAACGGAAACAGATGCAAGTTAAAGAGCTCCTCCTGTTTTACCCGGAGGAGCTCACACAAGACTACATTCCCCTG
>JAKCCY010000063.1 GCA_021838765.1 Nitrospirota bacterium
ACAACCAGGGCCGGAACGGTCCGAAGTCAAAGCCTCCGGAGAGGAGCATAAGACGCAAAGGCCCAAACGCCTTCGCGCATCCTCGGCGAAAGAGGAACATCCGCTCGTGAGATCGGAAACCCCTCCTACAGCGCAAAGCGCTTAGGAGCGGGAGAGTTCATGCGAATCTCTGCGGGAAATCTGCGCGCGGGTTTCTGGCCGGAACGGAGGATCCGGAGTGGTTCCCGGAGGTCCGCTCCGCCCGCATCGGGGGAAGTCAGTGCAGGGAAGCTCTTTAGACCTGCGTTCCCTGCAGTGAACACGTTACGGACTCTTCTTTTCGCCCATATGATCCCCGGATGTTTTGTCAAGAGTTTCTTTGTTCTTTGGTGTCACCTATTCTTCTTCCCGGTGGTCGGAAGGTTTTTGACAGGCTCAATCAACCCGCGGTCAATATGGAGTGCTCCAAATGCTGTGGTTTGTTTCCGGAAACGATCCTGAACGGCTAGCGGGGGAATTGACCCGAAAGATCAACCGGTTGCGTTCCCCGTTCGAGGCAGAAAAAATCCTTCTGGACAATCCTCTGAAATACCCCTATATCCAGAACCAACTGGCAAGAGGTCTTGGTATTTCAAGCGGCATCAAAATAGTTCCGCCCGGAAACTTTTTATGGAGCGTTCTTTCCGAGTGTTTTCCCGATGCTCCGGTCAACAACCCCCTTTCAAAGATCGGCATCTCCTTTTCTCTCGTGGAGATTTTCTCCCGGATGGACGAGGCTTCTGACCCGATCGCTCTTCCCGGAGGGATTCCTTTCCCTTTGGATAGCTCTTCCCGATGGACACTCGCGACAACTCTTGGCGAGATTTTTGACCGGATACTGATCTACCGTCCCGACTGGATCTCGGCTTGGGAATCGGGAAGCCATTCCGGGGATCCCTGGGCCAGATTATGGTTGTTTCTGGTCAGGAAGACCCCCTCGCACAGGGTTTCCCTTCTGAAGAGATTTTCAAGGCTTGTGAGAGACTCTCCCGACTCTCTCAGAGAGAAGACATTTCTGAAAACCCCCGTACATGTTATCGGACAATCCCTCCTCCCTCCCTCCTTTCTTGATTTTCTGAAAGATCTTTCTCTCCTGACAGATGTTGTTATTTATCAATGGCAGGCAACACAGGTCTATCTTTTTCCAGGATTCCAGCCATCGCTCTCGGGCGATTTGCAGGCCACTGCGGCAAATCCCCTGACCCGGGCGATGGGGTCCCAGTTTATCCGGATGCGGGAGCTATGCATTCAAAGATCCGATCAAAGCGAAGAGGTTTTTTCGGTCCCGGAAGAAAAAAGCCTTCTTTCCCGTATTCAGGCAGGGATTATTAATGACCGCAAGGCTCTTTCTCTTGAAGCGTCCGGCCCGGATCCATCCGTGCGAATTTTTCTTGCGAGGACTCCCATCGGGGAGGTTCAGGCCCTTTATCAGCATCTTGTCTCGGCTTTTTCAAGGGACAGCACCCTCATGGCTTCAGATGTTCTGGTGATGGTATCCGATCTCGATCTTTTCGCTCCTTTCATTGATGCTGTTTTCCAGGAAAAAAATGCTGCAGGAGGTTCTTTTCCCTATCGTATTGTCGGGAAAGGGAGGAGTGCTGCCTTCAAATACATTGAAAACTGCGCAAAAGTTGTCAGGGGGAAATGTTCCGCATCCGAGGTCATGGCGCTTCTCGATCATCCCCTTTCAAGGGAACGTTTCGGACTGGATGCGCAGGAAGTGGAGATGATTGAGCGATGGGTTTCCCGATTGCCTGTCTGGTGGGGACTTTCCCCGGAAATGAGGGAGTCGTTTGGTGCTTCCGAACTGGATCTCAATACCTTTGCTTGGGGAGTTGAAAGACTGCTTCTTTCCTTTTCTTTTATAACTCCCTTGCCTGTCGGGAAAATGATCGCTTTTGACGGAGGAGATCTCTGGGAGGTCGCCCCTGTCCTTGAAAGGTTCCTGGGCTTTCTGAAGATTCTTGTCGAACTTGGCCGTCGACTGCCGGATGAAGAATGCGGATGTTTTTGGGGAGAAACTGTTCTATGGATGGCCGGACACCTTTTTCCACATGATTTTTCAGCAAAGGAGCCCGAAACCGCCTCTTCCATGATCTCCCTCTCCAGAATGCTGGCCCCTGCCGGTCATGAAGATGAGATCCGGAGAATGTCCTTGATCAGGATCCCCTTTGAGGGATTTTTACAAATGCTTGAAAGCCAGATATCCGGGGAGCCTTCCGGTGGGAGCAGTCCGGGCATAACCTTTGCCCCAATGGTTTCGGCCAGGGGGATCCCTTCCCGATTGATCGCCCTCCTGGGTATGAGTTCGGATCTTGTCGCCCTGAAGGACAGGGTGGTTCCCTATGATCCTTTAATGTCAGCTCCCAGGGCGGGGGATCATTCGCGCAGGGAAGATGATCAGGGAATTTTTCTCGAGGCGCTCCTTTCTTGCAGGGACTCGATTTTCATCAGTTATTCCGGAACCGGGCAAGAGTCTCCCGGTGAGGTGCTCCCGGCGTCTCCTCTTGGCCATCTGCTCGACCTGATCCGGGCAAATACCGCTAACCGGGATCAGGCGGTCACAGAAATCAGGAGTCTTGTTGAAGGGTTTTCTCCGAAAAGACGCTCTTCGGAGCATTGCGGATTCCCCGCGTTTCCGATCCCTGACGAGATGAATCAGGTCATCCCTGCAATCTTTCCTGATCAGATTGATCTCGACGAGGTCAGATCTTTTATTCGGGATCCAGCCAGATTTTTCTGGTCTTCTCGCAGCGGAGGCGCACTCAGAAATACGATCTCGGAGCTTCCGTCAAGCGATCCCTTCGTTCTGGACTATATGAATGCAAAAACGATCGGAAAAAAGATTTTTTCTTATATGGAGGAAAAAGCCGGGGAGACTCCTTCGGTCAAGGTTGTGGCTCCGTTTGGTCTTTTGCCGCATGGAAGTGGAGGACTGAGCATTTTTGAAACCCTCTCAGGCTCCATTTCCCGGCTGTGGAAGGAAAAAGAAAAATTTCTGTCGCAAGACCGGGCAACAAAACGCCCTCTTCAGGAACTTTCCCTTTCGTTGATTCCCGGAATGATTGGAGAGTCTTTCAGTCTGTGCGGGAAAATCCGGGGCCAGGTTTTTTTAGGAGATGACCAGGTCAACCATGCTGTCTTTCTTCCGCATTTCCACTCCAGAAAAGACCTGATGTCGTTATGGCTTGATCATTTGTTGCTCTCTGTCTGCTTTATCGAGAAAAAGGTTGTTTCAACGATCTATTCTCTTTCGGGTTCAGGACGCGAATCCTATTCAGTCAAGGAAGATCAGAAAAGGCTTCTTCATGATATTTTTTCCCTTTTTTGCCATGCTTCAATGACTCCTGTCCCGATCTTTTTAAAAAGCGCATGGAAATATGCGCAGTGCTGGGTGAAATACCGGAAAAAAGCTCCAGGAGAGTCTCCATACCCCTGGGGCGACATCAATGGGGCCGATCGCCGAAATGCTTTGGAGCAGGCTTTTACAACATGGCTTGCAGAGCGCAGGAACCCCGATATTGCTCCGGAAGAATCTCTTTTATATGCAAGTGCTCCCCCTTGGTCTCTCCAGACTGCATTGTCCCGGGGGGAACTCCTTCCATCAGAGAAGTTGTCCCTGAGGATCTTTCCTCCTATTCTGGGTGCGGTGGCAGATGAAAAAAAAGGAAATGACAAATCATGACGGTTGACAGGATGGCTTCGGATCCCTTCAAGATAAAGCCGTTTGGTCTTCATCTGGTGGAGGCAAGTGCTGGAACAGGGAAGACGACTTTGCTTTCAGTCCTGTTTTTGAAAGCCGTTATTGTCTGGAACTGTCCGGTCGACAGAATCGCCGTCATTACCTTTACGAGGGCCGCGACACAGGAGCTTCTGGCAAGAATCAGAAAGGACCTTGTTGGTCTCAGGGAATATCTTGATGGAAGGCTTGATGGTCTTCCTCCATCGAGCGATTCTCTCCCCATACCTCCTCTCCTGGATCTTTTAAATGAGGTCTCCCTCAAAGAGGCTGCTGGCAGGATCGAGCGCGCCATTCTTGATTTTGACCGTGTGGAAATAAGGACCATCCACTCCTTTTACCAGGCAATCCTTGCGGAGTTTTCCCATCTTGCAGGGATAACGGAAGAACGGGAGGTTGTCACACGGACAGAGCCGTACGTGTTTGATGCAACGGCAGAGTTTTTGCGCGATGAGCTTGAGAAAATGGATCCGGCTCTCAGGCGGTACTGGTTTGAAAAAGGGATCACGCCTCTTCTGTTTTATAACGGTGAGTTTATGGAAACGCCAAAGCCCGATCCCTCCCAGTTGACATCCAGGATTATTGCTCTCACCCGGGGGGGCTGGCCGGTCTTTGAGGACGATTTGTTGGCCGGCCCTGACAGCAGTCTTCTCAGGGAGCGATTTTCCCGCGTGATAAAGAGCAGGGACAGGGTCGAAGAGCTTTCTTCCATGGAGAAGTCCGACAAAAGGGACGCCCTTTTGTCAAGTCCGGATTTTCCCTTCAATATTCTGTGTGCCAAGAGCAATCAGTCTTCAGGGATCGAGCAGGCTCTCGGTTTTAAAAAGTGCAAGGCCTCTTTGCTGAAGGAGTCCATCGGGGAGCTGTCCTGTTCAATGGATCTCCTGAAGGCGATCTGGGAGGCTGCCTCAAAGTCATTTGTGCGGCGCATGCTTGTGCGTGTCGGAGAGATTCTTGAGGAAAAGAAGGGGGCAGCCAGGGTCAGCTTTCAGGATGATGCGCTCATGATCCTTCTCGAGAGACTTGAGCGGGAGGAGAGGGAAAGTCCGGACTCTCCGGATTCATGGCCGATTCATCAGGCAATCCGGAAAAAGTATGATTTTTTTCTTGTGGATGAATTCCAGGATACAGATCCTTATCAAACATCCCTGCTTTTAAGGATCGGAAAAGACAACCCCGGGGGATCTTCCGTTCCTGCCCCCTCCATGGTCTTTGTGGGGGATCCCAAACAATCGATTTATCGCTTTCGGGGGGCGGATCTTCAAAGCTATCTCCATTTCAGGGAGAAAATGGGCGGGAACCTGTATGGACTTTTCGCCTCTTACCGGCAATCGTCTCCTCTTCTGTCTGCGCTCAATTTTCTCTACTCCAATCATCCATCTCCTTTTGCGAATCCCCTGATGAAAGCCCCTGAAATTGACTGCGCTTCGTCAAGGACCGGTCTTCTTGAGGTTTCGGGGAAAAAAATGGCTCCGATCCGGATCCTCGTCAAGGATTTTCCCTCCCGGCAAAATCGGCCCCCTGGAGAGTCTGATGTCGATTCCGGAGACCGTGAGGAGGGCTTTGTTTCCAGAGCGGCTGCCCGGGAAATTTACCGGATGCTCTTGCCTTCATCGCAACTTAAGGTGGAGGAAAAACGTGTTTCCCCCGGGGATATTGCCGTTCTGGTCCGGAAAACCAGGGAAGCTCATGAGATGGAGAAAGAGCTGCAGCTGTTGGGTGTCCCCTCCATTGTCGAAAAGGATGGTTCCGTTTTTGAGACTCCCGAGGCGAGGGAGCTTGAGTGGATCTTGTTGGCGATCCTTGGCAGGGGAGGGTACTCCACTCTCCTGGCCGCATTATCAAGCGAGCTTGTCGGTGGTGATTTCCGGAAACTTGACGGGATGACTTCTGATCCTCAAAAAAAAGAAGAAAAACTCAGGATGTTTTCCCTGCTGAGAAAGGATTGGGAATCTCTGGGGTTTTACCGGATGGCCGTTTCAATGATCAGGGAGCTTTCGATCAAGGAAAACCTTGAAGGCCGTGTCGATGGAAAAAGGAAATGGATCAACCTGAATCACCTCCTGGATCTTTTGAACCGATGGGAGGCGGAAGAAGATCTTCTCCCGGAGAGGTTGCTTGCCCGTTTTTCGCGAGCGATTCGCAGGCCGGGCGAGTTCCCTGTCGGAGAGGAAGAGATTTTGAGAGCGGAAGGTGCCTCGAATGCAGTCAGGATCATGACCATTCACAAGGCTAAAGGTCTTGAGTTTGATGTGGTTTTTTGCCCGTTTTTCAATAAATCGGGAAAAATATCCTTCCCGCTGAAGAGACGAGAATCTTCCCCGGATGGCGTTGTTCCGCCCTCTTTATTGTTCAAGGATGAAATCAGCGAAGAGGATCAGGAGGATATCGAGCAGGAGGAGTTTTCGGAGGAACTGCGGATCCTCTATGTTGCCCTGACCAGGGCCCGATATCATGTCACTGTTGTCCTGAACGATCAATCCGGCAAGGACGGACTTCTGCCCGTTTCCTCCCCATCTCCCCTGTTGTGGCTTCTGTTCGGCTGTGAAAGCAGTTTTTCTCCGGACACATTCAAAGCGGTGTTTTCTTTCCGGGATGACCTGACTCCCTGGACACTGGCAAAAATGGCGCAAACACATTCCGGGGGAACGATTGCAGTGGAAAGACTGTCTTGCGCTCCGATTGTTTGCGAACCGCTGGAAGAGGAGAGTCTTTCCTCCGGAGTGCTTCCAGCGGGAGAGGCGATTCCTGAGACCCTGTTCCAGAATCTTAAGGGATGGGTCAGCGAGAGTTTTACTTCAATGGTTCATTTTTTTGAAGGTCAGATTGTCCGGGGGGAGCCTTTTCTGGAGACGGAGCCCCCTATCGGGAGGGAGTTGCCTCGGGGAGGGCTTCCGAGGGGAGCAAGGACCGGAACACTCATCCACGAGCTTTTGGAAAACTGGGAAATCGATCCTGCAACTCCCCGTTGGATTGAGTTTGTCCGTGCAAGGCTTGAGATTCGGGGACTCGATCCGGATAAGGATCTGCAAAATGCGCTGGAGATGGTTTCTGTGTGCAGGGGGACGGCCATTGACGGAAAGTCTTTGAGATTGGGAGAGATCCCGAAGGAGAGACGAATCAGCGAACTTGCCTTCTCCTTGCCAATGGAGGGATATGATTTCGCCCGGTTTCATGCCCTTCTGAAATCATTGGAGATCCCCTTGCCGGAAGAGTGGGCCGCCGAATCAAAATCTCATGGCCGGATGAAGGGCATGCTGTCGGGAGCTGTGGATCTTTTTTTCTTCCACGAAGGACAGGTGTCTTTCGTGGACTACAAGACAAATGATCTGGGGCCAGCTCCCGGGGATTATTCGCAGGAAAGGCTCCGGGAAGCCCTGCTTTCAGGAGGGTATTTCCTTCAGGGGCTTCTTTACACGGTGGCGCTCGACCGTCATATGAAAGTCTGCCTGGGGGAGAGTTACTCCTACGAGAGGGATTTTGGAGGAGGGTATTTCCTGTTTCTGAGAGGTCTCCTGCCTCCAAGAAACGCGCAGGATCAGGGGGTGTTTAAAATCCGCTTTCCGGTTGGGACGATCATGGCCGTGAACGCTTTTTTTGAACATTTGCCCGCGCATTCGCCTTTTTAGGCCACAGGCCAAGAGGGGGTCAAGCGGGCGGTTTGGCTTTGCGGGGTTTTTCCTTGGTCCCCTGGCTTTCGACATAACGACGGACCGTTTCCAGAGTCGCTCCGCCGACGCTTCCCACGTAATAGGCCCGGTGCCAGAAATACGGCTTCCAGTAAAACGGCTTCAGATGGTCTGGAAAACGATTGCGAACCCGTCTGGCAGAAGCCGTTTTAAGATTGTTGATCAGGGTGGAGATGTTGAGTGCCGGATGGATCCCGACCAGAAGATGCACGTGATCCGCTTCCCCGCCGAATTCCAGAAGCGTGCAGCGCCAGTCCGACAGGATCAGGCCGAAGGCGCCCCGGAGATAGTCGAGAAGTTCCGGCGTGAGGGTTTTCGCCGATACTTTGTCACAAAAACGATATGCAGCTTGAGAGAATAAACGGCATGAGAGCTTGACTTGTTCGGTTTATTTTCCATGCGGCCAAGGATACCATGCCTCGATGCAGACCGGCAACCGCTTTCGCGCGTATCCCACGCCCGCTCAGGAACAGGTCCTTCTCCAGTGGATCGGACACCAGCGGTTTGTTTACAACGCCAAGGTCTCGGAGGACCGGTACTACCGGACCTTCGCCAAAAAAGCCGTCTCTCTCTCGGGAACGCCCGTTCCTGTCGATCAGGAATACTCCCGGTTCATCGGACCGGAGACTCCCTGGCTCCGGGAGGTTCCCTCGCAGATTCTTAGAAACGGAGCGGTTCTCTGGAAACAGGCCTACGGACGCTTCTTTTCCGGCCTGGCCGGGCGACCGACCTTCAAGCGAAAGGACGGGAGACAGTCCGTCTGGATCACCTCCGAACTCTTCTCCTTCAGGACTAACGACAAGACACAGACCGAAGAGCTTGTTCTCGGAACCCGAAAGTTCCCGGTGGGAGTTCTGTCCTTTACGGCCCATGTCCCGTACTCCCGTCCCTCGTCTCTTCACGTCTCGGTCGAGGCGGGGAAGTGGTACGTCTCCTTCTCCTCGGACGACGGTCTTCCGGAGCCGAAGGAGGAGGAGACGGTCTCCTGGCTCCGGTTGTTTACGGAAGAGGAACTCGAAGTCCGGACCTTGGGCTTCGACCGGGGTGTGGCGGTTCCGGTCATGGCAAGCTCCGGGCAGAGCATAGATCTTCTCCCGGTCCACAAGAGCCGGACCGAAAGGAAGGAGCGGGCCCGGAGGCGGTACCAGCGGAGACTGGCAAGACAGAATAAGGGGTCGCAGAACCGGAAGAAGACAAAGCGACGCCTGGCCCGAACCTTCGAATATGCCAAGAACGTCCGGAAGGATGTGGTCCACAAGGCCACCCATACTTTTACCACAGATCCCGAACGGAGCCTCTTCGTAGTCGAGGATCTGAAGATCAAAAACATGACGAAGAGTCCGGAGCCAAAAAAGGACGGGTCCGGACGACATGTCAAAAACGGGGCAAGAGCGAAGGCTGGGCTGAACAGGGCGATCCTGTCGTCTTGCTGGGGCCTGTTCGTCCTCTTTCTTTCGTACAAGGCCCGACGCAACGGGAAGCTCGTGATTAAAGTACCACCGCAATTCAGTTCGCAGGAATGTGCCCACTGCGGGCACATTCACCCGGACAACCGGCCCTCCCAGGCCGAATTTGTCTGCCAGCGCTGCGGACTCACGGATAACGCCGATCGAAACGCGGGCCTGGTCATTGCCAAAAGGGGAATCCGACTTCTTCTGGAAGGGGATGTCCAGAGGAAGCCAGTCCGGCGGTGCGGGATCGGAAAACGGAAACAACTAGGGCAGGAACTGTCCGAAGACAAAGCCTCCGGAGAGGACAATAAGACGCGAAGGTCCAAACGCCTTCGCGCATCCTCGGCGAAAGAGGAATTTTCGGTCGTGAGACCGGAAACCCCCACTACAGCGTCAGCTTAGCAGCGGGAGAGTTCATGGGTTTTAAGAGGAGTTTCGATGAGAAACTGGATGGTTTTTTCCTGTTTTGTTAAAGTGAGTTGGAAAAACTGAAATTATTGCCTATTACCCTCACCGAAGGGTGGAAAGGATCGATTGTGAAACTCTCTTTTCATGGTGCAGCCTCTTGCGTTACAGGCTCCTGCCATCTTCTCGAACTTGACGGTTTCAGGGTTCTTGTCGACTGTGGGCTTTTTCAGGGGGCTGATGAGCTTTTTGGCGGACAGTCGGACCCCTTTGGTTTTGATCCGAGAGAAATCGATGCCGTTCTTCTCACCCATGCCCACCTTGACCATTGTGGCAGGTTGCCTCTTCTCTTTCGCCAGGGTTTTCGTGGGCCGATTTATGCAACGGCTCCGACAAGGCTTCTTGCGGGGATTGTTCTCCAGGATGCCGCTCATCTTCACGAAGAGGCAAGGGACAGGCAGCACAAGCATGTGCGGGGAGTGATCCACAAAAGAGATGATGCTTCCTACAATATTTCCGATGTGATCGAAACGATGGCCCTTTTTCAGACAGTCGACCTGCGGATGCCTGTCAGGGTTCACCCTGACGTGGTCGCAGTTTTTCATGATGCAGGACACATCCTGGGTTCTGCTTCGATTCAGGTGTTGGTTCGGGAGAAAGGCGTTACGACCAAAATCCTTTTTTCGGGCGATCTCGGTCCGAGAAATGTCTCTCTGGTCAAGCCATGGTCTCCCCCTGTCGACTCGGACTATGTCCTTGTCGAGACAACCTACGGTGACCGGCTTCATCGTTCCAGACAGGAATCGGTCGAAGAGTTGGCCCGTGTTCTGGCTCAGACGCTTGCAGGTGGCGGTAACGTCCTGATCCCGACGTTCGCACTGGAGCGGGCCCAGGAGCTTCTGTGGGTTTTCGGGCAGTTTTTCCGCGAAGAAAGGGTTCCTCCCGGAACTTTCTTTTTTCTTGATTCCCCGATGGCTCTTTCTGCGACCGAGGTGTTTGAACGGTTTCGAAGCGAGCTTTCTCCTGAGCTGGAATCCGTTATCGCTCGCGGCATAGATCCGTTTTCATTTCCGGGGCTTGTCACGGCCCGTTCAATCCGCGACTCCCAGGAAATCAATGCCGTCAGACGCGATGCGGTGATTATGGCCGGTTCAGGAATGGTCTCGGGTGGAAGAATTGTTTACCATCTCGAGCGTCATATCGATAATCCCCTGTCATCCCTGATTTTTGTGGGATATCAGGCGGAAGGAACCCTTGGCAGGTCAATCGTGGACGGCGAGAAAAAGGTCCGGCTTCTTGGGGAGATGCGCGATGTCAGGATCCAGACGCATATGATCAATGGGTTTTCGGCCCATGCCGATCAAGGAGACCTGCTTGCGTGGTGTGGGTCGATGAAGATTCCGGATCGGGTCTTTTTGATTCATGGGGAAAAGCGCTCGATGGCTGGATTTTCGGAAAAACTTCAATCCATTGGGTGGAATGACAGGATGTTGCCAAAATTGCATGAAACGGTCGAATTGCCTCCAGCGAAAGGAAAGCGGTCATGAGAACTGATCATCCTGAAACTCTGTTTGATGGTTTTTTTCAGAGGATCAAGGAAGAGCCTGATGGAGAACTTGGAGTGGATATTGTCCAGAAGGATGGTCAGCTTATGCCTGTAACCTATGACGGGTGGGCATCAGCCGCCAGGGTTGTCCAGCTCATGGAACAGATACGTCCTGAGCCGGGCTTGATTGTCGCCCTCACAGGTCCTCCATGCATGACCTGGATCCTTGCGGCCATGGCCATTCTCGGGCGGGGCGGGATTGTCATGGCGATCGACCATATGATGCCTCCTGCGGAGATTGTTTTTCACCTCAAGACCTTTGATGCCGATCGCCTTGTGGTTATTGGAGCAGATGCCATTTCCGGAATATGGACGGGAGAGGTCGTTCGTGTTTCCGTCTCCGGTCTCCCGTCTCCGGAAGACAGGGAGGGTGCGATGTCTTCCCTCAAGGCAAGGTCCATTCCTGGACATGGTGATGATGTTGCCTTTTTGCTGATGACATCGGGAACAACAGGAATGGCAAAGGGAGTCCCGCTGACCCACAGGAATATCCTTTTTGATGTGTTTGCCTTCGACCGTCTCAATATCTACCGGAAAGGAGACAGGGTCATCGGGATGTTGCCCCTTCATCACGCTTATCCGGCGATGGGACTTTTTCACCTTCCGATGCTCCTGGGTGCTGTTCCGGTCTTTGTTCCGGACAATCATCCCAAAACAATTTCATGGTGTCTTACGAACATGCATATAGCCCTTTTCCCGGGTGTTCCTGCAATATGGGAAGGGTTTCATCAAAAATTGATGGAAGGTGTCCGGCAGAAGGGGGCTTTCAAGGCGTTCGTTGCGAAGTCTCTCCTGGCTCCAGCGGTCAGAAAGCTTTCAAGGCTGGGATTTCAAAACGCGGGAAGAGTTCTGTTCCCGGCTGTTCATGCCCGTTTTGGCGATTCCATGAGAGCCCTCTCTTCTGGTGGGGCTCCCCTTGATCCCAAGATCATTGAGGATTTTATGGGCTTTGGTCTTATGCTCCTTGAAGGTTATGGATTGACCGAGACCTCACCTGTTGTTTCTTTCAATGTTCCCCAGGCATTTCAGATCGGCTCGGTGGGCCGGCCCCTGGATGGGGTTTCCGTCAGGATCGCTGAATCAGGGGAGCTTCAGGTCAAGGGAGATAATGTGGCCTCCTGTTATTGGCTTGGGCGTCATGGTCGAGAGTCTGTTGTCGATCAGGACGGATGGTTTTCCACGGGGGACCGTGCACAGTTGTCCGACGGATATATAACGCTGACCGGGCGCCTGAAGGAGCTCCTGGTTCTTCCGAACGGAAAAAAAATCCAGCCCGAGGCAATCGAATCACGGTGGGTTTCCGACCCGCTGGTTTCTGAGATCGCCGTGACTCTTCGGAAAGGTGTTCCATGGTTGCTGGTTCGTCCTGACATGGAGAGTTTTCAGCGTTCCGGACGGACCAATATTGTTCCAATCGTGACAGATATGTTCAACCTGATGCAGCAGTCCCTTCCGTCGCACAGCAGGATGGGAGGTTTTTCGATCGTCAGGGATCCGCTGCCAAGAACCAGGCTGATGAAGCTCAAGCGGTACCTTCTGCCGGAAATCGTTGAGGAGATGGAGTCTGAAAAATTACAGGACAATACTTCTGTTGCATCTGGTGATGTCGACCCCATCGAACAGAAAACATTTGCCATCCTGAATGAAATTCTGACGATCAAGCGCCCGGTCAGAATGGAAGATCATCTCGAAATAGATCTTGGACTTGATTCCCTTGGACGCCTTGAGCTTGTGTCTGCCCTCGAAGAGGGTTTTGGCGCCAGAATCCCTGAAGATGCCATGCTGAACAACATCTTGACCGTCAAGGATCTGATGGTTGCTGTTTCCCTGTGGGCAAACGGTCTCATGGTGACGGAAAAAAAGGCACTTGAAGGACGTTATTGGGAAACTCCGCTGACAGAAAAGGAAGAGGCTGAGGTTCCTCATCGCCCTCTCTCTCCGGATGGTCGGAGCCTGTCCTCCGGTTTGCGCGCTTTTCATCTGTTTTTGAGAGGGATTTCTTCCGTTTTCTTTCGGGTTGATTTCCCCCGTTTTGAAAAAACGGAAAAAGGGTGGATTTATGAGACCGTTACCGGTTATAAGGCACTTTGGCCTGATGGGCCCTTTATCATTGTAGCCAACCATGGCAGTTATCTTGACGGATTTCTGATCTCGGCAGCTCTTCCGGATGAAATTCTTTCAAGAACAGTCCTTCTTGGTTTTTCTCCGATTTTTGACCATCCCAGGATTCATCCGTTAAAAAATCTTTTTGGAGTGATCTCGATCGATCCGGACAAGGCCTCCTCGGCACTTCGGGTTTCATACAGGATGCTGGAGGAAGGAAAGGGAATACTGGTGTTTCCCGAGGGAGACCGAACCCACGATGGGAAAATCAAGATGTTCAGACCGGGAACGGCCCACCTGCTTGGGGCTTTTCCTTGCCCGGTAATACCGGTCGGCATTATCGGGAGTTATGAGGCTTATCCCAGAAAAAACCGCTTCCCGAGGCCGGGCAAGATTGAACTCCGGTTCGGATCTCCTGTCTCTCCCGGGGACCTGTCGAGAGAGTCCACTTCCAGGCTGAACCTCGAACTTTTCTCCATGGTCAACAGTCTGTTGCCAGAGAGCATGCAGTCGGAGTCATGACAGGGGAGTTAGAGATCCATCATGAGCTGGTCTATCATTTTTTTGACTTCCTGCCGGGGAACGGCAAAAGAATTGCCTCCATCGGGCTGGGACGTGATCAGTTCTGATAGTCCCCGATGGAAACTTTCCCTGATCTTCTCCCGGCATCCGGTAGGAATGGCATGGCACTTTTCAAATGTGGCGATGATTGATTGCAGGATTCCTTTGTTGTGTTCCATCCATTCCGGGATGTGTTCCGGGTGGGGTTTTGTATCAATCGGGGCATAACGTCCTGTCCTGTAGACTTTCTCCAGAAGCTCTTTTTCTGGCAGTGCGATTTTTTCGATGATCTTTTGTTCTTCAATGGTATCGCTGACAGATTTGGCTGCCCTGAAAACGAGAACAAGAAATATCGCCGAAAAACCCTGCATGATAACGGTCCAGAGAGCAAGTCCCGTCACGGTGGATCCTGAGGATGGTTTTGCCCAGAAAATAAGTGCGATCCCCAAAATGCAAAAAGGACAGATTATTGCGGCTTGCCTGACCTTTGGAAGTGTCCTGATCGTCGGGTGGATCGTGAGGCTGTCGCGGCGGGTATTCATGTTCGACTCCTTTGATTTCCAAGGATGACAGTCATCTGTGGGATTATTCTCGTGCAATACTTTTTTCTGGAGTATGATCATTGTCATATGGACAAGGATATCCTAGACTCTCTGGAGGAAGCGCGTGGATGAATCTTCCGTTATGGACTGGTTTAATCAGCACACCCCTGACAAGCGTGTGCTTCTCAAAAAAGATGGTATTCTTTTTCATCAGGGAGATTTTCCGGACTTCCTCTATCTCGTTCGGGAGGGGTGTATTGTGATGGTCAAGGAGAGCCCTTTTGGCAACCCGTTTATTACGGAGCGACTTGAGTCATCCGAGTTTTTGGGAGGTTTTGCCGTTTTGGGGGAGTTCCCTTATCCCGCAACGGCCCGCGCGGAGAGACCTTCGGTTGTCGAAGGATATTCCGCAGAAAAAATCAGGAATGCGCTGGTTGCGGAGATTTCCTTCCGGAGAGGGTTTTTCAGGGAGATCGGCGTTCGTGTCCAGGATCTTCAGTCGCGTCTTCTGATTTCCCCCGAGCCGGTGAAGATTCGCCTGGCACGAGTCATTGTATCGTTATGCAAGAAAAGTCGGGATATGGGGTTGTCTTCTCTCGGGACAGATCCCGTGGAGATTGAGGTGACGAGAAAAAGTCTGTCGCTCATGGCGGGGACGAGTGTTGAGAGTGCTATCCGGCTGACAAGATCATGGGAAAACGCAGGATATCTGGATCTTTCCAAAAGAGGACATGT
>JAKCCY010000217.1 GCA_021838765.1 Nitrospirota bacterium
ATCTGTGGAAGAACGGGGATGTTGACGAACTCATCCGCAAGATCAACTTCCATGGAAGTCGGACCATTCTCGGCATTTGGGGACAAACCATCGACAAAAGGAGGGTGCAGGCCACCATTCGCCGCCGATCCCTTCCCCCGGAAGAAATCACCGAACTTCTCGAACTCTTGAAGAACCTTTCCGCTGCCGACAAGACCTCGTCCTGAGAGCTGTTCTCCTCCCGCAACAAGGCTCGCTCTTCATCACCCATCAGGCTTGTGCTAGAATTAAAGAAGGTGGTAGATCTTTTTGCCGCCGAGACAGGACTCGCCCCTCTCGATCCCCGTGGGAACACTGAACCTGTCGACCGATCAGAAAGCATTGACAACCATTGCGGCATCACCCCCGGACACCGAAACGTCATGAGCCAAGAAAAGCTGTCCCTGACGGAGCTCGTCAAACGTCATCCCCTCCTGACCACAGTTTTTGGGTTTTGGGGATTTGGATATACCTTTATGGTTCCCAACCTCTTGGGTGGACGATTCCTCCAGGCATTTTTCCATGCGGTCGGGAGCGAACCTGGCAAGGTCTTTCTCGGATTCGGAGCACTTTTTTTCATGGTGTTTCTCTTTGCGGGTGTCGTGCCTTTTGCACTGTGGTACTTTGTCTGTCAGGCACTGGAAAGTGCCGACACTTCCTCTCAGACCCCTAAGAACGGATAGCCGCCATGCACGGATTTCTTGGTACCAAAGCAGACTTCTGGTGGGACCTTACGATCACCAGCGAAACCATTGTTTTCTCCTGCCTTTTTTTTGGCGCCTATCTCGGACGCAAACACCGTGGGACAGCCCACCACAATACGATGCTTCTCTCGACCATACTCGTGGCGGGATGGTTTCTCATGTATCTGGCCCAGCAGTATATCGTTGGCATCGTCGGTTTTGGCGGTCCATCAATGATCAAGTACATGGTCTACTATCCCATCATCATCTTCCACTCGCTCGTCTCGACAGCAGCCCTGATCCTGACGGGGGTGGTGGTCTTCAACGGATTCATGACCACTGAAGTGGCGGGAGGAGTCCGGGTCCTCAAGAAGAATCCAATGGTTCACAGACGTCTGGGTTGGGTCACCCTTCTCTCGTTTGTCTTCTCCATCATTACGGCCTACACCGTCTATGCTCTCCTCTTTGTCATCTACAACCCCGCCAGAACTCCTACCTACGGAATCAAGTCTTCCATCGGAGCTCTTTCAGGCATTGGCGCCTTTGTTCTCATCGGGCTTCTGTCCCTATTCTGGTACCTTAACAGGACCCGACTCCGATCCTCAGGCTCTTAAGGCCTCTCATCGCCGATCCATTCTGACCAATCTCCTCCCACAGCCAGATAAAAGAAAAGCCTCTCTCCGAAATATTTTCGGAGAGAGGCTTTTTTATCGAGCACCCCGATCCTTCAGGTTTTGAATGCAAGGGAGAGAAAATCTTTCTTGTCAGTAATACTCCACCGTATCAATACCCTTGCGCGATACATAGTGAAAAAAGAGATTTGAGGGAAGCCCATCACGATGGAAAGTAAAGGGGCTCTTGGGGTAGAGAAGCCGCTTCATGATGGAACGGGGAGAATAAAACGAGCGCTGAACCCAATCGATCCCCTCTTCAACCTGTTCTTTCGTCATGTTTTTAGGGACGAACATGCAGACATGGCCTGAAGAATATTGGTCAGCAGTCGGATCAACCACCCGATTTTCCACATTGAGCCGCGCACGCAAAGGCGTGCCCTCCCTTGGAGAGACAATACTGAAAAAGGCCAGCGGAGCACGAACTTTCTCCAGAAAGTCCAGCGTCGCAGGAAAGACATCCGGAGTGTCATGATCAAGGCCAAACATCAGATTCAGCGAGTAAAAAAGCCGACGTTTTTCCATGGCCTTCAGCAAGTCGATGTAATCTTTCACATGGTTCTGTTTCTTGTGAATGTCGTTCAGATTTGCCTGATTGATGCTTTCCATCCCAATGTTGACATGAATGCAGCCGGCATCAATGGCCAAATCCAAAAGCTCTTCATCATGGTTGGTGTTGAGCGTCCACAAGCAGCTCCACTTGATGTCAAGGGGCTTCAGCGCCTTGAAGAGCTCACGGGCAAAAGCATGCTTTCCCGTCAGCTGATCATCGATGAACTGGAACTGGTTGATCCCCATGATTTTCTTTTGCTGTCGAATCTCTTCGACAATATCTTCCACCGGCCGCATGCGATAGGCTCCGTCATAGACAACGGGAACCTCACAAAAATCACAATGATAATTGCAGCCACGGGTCGCCTGAATTGGCATCATATGAATGCGGTAACGGGAGAGATCAAGAAGTTCATAGCGAGGCCGGGGAAGGCTTTTCATGTCGCTTGGCTGTTCTGCCTTGTAAAGGGACTTGATTTTC
Source organism: Nitrospirota bacterium (assembly GCA_021838765.1). The sequence continues at coordinate 2,406 of JAKCCY010000217.1, forward strand.
CCCCGTCGACAATCATCAAGTAGCTCTCCCCAGACATTTTCCGCCTCTCCTACGACAACACTGTCGGCATGGAGGAGGGTATCGGCTGGGTGAAGGGTGGAATGAAACCCTCCCATCACAACGGGAATCTTTCGTTCCTGAAACTTCCTGGAAATTTCATAGGCCCTGTTGGCAGACCCGGTTGTCGTGGTGATAGCCACAAGGTCAAAATTCCCTTCGAAGGGAATTTTCTGAACCTTGTCATCGACAACCACAACATCATCGGTAAGCGGGGTGAGCCCTGCAAGATATGGGGTCACCATCGTCATGATAAGGCGTTTTTTTGCTTGGACCGGCACTCCGGAGAGCCTCATGAGCGTCGGCTGGATCATGAGTATTTTGAGTTTTTTCGTTGAGGGAGGCATGATTGGGACTCCTTAAGGTCATAGGGTCAAGGAAAACACAATAAAAATCCCCTCTTTCAATATAATTTCATATAGAACTACCGTCAAGTTTTGATTGGCACTAACGAGAGGGGGAGAATATGAGAGGAGGTCAATGAACAAATCGTTACACAGGAGTTCCATCCAGAAATACAGGTGCGAGAAAAAGACAGCATTGCCAATTTTGGAATGCCAATTTTAGAATGGGGGATCCATTCAGAGATTTTTAATTGGTGGCGATGGAGGGATTCGAACCCCCGACCGAGTGATTATGATTCACCTGC
>JAKCCY010000218.1 GCA_021838765.1 Nitrospirota bacterium
CAGGTCAAAGGATCGTGTATCCCAGCTCGCCGAACCAGCTCAGGACAATCTGTTCGAGATCGGATTCGGTGAGGGCTGGGGTCAAAAGGTCTCCTTGGGACGAAGAGCCATTATTTTTTCATTCGTTTATGCCCGGGGAAGTTACAAGACTCCCGAAAGCCCTTTCTTCTCGACGAGGCTCAACAGCTTCAGGGAAGGACCACTCGGACGTTTTTCCCCGATTTCCCATTTTTGGACTGTCGACAGACTCATGTTCAAAACCGACGCAAACACGGCTTGGCTGACATGCTCCTTCTCCCGCAACGATTTGATCTTTTCGGGAGTCATTTTCTCAATCTTGAGGGTCGTCAATGCTTCCAACTCGTTCATTCGCCGCTTGTCGATCAGCCCAATCCTCTGCAGTCCCAGTGCCGTTTCCTTCATTTCGCTTGCGATTCTACTGGTTTTTTTCTTTTGTCTCATTGACCACCTCCACAAACTCACCCTCGGAAAGGGCCAAATCCACTTGCCGGTCATTCAGCTTGAGAAGATCCACGGCCATTTCCTGAAAGATTTTCAGTTCCCTGTCACTGATATTGTTTCGTTCGTTTTTCTCGAATCCGTAGAGAAAGACCCAGCGATCAATTTTTTGGGTCGCCACAATCACACGGACCCCACCGCGCTTTCCGCGCCCCGGAAGGGCCACTCGCTTCTTTAAAACGGACCCGCCAAGATCGGCGTCGATCAATCCCTGCTCCATTTCGGCAACGGCCTTGACGAGAGCTTGGTCCGACAATCCGTGTTTTTCTTTCCAACGCACAAACGTCCGCAGGAGGAGTATGCGTTTCACAGGTTAATTATACCACTAGGTGATATGGACAAAAAGACCCTCGTCACAGTTTTCTTCGGACTCTTTTAGCTCAGACAATCTCGTCGGCTTTGGTCTTGGCGCGACGGGTAGTGGCATTGGGCGCCTTGAGTTCGAACGGGAGCTGCTTGTTTGCAACGATCCGCCTGAGAAAGACCTGAACGGCGTCGGACACGGCAAGTCCTTATCTTCTTGTGGTTGGCGGCTTTTTTCTTTATTTCTTCGTCAATGTGGACGTGGATCATTGTGGTCGTAAAATCCTCCTTGCCAAGGAAATACACCATGACTTAATAGAAAAACAAGCTATGGGTGTGATTTGTTAAAGAGTCCGCTCCAATATCTTTTCAAGGTGCGTCACGCGAATTTCACCCGAGAGAAGTTTGGGAAGGAGGGTATCGCGGAGGTTAGATAGGTTCAGAGTTTCATTAGTTGCTGTTTTTGGGATAAGTGGTTCAACAAAGTGAACGAATGTACTCAATGCCTTTTCGCTAGGTACTAAGACTTTTTCTACTTCTAAGAAGTGATTTGTCTGAAAGTTGGCAATACCTGTGCTTTGGTTTTGATATTCCCAAGTGCCTCCTTCGTGATACAAGTTCGTTAAGTGGAACGCAGCCAGAATACCAAGGTTCGCGTTTATTGGTCTAAACCTACGGCAGAAACTTGCGCAAACAACTGGGTGCTCAAAGCGTTTTAGTATTGAACTTGAAATATACACTGACCTACCAGTTGGTTGTGTCGGGCTCCCCCCCGAAACCTCAACTATAATATCCCCATGCTTAAGCATTCTAGGTACAAGCTTTTTAGTTGTGGTAAATCGAGTTGGTACTTTCCCAATAAATCCAGACGATATATCAGAAAAATCAGTTCCTCTAATGATTGAAATTGGCTGAACGAAATCACCTTCTGGATATTCTTTTCCCCAATCGCCTCCTATGGTATCTTCAAGTAATTGTCCAAATGGCAAATATTTCCACCCCCTCGGTATCTCCCCCAGTTCCGAATCCTCAAAACTATCCGGAAACAGGTCTTCAATCTCCTTGGGCAGTCCCGTGGGTCTTCCTTCCATTTTCGCCCGCACGGGATCGAAGTCCACGAACCAGGACTTGAAGAGAGCCTGGGCCATGGCTTCCAAGGTTTCGTTCATGCGGCGGTTGAGTTCGATCTTGTCGTCGAGGGTGCCGAGAATATGGGCTATGGCATGTTGTTCAGGGAGAGGAGGGATTGTTACAAACAAGTGATCAAATACTTTAGTCTGAACGCGCTGCCGACCAGACGTGCCAGTCATTTGGCTGATAGCATAACTTCTGACATTTTCCCACTTAATCAAGTAATACGCGTAATCATTTTCGGTAAAATCTTCCCGTCCACGAATCACAATAAATTCGGTTGAACCATGTGCAACAACGCCATGTTCTGCACAGAAGCGGGCAATCTTGCCATTTTCAAGGCAAGGAGTAATTCGAGCCATAAGAGTGTCACCTGCAACAAACTTAGAGCCGTTACCACGAAAGAGACGATACTCAGCTGAATAAACACAATGGGAATCAGAATTCACAGCTGCCATGTCCACGAAGGGATAGACTTTGCCACGCACAAGGTGGGTCCGTGGGTTCAACAGCACAGCTTGACTAAATGGCAGCTCTTGCCAGTTATCAACAGATCCTTCGATCTCCTGGCCATTAGAAATCCTTTTTTTAATCACAACCTTATCTTTCCGAATAATCTCCCTGAACGTCTCCCCTATCTTCGCCCAATCAACCACGTCCACCTTATAGGGAAGATTCGACTCACTGAAATCGTCCCTCAACACCCCCAATGTCTGAAAATCCAGGGGGTTCTCACCAATCACCACCAAGTCGAGATCAGACGTCTCCTTGGCAGTGCCGTTGACTCGGGACCCAAAGGCCCAGACCTCTCGGTCAGGAAGGTGTTTTTCCAGAATCTCTTCAACAATCTTCAGGTGGTCCGGACGGATATCAAGTGGCATGTTTCAGTGCCTCCAGAAGACTGATAGCGTCAGGGAGGAACAATTCGGCCTGTTCGAACACCGACTCGGCGATCTGGGGATCATAGGTATGAGAGGTTTCATTGCGGGCTTCATAATATCCAAACCAGGCTTCGACATTTGAAATCAGCCCGAGTCTTCCAGCTTCCCGGAACAGATCCTTTTTGGTCCGAATCGCGCTTTCCTCCACCTGGGCGATATGTTTGAGATACCGCTGGATCAATTTCCAAGAAAGGTCCATGGTGTATTCGAATC
>JAKCCY010000219.1 GCA_021838765.1 Nitrospirota bacterium
CCTGACTTTATGCCTCGGTTGCCTCCTCCATCCCGAAAATTTTCTTGTTTCGTCCCAGGATTTAGAAAAATTCTCCCTGTTTTTTAATCCCACTCTTATTTCGAGGGGGACTTTGACGTGGTCGTGAGTTGGTCGAGGCACAGGTTGCCCTTGAAATTTCGCGGGACCGTTACATCGATCTTTACGAGTTTGCTCCGGTCGGATATCTCACTCTCTCGCGCGAAGGAATCATCCTTGAAGTCAACCTTTCCGGAACGATGATCCTGGGGGACGATCGCAAAAAGCTGCTGCGACGCAGATTTTCTCCCATTGTTTCTATTGAGGACAGGGATCGCTGGTATCAGCATTTCCTGCATGCGCTCAGAAACGATGGAACACAGAACATCGAACTGGTTCTTGTTCGTGAAAACGGATCCACATTCAACGCCCTTCTCTCCTGTCTTCGGATCCCGAATGGCGATGATTCTGCGATGCGTGTCATCATGACCGATATTTCCGATCAGAAAAGGATCGAGGAGGAGATCCGGATTGCCGCCATTGCTTTCGAGTCCCAAAGCCCCATGATTGTGACCGATGTTTCCGGCCGCATCCTCCGGGTCAACAGCTCTTTTACCTACCATACCGGCTATTCCCGGGAAGAAGCCCTGGGCAGGACGACACGACTCCTGCACTCCGGCCGACACGATTCATCCTTTTTTGAACAAATCGAGCTTTTGCTGAAAAAGGATCTCTCCTGGCAGGGAGAGATGTGGAACCAGCACAAGAACGGAAAAGTCTATGCGGAATGGGTATCCATCTCGGCGGTGACAAACCCGCACGGAAAAACGACCCATCATATCTATACCTTTACCGATATCAACCAGAACAAGGAGGCCTCAGCCGAGATCCATCGATTGGCCTATTACGATCCGCTCACCCAGCTACCCAACCGGCGCATGCTTCTTGACCGGATAGACCAGGCTCTTTCCAGCAGCGCCCGCTACAAAAGGTATGGCGCCATCCTGTTTCTGGACCTGGACCATTTCAAGACGCTGAACGATACGATGGGCCACGAGGCAGGGGATCATATACTCGTTGAAATGGCGAAACGGATGCAGTTGACGCTGAGAAGCACCGATACCGTTTCGCGTGTTTCAAGCACGATTTCACGGCTGGGTGGCGATGAATTTGTGGTGCTGATGGAAGACCTTGGGGAAACGCCGGACTCCGCCGCCATCCAGGCCCAGAAGGTCGCTGAAAAACTTCATGAAGCACTGGGGCTTCCCTATTTCCTTCCGACGAGGGAGGTTCCCCTGACAACCAGTATCGGTGTCACACTTTTCTATACCCACAAGCTGTCAGCCGTTACGCTTTTGAAGCAGGCGGACCTGGCCCTTTACCAGGCCAAGAAGGTTGGCGGAAATACTGTCCAGTTTTTTGACCAGACGATGCAGGTTGCAATCGATATTCGGACGACCAAGGAATTTTATTTGTCCCAGGCTTTGGACCTCGATCAGTTCCGGGTCTACTATCAGCCGCTTGCAGACGGGAAGGGCAACGTCATCGGGGCCGAAGCTCTTCTCAGATGGGATCATCCGGTTTTTGGTCTTCTTGAACCTAATGATTTCATCGCGCTTGCCGAAGACACGGGGATGATTCTTCCTATCGGGAAGTGGGTTCTGGAGACGGCCTGCCGACAGATAAAGCTATGGGAAAAAAGGCCGGCCATGCAAAATATGCTGATGTCGGTCAATGTCAGCGCCCGTCAGTTTTTGCATCCGGGATTCCTTCAGGAAATGAAGGAATTGCTTGGAACCACCGGTGCCGATCCGACTCGCCTGATGATCGATCTGAAAGAGGGTCTGGCGGTTAACAATCTTGCCTCGACAATCACGGTCATGAAATCGTTAAAGGATTTGGGGATCAATTTTTCACTCGATGGATTTGGGACGGGACTCTCCTCGTTGACTTATCTCCGTCAACTTCCCCTGGCCCAGCTGAAAATCGATGGATCCCTGATCCACAGCCTCACGACGAGCCTTTCCGATGCGGCGACGGTTTCCGCCATCATCAAGATGGGGAAGACGCTTTCTCTCGATGTGAATGCCAAGGGGGTGGAAACGAAAGAGGAGATGAATTTTCTTGAAACGCAGGGATGCAACTCCTACCAGGGGTATTTTATCGGAAGGCCACTCCCGGTTGAGAAGTTTGAAAAAACATTTTCATCCTAAAAGGCTGGCGGCATTTCCGGTGGAGATGCCGCGTAGCCATGTTTTGCGCTCACTTCCAGTAGAGTTTTGCTCCAATGATGAGCAACATCAGGACAAGGTTGATGATGTTGAAAATGATAATGGGCGGGGCCCTGATCTTGAGCCCATAAAAAATCCAGATCGCGACCCCCATGGAAGACAGGAGATACATCGCAAGAGAAATACTTCTGGTGTTTCTGGTCTTCAGGATCTGGGCGACCTGGGGAAGGAAAGCTCCTGTCGTCAGAATTCCTGCGATGATTCCAATCCAGTGGTTCCTGTTCATGGTTTTTTCTTTGAAACGGCCAGATGGGGTCTCTCTTTTAGGGAAAAGATGGCCATGGAGCGGCCTTCCATAATGAAGGTGTCTCCACCGTCAGTGATTTCCGGATCAGTGGTATCCGTCGCTGTGTTCAATTCCATGCAATACTGGATTCCCGCGCTGTGCGCGGGCAGGACAAAGGGAACGGGTTCAAAGTGGGCATTGAAAATCATCAGAAGGGTGTTCCCGACGAGAGGGTTGCCCTTGGCATCAACTTCGTTGATCGCATCTCCTGCCAGCCTGACTCCAATCGACCGTACAAAATCCGAATTCCATTCTTCGTCCGTCATCTCCTGACCGCTCGGAGAAAACCAGGAGATGTCATTGATCTTTGAGCCCCGGATGGGGCGGCCATGAAAAAACCTTCGCCTTTTAAGAACAGGTGAGGATTTGCGGAGTTTTAGCAATTTTCGGAAAAAATCCAGAAGGGATTTTTGCTCCGGACGAAGGTTCCAGTCATACCATGTAATCTCGTTATCCTGGCAGTAGGCATTATTGTTTCCCTTTTGGGTTCGTCCGAACTCGTCGCCACCCGAGATCATC
>JAKCCY010000064.1 GCA_021838765.1 Nitrospirota bacterium
CCCTTGTCCGGTCTCTTTCCGCTGACTTTTCAACGGAGGAAGTTCAGGGAGTTCCCCCACATATCCCCCTGAAACTTCTCCGGCGGGGCGATACCCGCAACTTCGTCAGGAATCTTTGCTGCCGGCAAGCCATTGCCTCCCAGTCGCTTTTTGCGGTGGCCATGCTTTCCTGCTTCGAAGATTCGTTAAAGGAGGGGCCATGGTGGTATCGAAGGCTCTTCTGGGAAGCCGGCGTTTTGGGACAGAGCCTCTACCTCGAAGCCGAGGCTGCAGGCGTTCGCGGCACTGGAATCGGCTGTTTCTTCGACGATGAACTTCACTCCTGGCTGGGATTTTCGACACGGGACTTCCAGAGCCTGTACCACTTTACGGTCGGACGTCCGATTTCGGACCCTCGTCTTGAGACTTCTCCGCCTTATCCCTCAGCTTAAGTCGGAATCCGGAGAATTCTGCAGCCTGTCCCAAAGGGCCTTGAAGCGGTCATCAAGCCCCGAAAGCTCTTCGTCTTTGGCGATCAGCTCTCTTGTCCGGGGAAAGGAGATTTGGGGATTCTCCCTGTACCAGGCTTCCATCTCGGACTTCAGAAGCTCGCGTTCTCCAACGACCCGGACGATGGCTTCCCTCAGAAAAGAAAGCATTGCCCGGTCATCGATCTCCTCGGAGCCATTCATGACCGGACGCCGCTTTCGGGATCGGGCATAAGCTGGACGTCTGTTTTGACCTCGCCGGCGGAAAGCCAGGCCTCGATGGCCAGAATGATCATTCCGGGGTACTGGCTATGGGGTTTCATGATGTCGAACTCGGCATACCCGCTTTGATCGTCATGAAAGATGATCTTGCCGCAGTCCATGCCGGAATCGTTTTTCCAGATTCCGACCAGACTGTCTGTACCGCTGAACGGGTCGCGGGAAAGGCTGAAACGGGCACCGTTCCAGTCCGCCACGACCTGTCTGGACGAGGCAACGCCCAGTCGGCCTGCCTTGTCGCGAAGTGCCTGACAAATCCGTTCTCCCGCGGGGGAGAGTCTTTCGATGACTTTCTCGAGTGGCTCCATAAATCCTCCGTTACGGCATTGTTGGAAACATCCAATTATCCACCTTTCATTAAAACACAATGGAGACGTTTATGAAAACATCTATTCGCAATCACTTGTCTGGAAAAATTGTTAAAATCATCAAAGGCACCGCGGCCTCTGAAATAGAGGTTGAAACGGCGGCCGGCATCATCTCCTCGGTGATCACCACCAGAAGTCTCGAAGACCTGGCTCTCAAGGTGGGTGACTCGGTTCATGCCAGTATCAAATCGACCGAGGTCGGCATAGAAAAACCTTGACACCTGAAAGATTGGCTGTTGACGGCTGTCCGGACATCCCGGATGGCCGTTTTCAGACCTTGTCCTGATTGGAAGAAACCGGATCAAGACTGAGATTTTCCAAACGGAGATCAAAATGCTTTTTCGAAAGTCCCAGATTCAGGAATGGTACGAGGAAGATGTCCCCTATGGGGATCTGACCAGCGAAATTCTGGGGATCGGGTCGGAGGAAGCCCGGATCCTTTTCATGGCGCGCGATAAAATGATTGTCGCCGGAACGGAGATTGCCGGGGAGACGCTCGCCCATGCAGGTGTTTTACCCCAATCGCTTCTTCCTTCGGGGACAATGGTTGGCCCTGATACCCCGATCCTCTCTGCCCGGGGCAGAGCCGCCGAGGTTCATATGGCCTGGAGAATCTGCCTGAATCTTCTGGAATATTCGAGCGGCATTGCGACCAAGGCTTCCCGGCTTGTTGGGGCAGCGCATCAGGTCAATCCCCGCGTTTCGGTCAACGGAACCCGGAAACACTTTCCAGGGATCCGGCACCTTGCGACCGAAGCCGCAAAATCCGGCGGCATCCTTCCCCATCGTCTTGGGCTTTCGGAGTCTGTTCTGATTTTTGATCATCACCTGATTTTTGTGGGCGGAATCAAATCCCTTGCGGCCAGATTGGGAGAGATCAAAAAAAGACTTCCAGGCAAAACCATTGTCGTCGAAATGAAAAGCGGTCCAGCCCTCGAAGAAGAGGCCCTTCTTCTTGCTCGTTCCGGAGTTGATGGCATTCAGTTCGACAAGGTGCAACCGGAAAAACTGATCGGCCTTCCCGAAAGACTTCGTTCGGAAAACCCCAGAATGATTTTCTTTGTGGCCGGGGGAATCGATGAAGACAATATCGGCAAATATGCCTCGACGGGCGTCGATTCTATCGTGACCTCTGCCGCTTATCACGCACCGCCATCCGATATCAAAACGCAGATCGTTCCTTTGTAAAAACGTCTGAAGACGTTTTGTCCATGGATCTCCCTCTCTCGTCCATCCATTGGGAGAAAAAAACAGGACCAGCCGTCAATTAAAAAATCCGGATAATCAATTCGTGGTAGACTTTAGACAGGTCCGGAGGATATATTGCGATTCCGCCACATGTCAAAGAGGAATCCGAACGATGCGCCGATGGTGGTTTCCTGTTCTTTTTCTTTTCTTCTGTCTGATTTTTTCAGGCTACTCAAGTGCTGTCGACCTGCCCAAGCCACCCTCCGGAGTTCACGCCGTTCCTTCCCGGATCTGGGTCTTCCCCCTGAAAGGGCCGGTTGGTCCCCCGATGGCAAGATATCTTCATCGATGGTTTGAAATGGCCGGGAAGTCTTTGCCAGACCTTGTCATCCTTCAGATCGACACCCCGGGCGGCCTGTCCCGCGCCATGCGGTCGATCATCGAAGACATTCTGGCGTCCCGGGTTCCGGTTGTCGGATATGTGGCACCCGGCGGTGCGCGGGCAGCCAGCGCAGGGACCTATATTCTCTACGCCTGTCCCCTGGCGGCAATGGCAGAAGGAACCAACGTCGGGTCCGCGACGCCCGTCCTGATCGGAGGATCACTCCCTCTTGTTCCCGCCAGTCCTTCCAAGAACCCCGGCAAATCTAACGTTTCCCATCAAAATGGCGCACCACCTGGGGACACGGAAGAAAGAAAGATCGAAAACGATGCGGCAGCCTCGATCCGGAGTCTTGCCGAAATGAATGGCAGGAATGCCGGCTGGGCTGAAAAAGCCGTTCGCCAGGCCTCAAACCTGTCTGCCCGGGAGGCCCTTTCAAGACATGTCATCAACATGATGGCCTCCGATGTTCCCCATCTTCTGAAAAGCCTCGATGGCCAAAAGATAAAGATCCATGGACGTGAGGTCACGCTTCACCTTCTTCCCTACCGGGTCAGGACATTTCATCCTGATATCAAGGATCAGCTGCTCTCCTTTTTATCCCGGCCGGATCTTGCCTACGTTCTTTTTCTTCTCGGCGTCCTGGGGATCGCCTTTGAGTTTTCCCATCCGGGATTTGTTCTTCCAGGTTTTCTGGGCGGACTTGCTCTCCTGCTCTCGGCGTTTGCCTTCATGGTTCTGCCGGTCAACTGGGTCGGATTCCTGTTGATCGTTCTGGGAATCTCTCTCATGATCGCGGAGGTTTTAATCGGAACCTTCGGCATTCTCGGGGTTGCCGGCATTGTCTCGTTTTTTCTGGGATCCCTGTTCCTCTATCGCCCGGATTCTGCTCTTTCTCAACCGGACACGCACCCTTCCCTCTTTCTCATCGTCCTGCTTTCGTCTGTTGTCGCCGGTTTTTTTCTGGGAGTGGTCCGCATGGCGCTAAAATCCCGGTTCAGACCGGAGATTTCGGGAAAACAGGATTTGATTGGAAAAAAATGCACCTCGCTTGAAGATTTTCAGGAAAAAGGACGCGTCAGGATCAACAGTGAAATCTGGTGGGCCACCTCTCCCGTTTTGGTAAAAGAGGGAGAGGTGGTTCGCATCGTGGATGTTTCCGGCCTGACACTGAGTGTCCAGCCGATTCTAAAGGAAAAAACATGACCAGTCTGCTTCCAGCCATTGTTCTTCTGGGTTTTGCCCTTGCCACTCTTTCACGGTCTGTCCGGGTGCTGAGGGAATATGAGCGCGGGGTCGTCTTTGTTCTGGGCCGATTCTGGAAGGTCAAGGGTCCGGGACTTGTCCTTCTGTTGCCGATTGTGCAGCAGATGGTCAAGGTTGGCCTTCGGACCGTTGTCATGGATGTTCCAAGCCAGGATGTCATCTCAAAAGACAATGTCTCGGTCAAGGTCAGCGCCGTCGTCTATTTCCGGGTAATGGACCCGAAGCTGGCCATCATTGCCGTTGAGGACTATCTCAATGCGATCAACCAGCTCTCGCAAACCACCCTTCGCTCGGTCCTCGGCCAACACGATCTCGACGAAATGCTCGCATCCCGAAACCAGCTCAACACTGACATACAGGCCATTCTCGACGAACATACCGATGCATGGGGCATAAAGGTCTCAAATGTGGAAATCAAGAGAGTCGACCTCGATGAAAGCATGATCCGTGCGATCGCCAGGCAGGCCGAAGCGGAAAGGGAAAGACGGGCCAAAGTGATTTATGCAGACGGGGAGCTTCAGGCCTCCGGAAAGTTTCTGGATGCGGCCAAGATCCTTTCAGAGACCCCCGAAGCCATGCAGCTTCGCTACCTCCAGACGCTGAGCCAGATCGCAAGCGACAGGACTTCGACCATCGTCTTCCCCTTTCCGCTTGACATGTTCAGGGAATTCCTGAAAAAACGCGGCCCGGAGGAAGATCTCCCGACGCCTCCGGCCCATTGAGAGGAGACGTCTTTCTTGACAAGAACGCTTGAGGTGGTAACGTTTAACTAACAGCACTTCCAAAAGAAGGAGGCTTGTCATGAGAGACTACATCTGGCTTTTATTGGCGTTTGCCATTATGACCGTTACCTTTATCATCATGAAACTCGAGGCGAACAGCCCGAGGAGGCATCTGCACAAATAGCGCGTGGCGGGGACATTCCTCTCCCCCGGCGGCACTTCCTGCTCTCAGAGACGGGGGCAGGTCTTCGTTTGTGCAAATTCCCCGGCGATTCCCGGGGCTTGCCCTGTCTTCCCGCTCCTTGGGCCTTCATCTCTTTTCTTTCCGAGTTTTTCTCCGGCGTTTCTTTGACGTCAGGTTTTCCCTTTGTTATTCTGGATCCTGACTATTCTTGCTAACGTCAAACGGTTTGGCCATGTTTCAGTCGAATTTTTCCGGGGGGATTGGTGCGAACAAAAACAGCGATCGTAACAGGCGCATCCTCCGGTATCGGAGCAGCAACCGCAAAGGCTCTTTCTGCTGCCGGATACCACGTCATTCTGGGGGCCAGAAGGGTCGACCGGGTGGAACGGCTCGCCGGAGAAATCGGCGGGGAAGGCTATGGCCTCGATGTCACCGACCCCGCTTCAGTCAGGAGTTTTATGGACAGATTGCCTGACAGGATCGACCTTCTGGTCAACAACGCCGGTGGGGCCTTGGGTCTGGACCCGGTTATCTCCGCCGACGAAGATCGATGGATTGAAATGTTCCAGTCCAATGTCATGGGAACTCTCAGAATGACAAAAGGTGTCTTCCCGCGCCTTGAGCGCTCGGGAGACGGGAGCCATATCGTCAATATCGGGTCGATTGCCGCATGGGAGACCTATCTCGGCGGAGCGGGTTATACCGCCGCAAAGCATGCGGTCCGGGCCCTCACCGAAACATTGAGGCTTGAGTGGCTCGGGTTGCCGATTCGCGTCACGGAAATTGACCCCGGGCTTGTCGACACGGAATTTTCTGTTGTGCGCTTTTCCGGAGACGAGATACGGGCCAGAAAGGTCTACGAGGGGATGACTCCCCTTTCCGCCGGGGATGTTGCCGAGGCCGTTGTCTGGGCGGCACTGAGGCCGCCCCATGTGAACATCGACCAGATCCTGATCCGGCCGAGAGATCAGGCCCGTGCGGACAAGGTTTCAAGGGTCCCTTAACGCCTCCCCCCGGACCGGTCCTCACCTCAGAGGAGGATCCCCTGACCTCCGTCAGTGGGCTTTTTTCCTGTCACCTGACGGACGAGATCGGAAAGCTTTTCATGAAGACGCTCCGAGATGGCCAGAAGGCGCTGGAACTCGACCTTTGCAAGCGCGTGATTGCCTTCGGAAAGACGTTTCAGGAGGCGCCTTGCTGAGGCGTGAAGCCTGTCATGGATCGGTTCAACCTCCAGATATTCCGGGAATTCGGAATATCGCTTTTTCCCCTTCAGGTAATACCATTTTCCAAAACGACAATTTTCGGCCCCTTCTTCCGGTTCCCGGGAGATGCCTTGAGGAGATTCGAGAATCTGTCGGATCTCCTCAATCCATCTCCGGTGGTCGATCTGGACATAAAGGAGAGGAAGGTCCTCCCTTGTCCAGATGGTGGAAGCCGCTTTTTTCCAAAGAGGATCCGGAGACCAGTCCCGAACCCAGTCATGGACGCAGTCCGCCGGCATCGGTCTGCTGATGGCGTATCCCTGAACCTGATGGCAGTTGATCTGGGCAAGGATGGTTCCCGTATGAACCGACTCCACACCCTCTGCAATAGACTCCCGCTGGAATGTGTGGGCAAGTGATGTGATCGCCTCCACCAGAACCAGATCGTTGATATTTTCATGCATGGTCCGGACAAAACTCTGGTCGATCTTGATGGTGTTCACCGGCAACCGCTGGAGGTATGTCAGGGACGAATGGCCGGTGCCGAAATCGTCCAGGGTGAATCGGACGCCCAGCCGGATTGCCTCTTCCATGACCGGAATGACTTTTTCCAGATTTTCAAGGGCTGCCGATTCAATGATCTCAAGGTGGATGGCTTCTGGCGGAACATCGGGAAAGGTTTCAAGGCAGATTTTGAGATCGTCTATAAAATGGCCGGATTCCAGATGGCGCGGCGAAATATTGATGCTGATCCGGAGATCAAGCCCCAAGCTTCTCCACTCACGAATCTGGGAAAGGGCAGATTGCATGACGAAATTGCCGACGGGAATGGCAAGGTGGGTTTTCTCCACCAGGTCTATGAAGGAGGACGGAAAGAGAATCCCCTCCTCCGGATGTTGCCAGCGAATGAGCGCTTCCATGCCGGTCACCACCCCCCGGGAAATATCGACCTGAGGCTGGTAGTGCAGGAAAAACTCCCCCCTGTCGAGACCTTCCATGATCCGTTCGATCAGCGGATTGACGGTTGTTTCTTCATCGATCTTCGTAAAGCTTGCGATATACCAGCAGATTTCACCTTCATGGTTTCGCACGGCGCTGATCGAGATGCTCTGGAGGTAGCACTCGCCGCTTTTTTTCCGGTTCCAGATCTTGCCGTTCCAGAACCCTATTTCATGGACTGATTTCCACATGGCATCGTAAAAAAGATGGTCATGCCGGCCGCTTGAAAGGATCCGCGGGGTTTTTCCGAGCACTTCTTCAGGGGAGTATCCGGTAACGGCGCAGAAGGCGGGGTTGACGCGAACGATACACGCCGCGGCATCGGTAACCATGATGGCTTCCGATGTATTCTCGATGATTGTTTTGGCAAGAAGGCTATCCATGCCAAACTCTAATATTTAAAGAAGTTCAAGTCAATATGGAGATTTTAAATGATGATCTGTGATGATTCATCATGATTCCTGAAAATCATTTTCCGGAGAAAGCATCATTGCCGTTCCCGTCTCAAGACGGCTTTTTGGCAAAACAGATAAGATGGAGACGGTTGTAATGACCAGCCATCAAATAGTCGGGCATATATCCACCGTCGAGAAAAAACCGGACATTCTCCCCAAGTCTCAGCATCGTGCAGACAGAGATCTTGTGGCATGTTTTCGGGGCGGCCTCCTCGATGGCCCTCATCAGGGCGGCGCCGATTCCTTTTCTCTGGTGGTCCGGGGAAACAGAAAGCTTCCGGACAACCCAGACTCCCTCAAGATCCCTTGCCCTGACCGATCCAAGAACCTCTCCCGTTTTTGAACGGGCCACAATGACTGTCATCTCCTGAAGGTCGGACAAAAGCTCCCCGCTCGTTTCTCCCGTCCAGAGAGCAACATCAAATTCACCCGAATGATGAGCAAAAGCTTTTGCCTGAATAGCAAGGACAGAAGGAACATCCTCCGGCAGAGCCGGAGAAAGGGTGATGTTCTCTGTCATGAAAATGCGCCCAGACGGTTTAGGAGAATTTCAGGCGAAACGGCATAAGGAGACAGGTCCCGGACATACCGGATCGTTTTTAAAATATCGCTTGTCTGGATCATCTCCGCTTCCGGAACCGGCGCCCCAGAGACCATGGGCGTTGCGACATACCCCGGACAAATGGCAAAAGCCTTCACGCCGTGGGGGGCCCCTTCGGCCAGAAGAGACCCGGTCAGTCCCCGAAGCGCGAACTTGGTCATCGAATACAGCGATGAGCCTGCCCATGCCTCCGTTCCTGCAACGGAGGAGATATTGACGATCAGTCCGCTGCCTCTTTCTTTCATCCCGGGAAGAATCGCCTGCGACAGGAGAAACGGTGCCCGGAGATTCACAGACATCAGGGTTTCGTAGTCCTTGTCCGTCAGTTTCTCGATGGGGGCGAAGACGAGCCCGCCGGCATTGTTCACCAGAATATCGACCCGGGGAAGCTCTTCACGGACTTTTCGGATCAGGCTCCTGATCCCCTCATCGGTTGAAAGATCCGCCGCATGAGAGATCGCCTTGCCTTTTTTCGACCGGGCTTCCGCAAGGAAGCTCTCCAGAAGCTCATGTCGTCTGCCGGTCACAAGGACCGTATAGCCTTCCTCCAGAAGACCCATGGCAACCTCACGGCCGATTCCGGAGGTCGAACCCGTTACAAGCGCTGTCAAAACACCCATATTTCTGCCTCCTTGAAAGTGATTGGCTAAATCGTTTTTCGCGTGACCCTTTTGGCTCCCCATACATCCTCGGCATACTGAAGAATGGTCCTGTCACTTGAAAATTTCCCCATATTGGCCACATTCAGGATCGATGACCGCGCCCATTTTTCCTGGTCTCGGTAGGCCAGATCCACGGCTTTCTGGGCATTTCTGTAGGATGCGTAGTCCGCCAGAAGAAAGAACGGGTCAGCCGTCAGGAGAGATTCGACGACCGGTTTGTAAAGAGTCGGGTTATCGGGCGAAAAATACCCCGAGCCGATCATGTCGATCGCCTGTTTCAGGTCCTTTTGGGTTTCATAGTGTTCCCATGGACGATACCCGGTCTTTTTCAGATGGAGGATCCCGTCAGCCTTCATTCCAAAAATGAAGATGTTCTCCTCCCCCACTTCGGAGGCAATTTCAATATTGGCTCCGTCAAGGGTTCCGATCGTCAGCGCACCGTTTAAGGACAGCTTCATGTTTCCGGTTCCGGAAGCTTCGGTTCCCGCAGTCGAGATTTGCTCTGAAAGATCCGCCGCGGGAATGATCATCTCGGCGTTCGAAACACTGTAATTGGGGATGAAGACCACCTTCAGGCGATTTCCGACACGATGGTCGTGATTCACGATCTCGCCGACATCATTGATCAGGCGGATGATCATCTTGGCCATCTGATACCCTGGAGCCGCCTTTCCGGAAAAGATCACCGTTCTCGGCTGATGATCCTCTCCCGGGGAACTGATAATCTCCTGATACCTCGTGACCACGTGAAGGACATTCAGGAGTTGCCTCTTGTATTCGTGGATCCGCTTGATCTGGACATCGAAAATCGAGTCCGCCGGAACCTCCACGTGAAGGGTATTTTTGATGAAAGAGGCAAGGCATTCCTTGTTCTTCCGCTTGACCTCGAGAAAAGCCGACCTGAAATCTCCATCGTCCGCAAGTGGCACCAGGTTCTTTAAAAGGGAGAGATCCCTTGTCCACTCCGAGCCGATCTTCTCCGATATCAGCGATGAAAGACCCGGATTTGCCTGTTTCAGCCATCGCCTTGGGGTGATCCCGTTGGTGATATTGATGATTTTGCCGGGAGAAAATCGTTCAAGATCCGAAAAGATCGTCTCCTTCATCAGATCTGTATGGATTTTGGCCACTCCGTTGACCCGGTGGCTTCCGACAAAAGCCAGGTGAGCCATGCGAACCTTCTTGGGTGGACCGTCATCGATGATGGAAATTCTCTGGAGAAGGGCGTTATCGCCGGGATAGCTTGCCCGGACCTCTTTCAGGAAGCGATAGTTGATCTCATAGATGATCTGCATGTGCCTTGGAAGGACCGACTCCATAAGATCCACCGGCCAGGTCTCGAGAGCCTCCGGCATCAGCGTGTGATTGGTGTAGGCAAAGGTTTTTGTCGTAATCGAAAAAGCCCTGTCCCAGTCGAGATGTTTTAGGTCGACAAGAATGCGCATCAGTTCGACGATCGCAATGGAGGGGTGGGTGTCGTTCAGCTGGATCGCCACCTTGTCCGGGAGGCGATCGAAGTTGTCATGATATTTTCCGAACCGGTAAAGGATGTCGGAAAGCGATGCCGAGACAAAAAAGTATTGCTGCTTGAGCCGCAGTTCCCGCCCCATGAGAGTGGAGTCATCGGGATAAAGGACCTTCGAGATGTTCTCCGACTGGTTCTTGTCCTCGACGGCCTTGATATAATTTCCCTCATTGAAATAGGAAAGCTCAAATTCGTGGGAAGCTTTCGCGGACCAGAGCCTCATATTGTTGACGGTATTGGTCATGTAGCCGGGAACCGGGGTGTCGTAGGCCATGGCCATGACGTCGCTCGTGTCCACCCAGTGATAGCGGACAACCCCCTTTTCATCGGCATACTCCACAACCCGTCCATAGAACTTGACCGGATAGAGGACCTCAGGACGGGAGAACTCCCACGGATTTCCGTAACGAAGCCAGTTGTCCGGGCTCTCCACTTGCTGTCCATTCAGGATCCGCTGAAAAAACATTCCATATTCGTATCGGATTCCATATCCGAATCCCGGGATGCCAAGTGTCGCCATGGAGTCCAGGAAGCAGGCGGCAAGTCGCCCGAGGCCGCCATTTCCGAGACCTGCATCGGGCTCGGCCTCAAAGACATCGTCAGGAGAAATGGAGAGATCCTCCAGCGCCTTCTTGGCCATTTCGAGAAGACCCAGATTGTCGAGGCAATTCGAAAGAGCCCTCCCCATGAGAAACTCAAGGGAAAAATAGTAGACACGCTTGACATCCTGATCGTAATAGCTCCTCAGCGTGCTCATGAGCTCACTGACAACCTTGTCGCGGGCAACATGGGAAAGGCTGACAAACCAGTCGTGGGCCATGGCGTTGATCTGGTCCTTGCCCGCCGAATACGTGAGGTGGTCAGAAATAAGCTGTCTCAAGGAATCGATCTGTTCGTCAGGAAGTCTGACATCTTGCTCACCCATGCGGTTCTCCTGTCAACAACAAGAATAAGTTCCGGATCCATCAGCTGGCGTTCGGTGAGGGGAAAGGAGTGGTGGAGGAAGAGCCAGAAGACTGGCTCTTCCTGGAGGAAAGCTAAAAGAAACCGGGAAAACCCATCCCTGGCCCCATCATGCCCGGATACATGCCCCCGCCGAACCCTCCGTCCATCGGGCCCATCATTTCATCATAGGGCATGGGTGGCGGTGGTGGAGACGCCGCATGGATATGGTGCGCGCGAATGACGGGAATGATCTTTGTCGTTCCATCGAGCAGTTTCCGGGTGACAGGCTTTGAGATGGTTCCCATGACCTCGACATCTCTGCCTGCCTTGTAGCGATCCTCCGGAAGAGGCTCATCGGTCAGGATCTCGAATGTTCCCATCGACGGCTTGTCATGATCGGGATGAAGCTCTTTTCCAAGAGGATACTCCCGAACATCGACCTGCCCCAGGAGTCCCTCCCTTTTGACGCTGATGATCTCCCCACCAAGGATAACATGCTGCCCTTCAAGCGCATGGGGATGATGTTCGATTTCCCGGAACAGGATCGAACGGTCCGCCCACTTGACCTCATTGCCGCTAAAAGGGGGCGGATCGAAATAGGAACAGCCTCCAGAAAAAGCCAAAACAGAAAACGTCGCAAAGGCGAGAAGCGCCGGGGCGTTTTTTCTTTTGCTTCTGATGGAGGAATTTTTGACGCCGATGATCATTGTCTTGCCTCCCAGGGTCTGAATGTTCTGTAACGGTACGACACAAGAAACACCAAGAGCATAGCACCTCGACATGGAAAAAAAAATGAACCGGAGCCAAAGAAAGCTTCCTGACGCCGGGGAAAGCCGGAAAACACCCGAATTTACCCCCTTATTGACCGGGGATCGTGGCCATCCGAGAGCAAAGGGGAAGACTTGGCGCATCCCCTCATGATCTAATAGATCTATAAAACATGATCTCACTTGCCAGAAAAATCTTTTTTACCTTGTGATCAACCCTTAAGGAGACCTCATGAAACTTCTTGCAGTCCATCCGAGCTCCCTGATGTACACCAAAATATATCTGAGACTTGAACCGCTTGGTCTTGAGCTTCTCGCCCAGGCCGCAAGAAAGGCCGGCCACGACGTTTATCTGATCGATCTCCAGGTCGAGACCCATCAGGACCTCTACAAGGTCATCGACTCGTGGAAGCCGGATGCGGTGGCTTTTTCCCTGAACTACCTTGCCAATGTTCCCGAAGTGGTCGATCTGTCAAAAATGGCAAAGGCGAGACTTCCCGAATCCTTCGTTTTTGTCGGCGGACACAGTGCCTCTTTTGTCGCCAAAGACATTATAGAGCATTCCGGAGGGGCGATCGATTGCGTTTTGAAAGGGGAAGGCGAAGCGGCGGTCGTTCCGCTCCTCCTTGCGGCAGAAAACGACCGGAATGCGGTGATCAAGGTCCCGGGCGTCATCACAGCCGACGGAGAGGGACCCCCTCCCCTCTTTGTCGAAAGCCTCGACGATCTGAGACCCGCCAGGGATCTGTTGAGACACCGGAAAAAATATTTTATCGGAGCCCTTGATCCCTGCGCCTCCATCGAGTTTGCCCGGGGGTGCCCATGGGACTGCTCTTTTTGCAGTGCCTGGACTTTTTATGGTCGAAGCTACCGAACCGTCAGCGCCGACCGGGCGGTCGAAGATCTGGCCTCAATCGCCGAGCCTGGCGTTTTTATAGTGGACGATGTCGCCTTTATTCAGGACAAGACCGGCTTTGAAATTGGAGAGGCGCTCCTGAAAAAGGGGATCAAGAAAGAATACTACCTCGAAACCCGTGGAGATGTTCTTCTCCGGAACAAGGAGGTGTTCCGGTTCTGGAAAGAGCTTGGCATGCGCTATATGTTCATGGGAATCGAGGCGATCGACGAGGAAGGGCTGAAACTTCATCGGAAGAGGACATCCCTTGGAAAAAACTTTGAAGCGCTGGAGTTTGCCAGGTCTCTTGGAATCACCGTTGCCATCAATCTGATCGCCGATCCGGACTGGGACCGAAAACGCTTTGAAGTCGTCAGACAATGGTGCCTTGAGATTCCGGAAATCGTGAACATCAGCGTCAACACCCCTTACCCCGGAACGGAGAGCTGGCTGACCGAGTCGAGGAAAATCCAGACCAGGGACTATCGGCTGTTCGACATCCAGCACGCCGTATTGCCGACAAGGCTCCCTCTTCATGAGTTTTACGCCGAACTGGTCAAAACACAGCAGGTATTAAACATGAAACATCTTGGATGGCAAGCCCTCAAGGGAACCGCCTCCATTGTGGCAAGGCATCTTCTTCACGGGCAAACCAATTTTTTGAGAATGCTCTGGAAGTTCAACAGCGTCTACAATCCGAAGCTTCAAATGGCAGATCATGCCCAGCCAGTCAAATATGAAATGTCGCTCCCTCCCGCCAAGGAAAAAGGCGTCTACACAAACGTTCTTTTTATCCATGAGCCTCTGGGAAGAAAAGGACGCCAGCTCAACGACACAACCGAAGACTTTGTCAATGAAACGAGCATGGGAAAACATCTTTAGGAATCATCTGGCCTGATACGCCGTGTGAGCTGGTAAAAATCATCTTTTGAGCGTGCCCCGAGCACCCATACTCTCTTGTGGAGGCCACTTGAGTGGCCTCCTGAAAAACTCAATCGCAATACGGCATAGCAGATATCTTTGCCAGCGTCTGTGCGACTTCGATGCAGAGCTGATCAAAAATGTGCCGAGGACAAACATATTCATCTCTTGTGGAACAGCCTGAAAGGCGTTTTGAGCCGTCTGATCTGGAGAGGAAAACATCCGGAACTTCGCAAGAAACCTGGGTGCCGGCTCCTCCAGCTATTTTGCCGGAAGCTATGTCGGCACTCCCATCGAAAATATTTGCCCATACATCGACCAGGCTACACTGAGATGGACATGGTTGATGTCGAGCCTCTCAAAGCCCAATATCACGGACGGCTCTTCCGTCCGTGATACCCTCCCCAATGGTCGACTCTGATCGGATTCCAAAGAAAGCGTGCGGTACTAACATCGGATGGAGTATGGTGCAGTTCCACCTGGCAAAAAACTTCCGCCTCGAAGGACTTTTGGGAGATCCAGTTGCAGGCTTCATTAAACTGCTCCATGGTCTCCAGAAGAGCCTTGGACTGTTCCTTCGTCGTTGTCAGTTTGACTTTAAGTGTTTTATTAATGTTTTAATTGTGCTTAACATTCGTTTTCCTGTCAACCATTCAACAGAAAGGAATATCGCATTCCTCCCATCTCTTGGCTGATTAAACCCTAAGAGATGGTATCCTGCGATAAACACTGACGAAA
>JAKCCY010000065.1 GCA_021838765.1 Nitrospirota bacterium
TTCATCCGCAGCGCCATTTCCCGAAGCAGGATATCTCCGGCAGCATGACCAAAAAGATCATTCACCGCCTTGAAGTCATCGAGGTCCAGGATACAGACGACAAGAGGAGTTGCCCCCTCCCTTGCCCGTTCAATGGACAGAGGAAGCGCTTCTTGCAGGTCCTTGCGATTTCCCAGCCCAGTCAGGAAATCCGTCCGAACCTCCTGATGCAAAATCATCTGACGTTCCCTGACCTCATGAATATCCCGGAAAGCAACAATCAGAACATCCTCATCTGAAATATGAGAAAAACCTCCTGATATAGACATCCATATTTTCTCTCCAGAAGGCATCCTTAATTCTGACTCCCTGTCCAGAACAACCCCTTTTTGGGTCACCTCATCGAGAAACAAGTCCCGGTCATTTGGATCTGCCCAAAAAGAAAGGAGAGGCCTCCCTATCCATGGCTGAATATCGAGTTGAAACAGTGTTCCCACCGAAGGATTTGCATATAGAAGAACTGAGTCGCTTTTTCTTGAAATGATCATCGGAAGGGGCAGAGTCTCAACGATTAACCGGAAAAGCTGTTCCCTCTCCTGTATCCTCTGCTCCAGAAAAACCCTTTCGGAAATATCCTGAAGGGAAACGATCATTCCCGAGATGGGGTTCTGGATAGAAACCCTGTTTGCAATAAGAGTCCTTTTCTGTCCATTTGCACAAAAAGTAATATCCTCTCTCCTCAGTTCCGAATCCTCCGAAAAGGAAGCCCCATCCTCTGAAAACAGGTTAAAGCACCCAGAATCAAAAAACTCATCCACAGATCTCCCGATCAAATCCGGTGGAGCAACTCCTAATAATTCACCCAATTTCTGATTGGATAGAGCAAAATATCCTTTTGGATCGACAATAAAGACCGGAACAGGCAGAGAATCGAGAAGAAGCTGTAGAAAAAGAAGCTGACCGCTTAACTCCCTGGTCTTTTGGTCCAGATCCCTTGTTCTCTCCTCCACCCTGGACTCAAGGGTACGATTAATATGCTCGAGCTGCTCCATCACCGACCTTCGTTCAAGGGTCAACACATTGACCAGAATAACGGCAAAGCCGGTCATCATTCCAAGAAGCTCCATACCGATCATTGCATCTTGGGGGTTTTTCACGAGATGGGCAAAAGGGCCATAGCCCATGGCCGTTGCCCCGAATTGAAGGAAAAGAATGATCCCCAGAAAAGAAAAGACCTTCCTCTGGGACATTGTCATGGCTACCCATACCAGAAACGGAAGAAACATGCCTGTCAAACCAAGGCTTGTCATTTCCGGGAGACCCGGGAAAAAATAGACGGCCCAACCAACAAGCAGCAAGGCGAGAATCGCACCCCCCATGAGAAGATCGGATCTTTTGGAAAAGGAGGGATGAATTCTGGAATTCTCAGGAAAAAACCATGTAAAAATAGCTGGAGACAACATGAGGATGCTGCAGGAATCGCTGGTCCACCAGGCAAGCCATGATTCAACGAATGACATACCAGTGTTTTCAGAAGAAAGCTTAACCATTACCAGAGATCCCACAATGGATGTCACACCACTGCCCAAAACACCCATTCCCCCAAGAAATCGGTATACATCCCGGGCTGTCGTGAAATCTTTCCAGGGACTCTTTCCACGGTGAAGGAATCCTGCTCCCAATAATGGTCCCATGGTATTCCCCAGTGCGATCAGGAGTGCTTGGGGAATAGACCAGTGGAGAAAAAACGCATTGCCCAGAAAAGCTCCCAAAAAGACTCCGGGAGCCATCGCGAATCCGTAAATGAGGATAGCAAATACAGCAACGGCAGCAGGAGGCCAAAAAGGAGAAAAATGGGGAAAAAGCAATCCGACAGAAAAAACAAGAAGGAGATATGAGAACAGGACCAAAAAATTTCCATACAGGAATGTCTTTGGTGAGATTGCGAGAGGAAATTGGCTTGTTGTGTCAGTCTCTTTCATCTGAACCCGGCAAGATAACCATCATTTTCCTATCGATTAAAGACTTCAACATTTTATTTCAACCAAGAACAGCTCCTTGCTCCAACATTACCAGAAAACACCCCCATGACAACAACCATTTTCTAATTTCCAAGAACAATATGTTCCGGAAAAAGGGAGGGATGGATTCAAAAACATTTTTGTCGCATTGATGAAAATAAAAGTTTTATTATTTTTTGGAACAAACTGGGAAAACATCTCTAAGGAGATTTCAGCTTGAAATCATTCAAAAAAGAGAAGGCATGTTCGGTTGACACCATTTTTTTTCCTCCCCCAAAAATGTCCGGATTTTGGACATAGAGGCCGACAGGCTTGTTTCATGTTACGAAAAGATCAATATCCACAGCCTTATCCACAGTCCCTCAGAAATGGATGTGAGAACAAGACACTGCAATTGGGGTTTGCAATAAACATTTTCATAAAAACCCAATCAGAACCTAATAAAAGTGATTATTCAAAGGATCTGGACTGGGTTAAATATTTAGTGAAACTTGGGGAGCAACATTGGAAATCTTCAGGGAGTTTTTAAACGTGAACTCAAAAATTCATTGCGGAACCACTCCTGAATTAACTTATCTTGAATTTATGGGATGAGTCCTGAGGGGCTGCATCAACAATTGCCGTCCTGTCTTCTGATGCGACACTAGACGTTCTTTATGTTTATTCATTCTCGTTAAACAGGATCATGTCTCATAGCCTGTACCACCATCAGTGTATCCGTGTATTGCTGAAAGCGGATGATCCGGAAATCACGCACCCAGTAGACATGGGCAAAGGCTGCTTTCATAGACTTTCCCGTGGTTTTGTTGATTCCACAATACTCCCCGATAGCAACAATTGCATCTCCCGCATCGAGATAATGTGAAACAATCGCCTCCCACGAATTCCATTCGATCCGAAAAGGCTCGAACACATCTTTTATGACTGTTTCTGCACCAATATAAATGCCTCCTCCGGGAAATCCCTCGTTCTGCATCCAGATAATATTGGGATCGAAGATTTCCAGAATGGCTTTGCGATCACGAGCGGCAAATGCTCCATACAGATTTCTGACAATATCGAGATTTTGCATGTTCTTCCTTTCTGAGATTGGGGCAGAAGGCAAAGAAGAAAATACCTCCAGAAGGACGGGGTATTATCTCCCATGGCGGCGTTGATAGTCACCAATATAACCGCCAAGGCATAGGGAAAAACCATGAAGCTGGCTCTCGGAGTCAGTGAAAGTGAAAGCTCCTGAAGCGACGGGAACTTTCTTGAGTCGCCCCAATCGTCTCTGACGATCACAAGGAGCTCAAGAACACCTTCTGAAAGCTTTTTCAAGGGACGCACTCGTATAAGGTTGGTCGATTTTCTCACCACCTCAAGTTATTGGCAATTTATGATCGACATTGGCACTGAAACCTGGTAAACCTGTAAAACTCTATTCAGCCAGTTTTTTGCTTTGTACCCATAAAAATGTGTGGGTATTACCATATATTGAACGGAAATAGGAACCATAACATGACCGATACGAAAATGGTTTTTATTCACCAAACAGTATTTGAATGAAAATAAGCCTCTCATGGTATGGCACCTTCAAACACTATTTCAAAGTGCTCAACTGTGGGAAATGGGTCATAAAAATGATGAAGCAATTGTTTCCATTCCTGATATTGAATAGACTGCCGAAAGCCTTTTGTGTGGTCTTCAAGCCGGTTCCAGTTGACGAGCAGAACATATTTGTCCGGCGCTTCAAGACTCCGTTGCAACTGATGAGAAATATATCCAGGAGTAGATGAAATAATGTCCTGCGCCGTCTCAAACGCCTGTTCAAAAGCCACATGCTCTCCATTACGAATATTGAGCATCGCAATTTCAAGAATCATTTTTCAATCTCCCTTTCACAAAAGCGAAGGAATAACGGAAGTAACACCTCACTCGGATAAACTCAACCGCTGGTTTCGGTCCGATACTGGCAAAATGTCTGGCAGAATCTGGATCAGATCATAAATGATGGCGGGGGTGGATTGATTTTTCTTGCCGGAATTTCGACACCCATAAAGTGCGGATGGCAAAAAACAACCATAATGTGCCGTTAACGCCATTTTATGGTTGTACTCACAACTCGTTCTGGCGATTACTTCCCCCAATGCAGACACCTCAAGAATTTCGATAATATCTTCTTGCTCCCCCCGTCAGGACTTCCGCAAAGATGCGTTCAAGACGGAGAGACAAAACCTGCGGAGTGTGACTTCAGAACGGGTTGAATTTCATCAAGCCTCTTTAGTGATGGGTGTGGCGCATTGATAAACTGCATAGCATGTATACCTAAGGATGAACAGGAAAATCTCTCGACCGCACGAGTTTTGCAAGAGGCTCGACTCAACTTATTTTTTTAATGGAACTTTAGGTGGATGATCACTTCCAATTCCTCCTGCCATACAAAGATTCCCTTTAAAAACAACCTGTTTGATGAGTGATGTTTTTTGGTTTACATCAAAACATGTTGTACAGGAAAGCTTCTCGATCTGAGTATTCGTATATGTTCCCTAAGAGTTATAGCAGTCGGAGTAATTTGCATATGTCTGGCTGAAAACCAGAGTGCACAATTTATGGTAGATCTATACAGTATCCCACCTGGGGTAGTTATTTGCTTGTCTGGATAGTCCCACACAGTAAAAATTCCCTGTTACCTTTCCCGATCCATGCCTGTACGCCCTTTTTATAATCCGATTCCGTTGCACATCCGCTCGTGATAAGGGAAAAAACAACAAAAAATGAAACAACGGCAGATGTTCAAAATAAAGATAGCCTTTATTCACTTTTAACATCCTTTAAAAATAAAGGTGGAAACCAAGTGAGACAGGAAGAGAAATAAGGGTATATGGGGTGTTACCGACTGTAGCTCCCATCGGGGCTGGATTAATCTGAAGATAAGTTGACAGTTCAGGGTATTCCGGCAATGCGTACTCCAACCCAAAACCCGGAAGTAGAGCATAACCGAACTTTGGCCCACCTATCTCTGGAACAATATCCAAATCTCCATAAAAAACAAAATGCTTCCTTTCCACTATTGGAATCATCCCTTGAACCTGAAATGTCGTTAACTGATAGGTATTTTGGACAGCGTCCTGAAGATTTTGCCCACCCGGAAAAGAAGAATGGATGAGACCAACTCCGCCTTCCATCCCAAACCATCGGTTAACCCAATATCTAATGTCAACAAAACCGGAATAAATAGCGTCGTTGGCAGGCATCCAGCTAAGCCCTAGTCCTACTTTCCCGTTATTGAGATAGAGATCACCGCTAAGGTTTGATGGATTCTGCCCAATCTGTTGTCCATTTTTTTGAGATTGCGGATCTCCCTGGACAGTTTGTGCGTTAGTCAGGGTTTCCCCAAACGAAAGGGATCTGTTAGAGAAGACAAGTGCAACACAAAATGCCATTAGAAAAGAAACGCTTCTGCTTGTCACTCATCCCTCCTTAGGTTGAGTCGATAAAATGCTGTAAATCAGTAGCGACTAAAAATTGAAAAGCCCATCGATCTTCTCGAGAAAGGGCGTTTCCGACACAACTTATTTTAACCCGGGGAATTCGATGACTGAACTGAACCTTACCCTGAACTCGCACCTTTTGCCAAATCTTTTGGAACAGAGTGGGGGGAAAGGAACTCACAGGCGTCTCATTTCCGAATCTCTGGCAGGGTCTTGTCTCAGTTTCTTCGGGTGACGAACATCTCCATGGCCAATCTGGATTCAATCGAACCAACCCATTATCTTCTTTAACATTAACGGTTAAAGATATTACATTGGAGTGTGAGCTATGCGGAGTATCTATGGCTGACATCAGGAAGGATCGCATCGGGAATTGTTGGCAGGAGATTAGCTTCGCAAGAAAAAAACAACCCAACCAAAGGGTATTTATAGAAAAAGCACTTTCAATTCGATATTTTTGCTGAGAATGGCTCTGATATTTGGAGCGGGATATGGGATTCGAACCCACGACCTTCAGCTTGGGAAGCTGACACTCTACCGCTGAGTTAATCCCGCTTAGGATGCTCAGAAATATTTATCACGAGTTGATCCCAATTGCAAACAGGGGGTGACAATCCTACAATCGACTGACTAGAGACATGTTGGAAACAATAACGACCCTCCTCCAACAAAACCAATAATTTCCACCCGGTCGCCGGGATTCAGCCCGGTTTGATGCCACTCCTCCTTTTGAAGGATCAGCAAATTCAGTTCGACCACCACCTGACGATCGGCAAAACCGAGCTCTTCCAAAAGCACCGTAACCGTTTTTCCTCTGGAAAAAACGTAGGGATCCCCGTTGACATAGATATGTTCATCATCGCTCATCAAAAATTTGCCTCCTGAGAATTCGAAAGTGACACATGGAGCGATCACAAGAGATTGAAAGATTTTGTTGACCCAATCCGTTACAATGGATGGTAGCGGAATTCCTGTCTTAGGGTCAAAGGATTAAAATGAAGCATCTATTCTTCTCCCAGCTCCCAAGAGTGCTTTTTGCGGCAAAGTTAATGTTTGTCACGGGTGTTTCTTATCTTTTGGCTGACAGTGTGGATCAAGCAGTCAAAAACAGCATCCTTCCACCCATGACCATCAAGGACAATAACCAATCTGCCAACATTGAAACGTTCCATGCACCAACAGCCTCCGAGCTGGGCCTTATTGCCTCAAGGAATCCATTCAGCCCTGACCTGAGGGGAAAAAGCTATGCCAACATCCTTGCCGATCTCTACCCCCAAGCGGGAAGAGGATCGGACTCTGCCCCCAGGGATGCTGAAGTTGTCGCTCTCGGAAACTGGATGAACGGTAAGGTTCCCATTCTTGAACCAAAGATGATCAAGCTAAGACTTGTCGGCACCGTTCTGGCAGGAAAGGCAACATCAGGCGCCGTTATCGATTCACTGGATCCGGAAAAACAAAAGTTTTACCGAATCCATGACGTTATTATTCCCGGGAAAATATCGCTCGTCGCTGTAAGAAAAGAGTATGTCGTCTTGCAGGTCGGAAAAGGGTATGGAATTCTGAAAGCCCATTACGATCAGGAGGACGATGCCGGTCAGGTCCTTCCGGACAAGGGAACGGCCTCTGTCAGTGCCCATGGCATTCACAAGATCGATGACCACCACTGGCTTGTCGAAGCAAGAGCCATACAGTTTGCGACAAAAAACCTGAGTTCCCTTCTCTTGCAGGCCAGAGCCGTACCGGATTTTACAGGTGGCCATCCCGATGGGTTCCGGATGGTCAACATACAGTCAGGGAGCCTTTTTCAGGAGCTTGGTCTCGCACAGGGAGATGTCATACGTTCTATCAACGGTCTCTCGATGAATGATCCACAGAACTTCATGAAAGCACTGTCGACTCTTCAAAGTGCAACCAATGTCCAGATCAATCTATTGCGAAATGGGGCTCCCCAGACTTTTGACTATCAGATACAGTCGGAATGATCCTTTTTTCATTGTGATAAGGAATAAATAAAGATGCATTTTCTCATCCCGGAAATAAAACGATCAAAACTCGCATCACTCCTTTTGCTGATTCTTTTTCTTTCAGACGGAAGCCGTCTGCAAGCCTCCACCAATCCACTGAACCTGGCGACACAGGAAAAGACAAAACCTCCCAAAGACCCTTTGATCATCAAACCCTCTGCCCCTACTCCGCTTGACATGGAAAACTCCGTTTCCCTGAACTTCCGAAACGTAGATATATCTGTCCTCGTTCGATTCATGAGCAATCTCATGAATAAGAACATTGTCATGGACGAGCGGGTCAAGGGGAAAATCTCCATTCTCTCCCCTAACAGGATCAGCATTGACCGGGCATTCCAGATCTTCAAGCAATCCCTGCGGATGAAAGGCTTCGAGGCCGTTACCAAAAAAGGCATGATTTTTATTGTTCCTGCCAATCAAGCCCCGCAAGACAGGGAACTCTTTCTTTTCACCCTCGAGAACACCAGTGCCAAATCCATCGCAAAAACCATCAACAGCATCCTTTCTAAAGGCTTCCAGCCTCCGCCTGTTGGAGCGGTCTCTTCCGGAGGACTGATCGGAATGGTCCAGATTGTTCCGGACAGTCCATCCAATAGCCTGATCATTTCAGCCACACCCCACGACTATCACCTGATCAAGGCTCTTTTGCGCAATCTGGACCATCCTCCCGGAGAGGTTTACGTCAAGGCTTCCCTGATCGAGATCTCAACAGACAAACTTCAGAATATCCAGGTCAATCTTTTGGGAGCTGTTACCGGAGCCAATGGATCAGGCGTAGTGGGAGGCACAAACTACGGGATGGTGGGTGGAACGGTCAACGGAGCGGTCGGAAACAGCCTGACAGGAACCACAGGAACAACGACTGCCAGCGGTGCTGCCGGAGCAGCATCCTACCTCTCGGGACTCACCGGACTTGTTGCGGGAGTGCTGACCGGTGGAACGTTTACCTATGGGGGAGTGAGCTACCCGTCCATTGGATCACTGCTCAATGCTCTTCAAACAGATACAGACGTCAGGACCCTTTCCACTCCGGAAATTCTGGCCACAGACTCGCAAAAGGCCAAGATTACAGTTGGTGAGGACGTTCCTTTTATTACCGGACAAAGCCAGACGGTTGGCGGAAACGTCATGACAATGATCCAGCGCCAGAATGTGGGTATAACCCTTGAAATCACCCCACATATCCTTGCCCACAACAGAGTTCGCCTTCAACTCAAGCAAACGATATCGGCCCTTACAAATGCCTCCCAGCTGATCGGAACAATCGCCGTTGGTCCGACCACAACCAAACGGGCCACTACGACAACACTGACGATTGCTTCCGGCCAAACGATTGTGATCGGTGGACTGATCTCGTCTGTCGTCACCAAAAACAAGTCCACGATCCCGTGGCTTGGAGACATTCCCGTCCTGGGGTACCTGTTTTCAAACACCACCAATGAAAAGCAACGGGATGATCTCCTGATCTTTCTCACTCCCTATGTCATCAAGTCCAATTATTCCTATGCCAAGATCGATCTGGGCGCACCGTCCATCCTGAAGAGATACTCCCGCCACCAGCATCTGATCGAAACATTAACCCCCAAGATTAAACCTGGAACGGTATCCGACGATACTTTTCTGGAAACGGTCAATCTTCCAGGGGAAAAAGGAACTCCGGAGTGATGAACCATGGCTGGAGATAACCTGAAGGAGCAGATCCTCTCATTGATGGTTCCTTCAATCGATGGCTCAAACTTGAAAAACCAGCTCTCCTTGGCCGAATGGCTGGGCCCCCAGGGAGAAAATCAGGATGAGTTGTGGAAAAAATGGGCAAACATCCAAAACTATCCATACCTCACAGAGTTTAGCCTGGACTCCATGGAGCCAGAACTATTGGCGAATCTCCCCATCGGATTTCTCAAGCAACATCTCCTCTTGCCAACTCATCACATCGAACAGAAACGGACAATCCAACTCATTCTTGGCTCACCCAAGAGTTTTTTTGCTATTGAGCCGGTGAAAACCATCCTGAGAGAACAGGATCCGGATATACGCTTTGATTTTGCACTCATGTCACCATCAAAACTTCTGACATTGATCAACAACGCCTACGAACGATATACACAAAGCCAGACATCGGAGGTTTTATCAGGAGTCTCCACTGAAACGGAAGAAATGAAGGATCTTTCGTCCATTCAGGAGACCATCGACCTTCTTGACGCCAAGGATGATGCACCAATGATCCGGTTGGCCAACTCCATTCTGGCCCAATCCATTCGCCAAAAGGCCTCTGATATCCACATCGAACCCTTTGAGAAGGATCTCATGGTTCGGTATCGAGTCGACGGAGTCCTCTTCAACGTGCTTTCCATACCGCAAAAGATTCAGTCCGGGCTGGTTTCAAGATTCAAGTTGATGGCCAATTTGAACATTGCAGAAAAAAGACTTCCCCAGGATGGAAGAATCAGGATCAAGACCGGTGGACGGGATATTGACATAAGAGTTTCTACGCTCCCGGTCAGACATGGAGAACGTGTTGTCCTTCGTATTCTGGAACAGGGCACATTACTTCTGCCACTTTCATCAATCGGATTTGATGACCACGATCTTTCAACACTGGCAGGGCTCATTCGCCTGACACACGGAATCATTTTGGTAACAGGGCCCACGGGGGCGGGAAAAACAACCACTCTGTACGCCATCTTAAACACGATCAACAGCCCTGATAAAAACATCATCACGATTGAAGACCCTGTCGAATACCAGCTTCAGGGAATAGGACAAATCCAGGTCAACCCCAAAATTCAGCTCACTTTTGCAACAGGTCTCCGATCCATTCTCCGACAGGATCCCGACGTCATCCTGATTGGAGAGATCCGGGATGGAGAAACCGCCGAAATCGCCATTCAGGCCTCTTTGACCGGCCATCTCGTTTTCTCAACACTCCACACCAATGACGCCCCCTCTGCCATTACCCGACTGATAGACATGGGTACTGAACCTTTTCTGATTTCAACAAGTGTCAAGGCTGTCATAGCACAGAGACTCGTGAGGAAAATCTGCCCGGACTGTCGGGAAAGCTACATTCCTGAAGGTATAGAACTTTATCGAATAGGCATCACACAGGACCAGCTGCCTCCGGAAGGACTCTTTAGGGGAAAAGGATGTGTTCGCTGCATGAATACCGGTTATCGCGGCAGGCAGGGAATTTACGAGCTACTGATCATCGACCCAGAAATTGCCCAGCTGATCAATCTTAAAACAGACACTGCCACAATCAGGAACCGAGCAAAAGAAAAAGGAATGACCACGCTTCTTGAGGATGGAAAACGAAAAATCCTTCTGGGCATCACGACGACTGAAGAGGTTCTGAGAGTCGCACTGTCTGAAGTCTCCGTTGAGCAATAAACGATGAACATGGTCAGGCAATAAAACATGCCTATTTTTGTTTATGAAGGAATTAGCCCGTCCGGCAAACGATCCACAGGGCTGATTGATGCCGACAGTTCCCGCCATGCCCGACAGAAGCTCCGTGCCCAGGGAATAACCGCGCTCAGGATCGATACACAGGACGCAGGGAAGTCCTCGACCGATACAGGAACCAGCAGTGGCAGAGTCAAGGCAAAAGAGCTGACCGCATTTACAAGGCAGCTGGCAACACTCATCGGTGCGGGGATACCAATCGTGGACTCTCTTGCTGCCATTCTTGACCAGGGGATGGAGGGTCATTTTCAGGAGATCATCGCTTCCGTCAGGGAAGATGTGAAAGGAGGCCGTTCACTAAACGGCGCTCTTGAAAAATATCAAAAAATCTTTTCCCCGATTTTCATAAACATGATCCGAGCAGGAGAAGAGTCCGGAACCCTTGAAATCATGCTTGACCGCATTGCGGATTTTCAGGAAAAAAGCCAGGAAACGAGAAGAAAAGTTCTTGGAAGCCTTTTTTATCCCATCATTCTCATGTGTGTCGGCATTTTGATGGTTCTGTTTCTCCTCACCGTCGTCATGCCCAGAATCACCAGCATTTTTGAGGGACTGAAAGCGACACTGCCCCTTCCCACCCGGATTCTTCTGGCTGTTTCCGGTACTCTCAGGAACCATGCACTGATCTTTCTCGGAGCAACCATATTTCTGATACTCGCCGGAATCCGTCTAGCAAAGACGCAAAAACGGCAATTGGACGAAATTCTTTTAAAAATACCTCGAGTTGGTCCGTTGATCACTTCAGACCAGGTTGCCCGCTTTGCAAGAACTATGTCGGTTCTCCTGAAAGGAGGGGTCTCACTCCAAAGAGCCCTTGAAATTGCGGAGACAGTCGTGACCAACCAAATTTTGAAAGAGGCTGTTTCCCGGGCAAGAGAGCTTGTCAGGAACGGAGAATCCCTCGGGGGAAGCCTCCGCCAATCCCCTTATTTTCCCAGGCTTGCGGTTGCAATGATCCAGACAGGGGAACGATCCGGGCAACTCGAAGAACTCCTTCTGAAAACAGCCCAGGGCTATGAGTCCGAGGTTGGACAAATCGTCGCAACCATTACTTCAATCGTTGAGCCTGTCATGATATTATTAATCGGATCGATGGTCCTTTTCATGGTTCTTTCAGTTTTGCTCCCCATTTTTGAAATGAGTCAGGCTGTCCAGTAATAAACAACGAACAAAACACAAGATCGACACGAGGAAAAAACATGTCTGTCCTTACCATCAAGAAAAGAAACCTTTATTCGGACTCAGGGTTTACGCTGATCGAGATCATGGTGGTTATCTTCATCATTGCCCTTCTCGCTGCGCTTGTTGTTCCCAAAATCATCGGCCGTACCGAGGAAGCCAAAAGGGTGGCGGCAAAGGCACAGATCAGGGAAATCGAAAACGCCCTGAGCCTTTACCATCTGGACAACGGGACATACCCTTCAACAGAACAGACGCTTGATGCACTGATCAAAAAGCCATCGACACCGCCCATACCGACAAACTATAAAGCGGGAGGATATATCTCAAAGATACCGAAGGATCCCTGGGGTCGTCCCTATATCTACCTCTCCCCGGGAAATCATGGAGACTTTGACCTCTATTCCTACGGAGCCGACGGTGCCAAGGGAGGCAAGGGCAACAACGCCGATATCGAATCCTGGGCCCTTGAAAACTGATGTCCCAACTTCCTCGTTTTCTCAAGAAAAAAAATGCAATCAAAGCCAGTCTGGCGAGCATTTCCCCTGCCATTCGGGACAATTTTGAGCATCTTTCAAAAGCGTTTGAAAAGCAGCCTCCCCTTCCGAAAAGAGAGAGCTTTTTTATGCGCCCGTCTGCTCTCGTACTCTGGGGAACAATCACTTTTTTCGTTTTCCTGGCAAAAGGATTCCCCTCTGACGACTTGGCCAACTTTTTGCTGACACTCCCCCCGCCAGAAATCCAGATGCGTGCTGAATCGGCCATCTACCACCCTCCTCTTGGAGTCTCCTATCGGGATATGACCATCACGGCACCAACCAATGATGGCCCGATTTCCTTGGACTTCGACAGGGCCAGGGGAAATATAGACCTTGTCACCCTCGTTTCAGGAAAACCGAGATACAATTTTGATGTAAAGATGTATGGAGGAGAGTTCAAGGGCAGACTCAGACGATTTTACCGGGGAAAAGTCAGCCATTTGAAAGGGACCACTATCCATCCGATTGACCTGTCCACAACCCGAAAACTGACTCATCAGGATCTGTCTGGGCTGATGGACCTTCAAACCGACTATACCTGGAAAACAGGCATGGAAGACAAGGGGCATGGGATTCTCTCCCTTTCCATTGCCAAGCTGGTGGTCCGCTCCCTCAACATGAACGGATTCCCTCTTCCCCCCATTTCGTTTACTCATGTTCATGGGATGATCAGGATGAAAAATGGACTTGGCCATATCGAGACACTGAATGCGGATGGTCCAATGGCTCACTTTACCGGAAAAGGCGATATCGCCCTTGCCAATCCTTATCCTCGATCCATTGTCAACCTTGATTTTGACATCTCTCTCCGGGGAGAGCTCGCAAAGATCCCTCTTCCCTCCATCACGGGAAAAAACGGCGCGGCCATACATCTTCACCTGTCAGGAGCACTGGGCTCGCCTCAGGTATCCCTTAACGGCATCGTTCTTCCCCGCTAGCGAGAAGTCTCATGGCAGATACGTATTTACTGACCCGATTTTCAGATGACGACCTCGAAGCCTATATTGCCCGGAGGGATCGGTCATCCTGGGAAATCCAAAATCACTTCCGTTGGCCGATCTCTCCAAAAGATTTTCTGGACCCGGAAAAACCGCTGAAGATTCCAGAACTTGACGACCTGCTTGCTGGAAAAAATGTCATTTCCATTCTTTTTTGGCCCCCCGAACTCTCCATTTCCGAATCTTTCATGCTCCCATCCCTTTTGAAGCAGGAATTGCTTCCTGCTTGTGAAAATGAAATGGACGCACTGATACCTTGGCCGATCGAACAATGCCAAACAGCCATCAGAACGACAAGGGAGATCAATTCCTACCGGGTTTTCGCCCTGACAACTCCGAAAGCTCCAATGGAAACAGCCATAAGGAAGCTTGCCGACCACCACCTCGAACCCAAGCATATTTTTCCGGAATCCCTGCTTCTTGCAGAAACCCAGCCAAAAGAGAGCCTTTCAGAAAAAAACCAGAAAGAGTTCACGCTTCTCTGCCAGGAGCAGATAACCCGAATGCTGATCCTCGTTCTTGATGGAGATTTTCCAGTCAAAGAGCTGGTGATCAGAGATCCATCCCCGGAAGAACGGATCCGACAGCTTGAAAATATCTTCTTTGCTTTTTCCATGGAAGGCCAGTTGTTGCGGACAGGAAATGGGTCTACCCCGCTCCAAAAGCTCCCATCCAAAGGTGCCAATGAAGACGCTGCGATCATGACCGGTCTGAAATATCTTTTTCCGGACGGAAGTCTCAGACGGGATCTTCCTGATTTCCGGACTGGAACACTAGCCTCCGAGCATGAGAAAAAATTCCTCATCAAACA
>JAKCCY010000066.1 GCA_021838765.1 Nitrospirota bacterium
GGAGAGTTCTTTTCCATGGAGCTTTGTTGCATTGGCAAATCCTGTCTTCACGCCGGACGGAGCATAAAGAGCCGCCGACTGGTGTGGATTTTCTCCGTAGCGAAGCCCCTGGATTTTAGTCAGGGACAACGAAATCGTCTCAGGCAGTTCCGAAGAAGAGGTGGAGCCATCGCCTCCCGCAAGCAGCCCTTCAAAATACAGGGCGATTCTCCGGTCATATTCGCCTGTGGTCGCAAAAGCCTTCTGGGCGAGTCCCCGCCGGACATCCATCCCGATTTCGGTCTCTTGTTCAAGAAGGGAAAGAATCCTTGAATAATCGGACGGATCGGTCAAAACCAGAACAGACTCATGATTCTTGGAAGCGGAGCGGATCATGGAGGGGCCTCCGATATCGATCTGTTCGATGGCTTCTTCCGGCGTCACTCCGGGTTTTTCAATCGTTTTGGCAAAAGGGTAAAGGTTGACGACGACCATGTCGATCGGACGGATCCCATGCTTCTCCATGGCCGATACGTGCTCCGGATTGTTCCGAAGCCCGAGAAGTCCCCCGTGAATGGCCGGGTGAAGGGTCTTGACCCGGCCGTCCATCATCTCGGGGAAATGCGTTACGGAAGACACATCGGTCACTTCAATGCCGTTCTCCCGCAAATGTTTGGCCGTTCCTCCCGTTGACAGGATTTCCATGCCGAGGCCTTTAAGTCCCCTTGCAAAGGGGACGATCCCCGTCTTGTCAGAAACACTGATAAGGGCCCGTTTATTTTTCCAGCTGACTGTCTGCATCGGTCGATGACTCCTTAGGATGAATTGATGTTGTAAAAAGACGTCTTCCCCTTTCAGGAAGCGGACTTTTTCGCTTCCAAGGGGTTTTTGAAAGAGGGGATCAGGTAGAGATCCACTTCCAGAATCGGAAGATTCGATATCGCTCCCCTTCTTGGAATATGAAGGGTCTTCAGATAGACAGGGTCTCCCCACTTTCCCGAAAGCTCCTCAAAAAAGTGGCCATGTGGCCCATTCTGGACCAGAAGAACGGGTTTTCCCGCAAGCGCCCCAGCCTCTTTGGCCGTGATTTCCGTCGTCCTGAAATGACGGACAGGATGAATCTGGTAGACGGGAGTGCGGCCATATTCCAGGAATTTCAGCTCCCCTGTGTTCGTATAGCCATCCGAAACCCATCCTGCCGGTTTTTCTCCAGGAGGAAGCGTGCGGACAACGTCCCTGATCTCATGATCGAGCATCCTGAATCCATGGAGACGCCCTGTCGGATCTCTCTGCGGATTCAGGGGAATCACAGGAATCAAGGCCTGGACCGTCACAACCCCCACCATGAAACAGCCCAGCCCAATGGAAAAAACAACCGTTTTCCGGAGACGGTCCGAGCCTTCAAGCCATCGTGGGATCAGGGCGCCCAGAATGACAAAGGCCCCAAGATACCCCTCCACGGCCCAATTCGCCTCCACTTTTCCATGAAGGGCCGAATAGCCGAAAAAGAAGAGGACCGGATAGGAAATCAGCCAAAGATACAGCTCCGGATCAGGAATTCTCCCTGAAACCCATCGGACAAATCCCCGAAACCCTGCCACCACGACCATCAGAAAAATTCCCGGAGTGAGCATCAGAAGCTGTCCGCCCAGATAGTCCGGAACCGTTTGCCAGGCAGGGGCCTGGTGAAGTCCCATCCCGTGGTGCCACTGAAAGAGATACGAGGCCCAACCGTGGTTCTTGTTCCAGATGACATCCGGCAAAAAGACAAGAAAGGCGACCCCGACAGACAGGAGCACAATGGGGGAAAAAAGCCACTTTCGCCGTTCGGGAAGCAGGATCAGGTAAAGACCGATTTCCGGAAGGAGAAGGATCATCGGATATTTTGCCAAAAGGCCCAGGCCAAAGAGAAGTCCCGAAAAAAGGATATAGCCTTTTCTGTTTTCTGTAATGCCCTTGTAAAAGACCAGAGCCGCCCAGAAGTAGAGAACGACCTCGGGAGTATCCGGAGTCATCAGGAACCCGCCTGCGGAAAACAGGATCGTCACATTGATGAGCACCACCGACCAGAGACCTGCCCAACGGTCCCGCAAGAGGGTCTTGCCTCCCCAGTACATCATGAAAGAGAGCAGGAGCGTTGAAATGAGGGGGAAAAATCGGATCGCAAAAACATTGTTCCCGAACAGGTCGGTGCATCCCCGTATGATCCAGGCGATCAGGGGAGGATGGTCGAAATATCCCCCCTGGGGGGATAGCGACCATGTCCAGTAATAGGCTTCATCGGGCGCCAGCCCTGTCCCGAGGGAAAGCGCCAGGTGCAGAAGGAGGCTTCCCAATGTCACCGAAATAGCGATACGGCCTGGATGCCGGTTGAAAAATTCCTTCAATGAATTGCGCCTTTGCGATATCTCCTGCGAAAATGCAGAAGTCTTAAAAGACTGTCTCTCAGAATCTTTCCGTTGAGCGTCGACACACCCAGGATCCGGTCCGTAAAAGTAATCGGAACCTCTGAAAAAGAATAGCCTTTCTGGTTCAATACCATCAATATCTCCTGAAGAACGGAAGGTCCCCTGCTTTCAAGACTTTCCCAGGGAACAGCAGCGAGAGCCTTGCGCGAAAAGATCCGGAACCCGGAGGTGATGTCACGATAGGGAAGATCCAGAACAGCCCTGGCATATATGTTGGCAAAAGTCGTCAGCCATACCCTGGACATCGGCCTTCCGACCTGCCTCCCCCCCGGAACAAGCCTCGACCCGATCGCCCCGTCCGACAGTGCCGCCCCTTCGAGAAGGACGGAAAGATCTTCCGGAGAATGGGAACCGTCGGCATCCATTTCTCCGATCAGGGGAAAGCCGAGCTGAACGGCCGTTACCATCGCCTCGATCCCCGCAGGTCCCCGGCCCCGGTCCTTGAGTCTCTCCAGAAGGTAGACCGGCTCGTTTTTCTCCAGGATATAGTTCTCGACAATCCGGGATGTTCCGTCGGGCGAATTGTCGTCGGCGACCATGACCGCTCCACCGTTTTTAAGGGCCAGGACCCGTTCAATCATCGAAATGATGTTCATGCTTTCGTTGTAGGTCGGAATGATCATGACATAGCGCATCTCCCCCGGATTGTATCCTTTGGGGGAGACCAGCCTCGATCCGGACTTTTCCGACAGCCTTGACAAGAGCCCGGACAAATCAGTGTCCGGCAGTTTTTTCGGGACCGATTTTTCTCCCGTCATAAAAGCTTTCCGATCAGCTGGCGTCTTTCGGTCGGCGGCAGCTCCCATTGACGAAGGATCGACGCCAGGACCGTTTCCGGACGGATCAGTTCCATGCAGGACGGATGGATATCGCATGACCTTTTGTAGCACGGAGAACACTCAATTGGTGTAATGATCTTTTCCCCCCTTCCGAACATTTCGATTTCAGTTGGCTGTGTCGAACCGAAAAGGCTGACGACCCGGGCACCGACAGAAAGACCGACGTGCATCCCCAGAGTGTCTCCGGTCAGGACAACATGACACAGGGAAACAAGTGCCGCAAAAACGCCCAGAGAGTGGCCTGTGCCGACATCCTTGATGAAAGGACCTTCAAATCGGCGATGAAGCTCGGAGATCCGGTCCGACTCCCGGTCCCCTCCCAGAAGAAGAACCGTGATCCCCTTCTTTTCAAGTTCCTGAAGAAGGGCGACATATCCCAGGAGCGTCCAGTCCTTGTTTACAAAAACGCCGCCGGCTCCCGTATTGATACCCAAGACCTTTTGTCCCGGAGCAAGTCCCGATCCCAGGAAAAGGCAGCGGGCCTTTTCCCGATCCTCTTCCTTCAGGTCCAGTTGATAATCGTCAATCGCAGGGTCGTAGGGAATATTGACGGCTTCAGCCAAAAGATCGGGGTAGGTTCGGCGATTATGGTGAAACTTCAGATCGTTATCCAGACCGAGACGATAATAATAAGCCATTTCGCCATTGAGTGGGTAGACCGATCCGCAACCATCCACCCCCATGCCCCGCTTGTCTTTCGATCTGGCAAGCATGGCAAGCGCGGCCACTTCGGGTTCCTTGTCCAGAGAAAGGACAAGATCAAACTCTTCGACCGACAATCGGGCAATCACCTCTACCGAATAAGGCCAGACCCTGTCGACAATCGATTTGGGAACCAGAGGAACTGCAGACGGAGCTGTAATCCATGTCAGATGGCTGTCGGGGTACTTCCTCTTGATTCCGCCCAGAAGAATCGTTGTTCTCAAAACATCGCCAAGCGCCCCTGTCTTGATGATCAGGATCCTTGTCCCCTGGGGGAAGTAATCGGGACATCCCCTGCACTCCCGATTAAACTTGCACGGCCGGTCTCCGATGTAGTGGCGGCAGTCGAGGGCCACCTCAACAGAACTGTCCGGTCCTTTTCCAAAAACGGAAAGCTTCATCAAGCGCTGCTCCTTTTCTCATTGGCGAAACCTTTGGAAGTGGCAACCCAACGGGCAGGGCTCCCAACGGATTCAGAAATTATCTTTTTTTGGGCCAGGGATCCTTTAAAAATCGCGTCATCCGATAAATATAAAAAACTCTTGCCAGACGTCCGTTTCGGTAGATCCTGAACGAAGGCATCGGCGTGATCGACGCGAATGTTCCCGCAGGAAAATAAGTCCTTGGATCTCTGGGGTATTTGTCCGTTGCAACATAAATAGCATCCATCCCGATGAATTTCTGGGGAGGATTCCAGAAATCGAACTGGTTCGGATTGGGAGAAAGGCAGAGTGTCCTGTCAGGAGCATTCTCATAAAAAGCCAACTCGTCCGCCGTGTTGAAATGCTCGGAAATAAAGATCACATTCTTGCGGCCATCAGTCCCCAGAATACCATCAAGATTTTTGGCCAGTCGCCGAAACCCGAAGAGGTCGTTGGTAATATCCACCCAGGGAGGAACGGGCTTCCAGGAAGTGGACAGGGCCAACGGGTGGGTCGTCAGGCGAAGGGCTGGGGCTTCTTTCGGGAGAGGGATCAGGGCAAAGACAACCTGGATGGGAGCCAGGAGCGTCAAAAACGCCCCCAGCCCCATCCCCGCCTTATACCAGAAGATCACCCGGGAAGAAGCACCCTCATGACGCCACAGAGCAAGAGCCAGAATAGCTACAAGATACCCTAAAGCCGGCCAATGGGGCAAAATGGGGTGAACGATGCCTATCGCATTAAAAAAAAGGATGGGAACAACGGCAAAAAGAAAAACGATCCGCCACCTAAGCCTCTCAAGCGACAGGGGGGCCTCCTTGATCTTCCGGTAAAGAACGACAAGGGAAAGAATCAGGAGAACCCACAGGACAGGAGAAAGATAGCCGGCCTGACCGAAGATCATCTGGTAATAGCGGACAAAATTGAAACCCGAATGCCCAAGTCCATGGGTGAGCTGAAAGAGAAAGGAGGCCCCTCCATGGAGACTGTTCCAGTAAAAGATCGGCCAGGAGACCAGAAGTCCCAGAAAAAGCGAAACCCATGGGCCGGAAGTCAAGAGAACTCTTTTGAGAGTCGGCTCGAGAAACAGGATCAGAAAAGTCACAACCGGCAAAAGCACCGCATTATACTTTGACAGCAACCCGAACCCGAACAGAAGACCCAGGAGCAACCAGTTTACCAGAATCGATGATCTGGAAATCGCCAGCCGGGAATCCGGGGAGCGAATCCTAGCCGCAAGCCCCGGGAAAAAAGTGATCACAACATAAAGGTACAAAAGCCAGAAAACCGACAGCGGATCATCAGGGATCATCAAGGTCGATCCCAGAATACCGAAAAGCGGAATCACGTTCAAAAGGATGATCGAGGAACGGACGACACGCCTGTCTTTGGTCAGAGAGAAGGCGATCAGCGTAAAAAGAATCGATGAGAGAAAGAAACAGACCGGTGCGAAAAAACGGACGGCAAACTCGTTATGGCCAAAAACGGCCATTGCCCCCCGGATCAGAAGGCCGATCATGAGGGGATGATCAAAAAAGCTGAAGTCGGGATGGGCCGCATACATGTAGTAGTGGGCTTCATCGTTTCCGAGATCGAATCGTCCGATTAAAAGCATCCGGAAAACAAAAGGAACCAGAATCCAGAAGAGAATCACCCGGTCCGAAAAAATTCCCCGAAAGCCACCTGAAGCAGGTTTTCTGTGGTCAGGATCCAAAAGATGAATCCGTTTCTACCCGACTGGGGAAAGGAAGGAAAAACGCTCGGCAAGCCTCAGGGCAGCCCAGGAAACGCCCAGCCCCAAAAGAGTCCCGATTGCTGCGCCGCCGATCACATCAAGAGGATAGTGAACCCCGATATAGACTCGGGAATAGCAAACTGCCGCCGCAAACAAATAAGCCGGCACGGCCGCTTTTGGGTAAATCCGGGAGAGAATCGTGGCTGCACAAAAAATATTGACCGCATGGGACGAGGGGAAAGACCAGGAATCGGAGCAGCCCTTCAACAAATGATCCGAAACGATCCCGTGGCAGGGACGGGGCCTGGCCACCAGGCTCTTGATCCCGAAACTCGACAGGGGATCGCTGATCCCCACTCCCGCAAGAAGGGAGGCAACCAGGAGACGGCCTCTGTTGCCGCATGTGGTGAGCAAAAAAAGAGCCGCGACAACCGCCGCCAGACCGAAGTTTTCCGGAACGGTGATAAAGACCATGAGGGAGTTGAGCCATTGGGGATGCGGTCCGAAGAGGACACTGTTGTAAATCGCACGGTCTTCGGAAAGGAGGGATTCGATCACTCCGTACCGTCCTCTTTCCGGTTGAACGACTGATTTTTCCTAAGATGAAGCTCTTCTCTAAGGTCGGAAATAATGCGCTCGAGGGACTCGATCCGTTCAAGATAGGGATCGGGCATGTCCTGGTGGTTCAAAAAGTCTTCGGGATAACCGATATCCTTGGATCTGACCACGCGGCCCGGGATGCCGACAACGGTGCAGTTTGAGGGAACAGAACGCAGGACAACCGCATTGGATCCGACACGAACACCGTCACCAATCCTGATATCTCCCAGGATCTTGGCGCCGGCACCCACCAGAACATGGTTGCCGAGGGTAGGATGCCGCTTGTGACCCTTGTCTTTTCCGTTTCCCCCAAGACTCACACCCTGAAACAATGTC
Source organism: Nitrospirota bacterium (assembly GCA_021838765.1). Next base: position 7,082 of record JAKCCY010000066.1, read on the forward strand.
ACGTCGGCTCCAATGATCGTTGTTTCTCCTATGACAACCCCCATCCCGTGATCGATAAAAAACCCCTCTCCGATGGATGCGCCAGGGTGGATCTCGATTCCGGTCAGGAAACGGGAGACGGCCGACAAGATTCTCGCCAGAAGACGGAAGCCCTTCCTGTGGATCGGATGGGCCAATCGATGCAGAAAAACCGCATGGAACCCGGGATAGGTCAAAAGGACCTCCAGGGAGGACCTTGCTGCGGGATCCCGGTCGAATACCGCACGCAAGTCGCACCCCACCATCTTCCAGAAGCCGTCAGTGGAAGCGCCCGTCCCTTTCCTCTCATCGATGCTTTTTTTCGGACCTTCTCTATCCATACGCCTATTCTAAGCTAGTGAATCAAACAGGAACAACGGTCACCACCGCCATTGCGACGATTCCTTCCTCCCTGCCGGTAAATCCCATTTTCTCCGTTGTTGTCGCCTTGATTGCAACATCTTCCGCCGACACGCCAAGAATTGGCGCCAGAATCTGTTGCATCGCCGACACATGGGGCGCCATCTTGGGTCTTTCCGCAAGGATCGTAATATCCGCCTGGTACGGGGCATAGCCTTTCTTCCGGACGAGAGCCACGATTCTGGTCAGAAAGAACAAACTGTCCATTCCCCGATAGGCGGGGTCCGAAGGAGGAAAATGGCGTCCGATATCTCCCAGCCCGCACGATCCAAGAAGGGCGTCACACAAGGCATGGACAACCGCATCGGCATCCGAGTGGCCCATCAGCCCCCTGTCAAAGGGAATATGCACCCCTCCAAGGATAAGCTTTCTCCCGACCTCGAAGGGATGGACATCCACCCCCTGTCCGACCCTCGGATAACGCACCGCCACTTTTGTCTTCTCATCCTTTTCAGCTTCAGAACCGCTCACCCGTCTCTCCTTAAGAGTTAAAAACTGCCGACGCTCTCCAGTACCCGTTTCTGAGCCCAGACAAGATCCTCCGGCGTCGTGACCTTCCTGTTGTCTTCCGATCCCAGAACAATTCTTACAGGAAATCCGGCCCAGAGCAAAAGTCCGGCTTCATCGGTAAAATCAGGATCCCCGCACTCCAGGGCTTTCCTTCTGGCCTCGAGAAAAAAGGAAAAAGGCGCTCCCTGCGGCGTCTGGGCCCGATAGAGATGATCCCTGGGAACGAGTTCTTCAATGTGCGGGGAAGTTGCCCCGGGTTCAGTCCTTCCGGCCGTTAACGGAGAATGGCTCCTCCAAAGGGTATCCGCCAAAGGTATTCCCACCGCTATCGCCGTTTTCTCCGACAGGGAATCCATGAGCCGCCCCATGATTTCCTGCGACAGAAAGGGCCTTGCCGCATCATGCACAAGAAGATATTCGGGTTTTTCAGGCAAATCATCGAGAAGGAGCAAGCCCTTGTAAACGGTATCCTGCCTCCTTTTCCCTCCCTCAAAAAGAAGGATCCGGCCGGAGGCAATCTCCCCTGGAAAATATTCTTCAAGGTCCTTTTTGACCAGGGGGATCCGATCCGCAGAAAGACCCACAACAATGCGGTCGACAGAGGGCATCTTGAGAAACAGATTCAGGGAATACCAGTACATCGGCTTGTCCGAAAGCAGCAAAAACTGCTTCGGGACCGGAGTTCCGACTCGAAGTCCCGAGCCTCCCGCCGCCATCAGGATGGTGAGCTTTTTCAAAACAGGGCTATTCCTGACGGGATTCATTGTCATCCCGGAGTTTGCCGAAGATCATTCTTCCGGCGGAAGTCTGAAGCACGGAGGTCACTGAAACCTCCACGTTCTTGCCGATTGATTTCCGGGCATTGTCGACGACAATCATTGTCCCGTCATCAAGGTAAGCAATCGCCTGGCCAAACTCTTTTCCTTCCTTCACCAGGTAGATTTTCATAACCTCACCGGGAAGGACCACAGGTTTCACCGCATTGGCAAGATCGTTGATATTCAAGACCCTGACTCCCTGAAGTTCAGCCACCTTGTTAAGATTCAGGTCGTTCGTGATAATCCGCGCTTTCATCCGTCGGGCCAGTGCCACAAGTTTGGCATCGACATCCTTGATGTGGGGAAAATCTTCATCAGTAATCTGGATCTTGATCTGGCTCATGGAGCGCATCCGGTGCAGGATATCAAGACCTCTGCGGCCTCTGGCCCGTTTCAGGCCGTCGGCGGAATCGGCGATATACTGAAGCTCCTGAATGACGAACTGCGGAAGATAGAAGATCCCTTCAAGAAAATCGGTCGCACAGATATCGGCGATGCGACCATCAATAATCACGCTGGTATCAAGGATCTTTGGAGGAATGGCCCGGTATCCCTCGAGCCAGAATGAAAGGATTGATCCGGCATGCTGAAACTCCCGGCCGGCACGGATTCCGGTGATCAGGCCGAAATAGCCCATGATCAGACCGATGAAGACATCCATCGGAGCGGTCTGTTCAAGGGACATGTGAAAGAGTGTCCCCGTGGAATAGGTCAGGAGACCTCCGGCAATCAGCCCTCCGTAAAGTCCTACAAGACCGCCAAGAACGATCCTCAGGGGGAACTTGCCGAAAAGATACTGGACCAGGATCGCCGATCCGCCGACCGCCATCCCGATCCCAAGACCCACCGGCCATGGATCTTCCCTGATGACCGTGAAGACATAGATTCCCGCCACCGCGGTGACAACAAGAAAAAGCATCTGGGTAATCATGGATCGCGTCAGTTTTTTCATATCAGAGGGTTCCGTTCCAGTTTTGAAAAAGCGATATCGGGAGTTCCCGAGTCATGTAGCCCATGGGATTTGCCAGACTCTTCCCCTCGCTCCTGCCATGAGGAAAGGGAAAGTGACATGATCAGCATCAGAAGAAGTGACCCCGACCCGCCCCAGATAGGATGGGCCATCCCCGCCATAAGGAGATTGATCAGAACGCCAACAAACAAGACCTTTCCAAAAACAGGATCAAGATGCCTTCTCTCCTGGGAAAACGCATAAAATCCCCATAAGAAGAGCCATAGAATCATGAAAACAACACCCAATGTTCCGTACTCTCCCAAGAGATTAAAAAAGAAATTATGGCCATGGGAAGCAAAATCAGGGAGGTGGTAAATCCGATGAATGTTTTTCATCTGGAAATTATCCGGACCGATTCCTAAAAGGGGATGGGTCTTCCACATGAGAATCGCCCCTTTCCAAGCATCGTATCGAGAGATGAAGGAACCATCGTGGCCAGGAGCCAGAGCTGTCAGGATTTCCCCTCTCACAATCGGGATCGCCAACAGAAACATGATAACAGCAAAAACAACTCCCAACCCTTTGAAAAAGACCTTTTGAGATCCCTGAAGATAGAAGATGGCAAAAGCCACAACGGGCAAGGATATCAAAAAGGCCCGACTATGACAGAGAAGAATAAATAGAATCAGTAGAGGAAATCCCAAGATAAAAACCGCCGGCGACAATTTCAGCCTTGCCCGTTTAAAAAAACAGATAATCAAAAGTATCATGAAAAAAGAAAGAAACTGGGCAGTTGAGTTTTTATCACCGAGATTCATGATCCCGAGAAAATCTATTTTTTTCATGGCTAGCAGCGTTACACCCACAACTCCACCGGCGATCACCCCTGAGAAAATAGCCAGAATGCTCCGACTGGCAATCTGTAAGGGATTTTTCCCAAACGAAAGGACCGACCAGAAAAGCAGAAGTCCAAAAATGGACATCAGATCCCCCCAGAATCCGCGCATCGCCTGGAACAGATTGATCGAATTCAGTGCGGACAGAAGAGAAACACTCAAAAAACACCACAAAGGCCAGGTCATCCTGAAAAAACGCCGCCAATAGGAATGATCCGACTTCAATATCGCCCAGGGAATAACCATCAAAACCGAGATACCAAGCGAGATTTCCTTAATCGCTTCTGAAAAGCTCAGATTAAAGATCAGAAGGTACAAAAAAAACAGAAGGACAGATTCGTATCGCGATGACAGAACCATTTGGGAAAAAGGCTGAAACATGGGATGAGGAGGACTCAGAACATCCGGCACCGATTTTGATTCACTCAAACTAATAATCCTTATCGTAAAAAGAAGAAAAAATTCCGGGAGAAAAGCCTGCCCAAAGGGTGACACAGGACTTCCGACCAGAAAGGCTGGTCAGAACTGAAATCACTCGTGGAGATCTCCCGGGACCAGAGTCATCACCAGAGACCTCAAAGGTCTGGCCATGCCCTTCGAAAACCGGATCTCTCCGTGCAGATCCCGAACATGCTGACGCGACAAACGACCCAGGAGCACTTCCTCGCTCTATTGAAGAACAATCGCCTGGGTCCCGGACCGCAAATCGTCAACTTTTAAGGGTGAATCCCTCGCAATCCAATGAGGGAGTATAGCAAAAGAGAAGAAAGGACCCAACCTTGATGCCGGACGGAGAAACAGATTCACCTGCATCAAGAAGAATTCATTTTCCCAAAATCTGCTATGATGAAATCATATGATTTTGAGACAACCATCCCCCATATTCCCTTAACGTTAAAGATAAAGTCTGTTTTTCATCAAAAAGGACTCCCATACCGATGTCAGAAAGAGAAAAGCTTCAAGAAACCTCTTCGGCAACAGGTGACTTAAAAACAACGCCACTGCCGGACGAAAAACTGATCCAATCGCTCCGAAATATGGATCGGCAAACGATCATGCACCCTTTCACTCCCCTGTCCCGATGGGAACAGGATTCATTTCCCATCATCACCGGAGCATCGGGAAGCTATCTCATCGATGAAAAAGGCAACCGCTTTCTTGACGGGACAGCATCCCTCTGGGTCAACCTCCTTGGCCACAAAAATCCGGCGATTGATCAGGCCATCAGAAACCAGCTCGAACAATGGGCCCACTCTACATTTCTGGGACTTTCCCATGAACCCGGCATCCGCCTGGCAAAAGAACTGCTCGACATCGCTCCCAACGGTCTGACAAAGGTCTTTTTCTCCGACAATGGCTCCACGGCGGTGGAGGCCGCACTGAAACTTGCCTATCTCTCGACACCAAGAGGAGAAGAAAGCAGACGTCCATCCCGCTTCCTGTCCTTCTCTCAAGCCTACCATGGAGATACACTCGGAGCCGTCGGTGTGGGAGGAATCGACCGATTCCACCAGGAATTCGGACCGATTCTCGTCCCCTCCATCAAAGTTCCCGCCCCGGACTGTTTCCATTGCCCATCAGGTCTTAAAAAAGAGTCCTGCCATATGGAATGTTTCGATCTTTTCAAAACCATACTGACAGCTCATCGTGACGAAACCTGCGCCGTGATCTGCGAGCCCCTGCTTCAGGCTGCAGGCGGCATGATCGTCTGGCCGCCGGGATATCTCAAAAAGATTCGAGAATTGACCCTTGAACTCGACATTCCCCTGATTGCCGATGAAGTTGCAACCGGGTTCGGAAGAGCAGGAGCCATGTTTGCATGCGACCTCGAAGAGGTCTCCCCCGACTTTCTCTGCCTGGGGAAAGGCTTGACCGGAGGCTACCTCCCGCTGGCAGCAACCCTCATGACAGATCGGGTTTATGAATCCGTCAAACAATCTCCCGGAGCCTTTTTTCATGGTCACAGCTTTACGGCCAACCCGCTCGGAGCCGCTGCCGCAAGAGCAACGCTCTCCCAACTGAAAGACTTGCAGGCAGTCAGGGACGTTCGGGAAAAAAATGCTGTTGCGACAAAGGTTTTCACCGAACTGGCAACCCGATATCCCGGGGTCAGAAATTTTCGGTCGCTCGGCCTCATCGTTGCCATGGACCTTTATGCTGGGGAGACACCCTTCTCATCTGATAAGATGGAGGCGCTCAGACAGCATTGCCATGAACGAGGGCTGATCATCCGTCCATTGGGGCATATTGCCTACCTGTTCCCCCCACTGTCCGTATCCATGGCAGAATGGACCGGGATGTGCCGGATCCTTGGGGAATCCATCATGGCCTGTTACACCAAACAATAGAATCGGAAAGGATTTTTCCTTGAAATCAATCTTCCAGAACGCCCCTTCAATGCCGCATGGACTGTCCAGACTGATATCCGGCCATACCAGAGCCTTCGCTGTCGGAACAGTCGTCTCGCTGGCAATGTTCACGCCCTTCAAGGTAGCGATGGCCTCACCCGATACCCAAACCCTTTCCTGGACCCTTGCCATATCCGACCAGAAGGGAAAAGACAAGCCCGTCACACAAACCATCACCTACCATATTACCCCAAACATGATGCGCATCGACCAGACGACCGCTTCCGGATCCCAGATCTTTATCTGGAGAACCGATGCAGGTCTGGTTTATGCCATTGATCCGGAAAAGAAGACCTATCACCAGGATACTCTCGACCATGTCCTGTCCTATCAGTCGATGTCGGACCTTCTCGGGAAACACTCGGGAAAGAATCCCGGAGACAAGATCCTGGAAAAACCACACACGGAAATGGTCTCGGGAATTGCCTGCACCGATGAAAAGCTCCTTCACAAATTCAGGGGCGTCGTCGTTGGCATGATCAATGGTGACCAGACCATTGAAATCTGCCGAACCCAAACCATTCCAGGAATCGAGATCCTGAAATCCTTTCAGAAAAACCTCGTATTGCTCGATCGGAAAATCGATAAAAAAGAGATCCGTCAAGACGAGTCGACAACCATCTCTCTCCTTGTCCACAAGGAAACGGCCTACAAAGCCGGCTTCATTTCCCGAATGCTAAACGCCATCGGACTTTATGACCTCTCAAAGGTTCCTGCCACAGAAGTCGAGGATTCAAGGATCTCAAATGTCAAGGTTGAGCCGGAAAGCACCAGCCAGTTCAACCTCCCCGATGGACTCAAAAGAGTCTTCCTTCCCGCAGGACCTGGTCCTCATTGACCAAGGAAGAATCTGGGCGGAGACCAACCCGCCCGATTTTTCTTCACAATCAGGGATCAGGACCAGCTTTCCTCAAATGGCGACACCTGAAAATGGCCAATCTCTTTCGGGCTCTCTACCCTGAAGGGTTTTATGTATCAATCGATCCAACGAACGCCGACCAATGCCAACATCAATTTCAGAAAGCAATCTTATCGGGCGGTGACTATATTTATGTGGGCGGAGGGGACGGTACGCTCAACCGGCTCTTGCCGGATCTGTTAGATGCAAAACTCCCCGTTGGCGTCTTGCCCATCGGTACAGGAAATCTTTTCGCAAGGTATGTACTTGGAATACAAAGCTCTTCCGACCTCTTGAAAACCCCGGAACACTATACAACCAAAGCCTTCTATCCCGGACTTTCCGACAATCGTCCTTTTGTTTTAATGGTCGGAACAGGACTTGATGGAGAGGCCATCCATCATCAATCGAACCGGGGAAAATATTGGCTGGGGAAATTTTCATACCCG
>JAKCCY010000067.1 GCA_021838765.1 Nitrospirota bacterium
TTTTTACCGGATTCGCGGAAAGACCATCAGGATTCCATCACTTCGTGAGCAACTCGATGAGATACCAGCTTTGGTGAGCTGGAAGTTTCAAAAATGGGAAGATGAAAACAAGACCCCTCCTCCAGTTGTTTTAACGGATTCCATGAGAGCCCTCCAGTCCTATTCCTGGCCGGGCAACATTCGGGAGCTGTTCTCATTTCTGGACTATATGCTGGGTTCTTTTTCATCAGGAGAAAAGGTTCCAGTAAGCTGGGTCAAGGAAGAGCTCAAATCCATTATCCAGGATCTGTCCGGAAGTGGCGAGATGGAAGATCTTGAGGAGATGGCCAGCGAAAGAGAGCTGATCATCCAGGCTCTTCGTTCTGCAGAAGGAGAAATTGGAAGGGCTTCAGAAATGTTGGGAATGAGCAGAACCACTCTGTGGCGAAAAATGAAGAAGCTCGGTATTCGCCCCTTTGAAGGGGATTGAAAGGTAAAAAAAAGGAGGAGGGTTTCCCCTCCTCCTTAAATCTAAGAACTGCCAATGGAATCAGTGATTTATTATGACCTTTGTCCCTAGAGATCCATCCCTAACCAATCAAAGCACTTGAAGAAAGAGCTTGAACGATTCACTCAAGATGCTTGGAGCAACAAGCCAAAAACCACACGTTCTTTATCGGCGGTTTTAGCAAATGTGAATTAGGCGTTAACCTTTGTCACATTAGCGGCTTGAGGTCCCTTGGACCCACTCTGGATCTCGAATTCCACAAGCTGACCTTCTTCAAGGGTTTTAAATCCGGACCCACCGATGGCGGTGTAGTGAACAAAAATGTCCTCACCGTTCTCTTGGGAAATAAAGCCATAACCCTTGTTTGCATTAAACCACTTAACATGTCCTCTTGCCATTACGTGTTCCTCCTTGATATGAACCAACGGTCAGTAAATGTGGGCGTCCCGCAGTAAAAAAAAACCGCGAGCTCCAATTTCAAGCTGCGGCCATTCATTCCGTCATGAAGACAATCCTGAAATAAACCACACCTTCTTGAAACCCACGGTCCTAACTTATCAGGATAAAATCTATCTGTCAACTGTCCCTAAAAACTGAAATTTTTTTAAACACGCTAAAAATCAAAATAGGCTCCGAGCGCGACATAATTTTCCTTCAAGAACGGGAAATCATACATTGGCGAATAACCGTTATAAAAATCAATGGCAGTCCTGAACTGTACCCAGGAAGCGGGACGATGGGTCAGGATTCCGATTTGCAGATCCTCTGAAGGGGTATATCCGTTTATCCCCTGGGAAATAATGTTGACCGCCATATAGGCTCTTGAGTAGGCTTCTTTCCATTCAGGTGCATAGAGCTCAAATCCTGCCTGCCCGATCAGGGAATCCTGAGCGGAAGGATAATACCCGAGACCTACGACACGATAGGCACCCCCTCCATAGATCCGGAAATACCGGGTCACATCATACGATGGTATGATCTGGAGAAGCTCCTGCCCATAGTCCGTATTCTTGTTGAGATTCATTAACGTGGTGTAGTCGTATCCGGTGTGCGAGCTGTCATGATAGAAAAAGATCCGGGCAGAGAATTTGTTGTATCTGATCGTGATCGGAAGGCCAATAATGAAATCGGTGCTTTCAAGAAACGTTGCCGTCTGAACAAAAGCGAATCTTGAAAACGCTGCGCCCATCACACCGAGCTGGATCGATTTGTTGATCCCGGATATTTCGCTTTCCCATCGGATAATCCCGATATCCGCACCAAATGTCCCGTCGAATTGCCCATAACGGTTGTTTGATCCCAGGAAATAACTGATATTGCTCGTAGGCTGTCTTGGATCCGCAAGAAGTGGTGTGAACACATCACCCTGGGGGAAAAAAATGACCCTGTAGCCATTCGCATTGATGGCGCCATCTTTGGCATCTTCTTCCGGTGTAAATGGATCCTGATAAAGAAGAGCCGAAGAAGTCTGCGGAGGTAATGCGCTTGACGGAGACGGCGATGCAGCATCGGCTCTTTCAGGATGGAGAGGAGAAAACGAGAGAACCAGTAAAAGGGCAAGCAGTTCAAGTGAAACGTATGCGATCCGGATTTTGCATTTTTTTAAAACACTCATAGGAATCAATTCACTCTCCATACATTAAACAGATTAACAACAATGAAAACCGTAACGTTTTTATCGCAGACCAGTTTCTATATGGGGTTTTCTTCTGAGCGGCAATCAAGTTTTTTGCCAAAACACCCCAAATGCGAATGAGCCGTATAGCTTGGCGACCAAAGCATCCCATTCCAGTACCGGTCAGAGAGATCCTTGCGCTCTTTTTTCAGAAGACGGCTCGAAACACACTTCAGGCTGTTGACAAGCGTTGAGACAGCAGTTTTAGGAGGAATTTCCACAAGCAGATGAACATGGTCCGGCTCTCCCCTCATTTGAAGGAGCTTCGCGTCAAAATCGCTGCAAACACTCTTGAAGATCGTCTCAAGAATGCTCAGTGCGTGGTTGTCGAAAACCTCACTTTTTTTGACCGCAAAAAAGACCAACTCAATAATAATTGAGAAACTGCAGTTTCTACCTGTACGCAAGATCGTTTTTTCATCCATAGACCAATTCTAAAACAAACATTCAGGATGTTCAATTACGACACCAGAGAGGCAGGATTGTTTATCGCGATTCGATAAAGCCTGATTTTTATCGCCCGCGGGAGTATCTGGAAGGATTCCGGAAATGTCATAATACAGAGAAACACACCTGATAGCAGACTAGCTTCAGTAAAGAACAGTTTTTTGAAAGAGAGAAAATGCTTCCACAAAGTCCGGATTTGGCTCCGTCATCACTTTCAAAAAAAGACTCTGGCTGGACACTGATCGAAATCGTTGTGGTCCTTTTTGTCATAAGTATTGTCGTCGCCATTATTTCACCTCATCTGAAACTCCAGAAAACACCAGGTCTCAGAGAGGTTTCCCTGAAAATCGCCGGAGAATACAGGGCGCTTTACTGGGAAGCCATCTCAAGACAACAGGTTCTCCGCCTCAAGTATGATCTGGACAAGGGAACCGTTTCTGCGTTCAGGATGGCACCCGATGGCTCATTAAAACCAGTATCGATAAGGGGCATCTCGGTCTGGAGCATTGCACCCAAGGTCCGATTTACCCGAATACACACACTTCATCAGGGAAGGGTCGAATCAGGCAGAACCTTTACCCAATTTTTTCCAACGGGAGCTGTCGAACCAACAACCATTCACCTGTCGGACCGACATGCCCACTCCATGACGATCACCGTCAATCCGGTCAACGGTCGCACGCATGTCTTCAAGGGCGATGTGGAGGTTCCTTCCCTGCCCCCGTTGTTGCCTGGAGGAGCAGGCAGCGGGGCTTTCATGGGAGCCGGATGAAAAGCATGCGGAAATCAGATGACGGTGGTTTTACCCTGATCGAAGTCATGGTGGCCTTATTTATATTCAGCGTTGCGGCCATCGCACTTCTTGCAATCAGAACAAATGCCGTAAAACTTGATGAAAGAGCGCGGGACGAAGTGGAGATGACCGTTCTTGCCAACAGGAAAATGTCCGAGATTGTCGGCCAGGGGTTTGCTCCGGTCGGAGACGTGTCAGGTGGATTTGGAAAAGAACACAAAGACTACCATTGGGAAGAAATTGTCACCGCATCTCCATTGCCCATTATTCGACAGGTAACGGTTAAAATCACGAAAAAGTCGGGAAAGAGAAAGATTGTGGTCACTCTCGTTTCCTATATTTCCGGTATTCAGTGATGCTGGATAAGCCCCAAGGCTGCCTTTCAGGAAAGGAAACAAACTGTGTCGATGGCGGATTTACCCTGATCGAAGTTCTTGTCGCATTCATGATCTTTGCCATGATTCTTGGACTGCTGTTCGGAGCCGTTGAGAGCACGCAAAAAGTTATGTCCATTGCAAATAAAGGGAACAGGATCTATGAAAATGTCCAAAGCGCCCTGTTTCGCATTCATGGAGAAATTCTTTCAACCTACATCAATCCCAATGATCCCCTCACCTACTTTATCGGAAATCCTCAAAGTGCCGGGGATGAGGAGACCGACACGCTGCTCTTCACCTCCCTGGGACAGACACGACTCATGCAAAACGCTCCCGTCTCGCACCTGATGGGCGTTCAGTACGTACTCCTCCCGGAAAAGAAGCCAGGGGAATATGTATTGGCCCATGAGCAGGACACGAACCTCCTAAGCTATGGAACCGAAGCCGTCCAGGCCGAACCCCTGCTTCACCACGTTCTCTCCCTGCGTCTTTTCTATTTTGACAGCCATGAATGGGTGAACCAGTGGAATTCCATGCAGAGCCATCTTCTTCCCGTTTATGTCAAGATTGTCCTCAAGGTAAGAGCAGGAAAAAATGGAGAAAAAACATTTACGGACGTCGTTCCGATCCCTTTGTCGACGGTGATGCAGACTCAAGGGGGCAGCGTCTCTTCTGTCGGCGGGTTTTGAGCTACTCTCCCCCATCCATATTGTCGTAACCGTAAGCGAGGTTTTCAAATCTTGTGCAATGGCCCAGAAAGGCAAGATTGACTGAACCGATCGGTCCGTTTCTCTGTTTGCCGATAATGACCTCAGCCTTCCCCTTGTTGTCGAGGTTCTCCTTGTTATAAACCTCGTCCCTGTAGATAAAAAGAACAATATCCGCATCCTGCTCGATGGCGCCAGATTCCCTGAGATCAGAAAGAATGGGTTTCTTGTCCTTTGGGCGATTCTCGACAGATCGGGATAACTGGGCAAGCGCAATGACAGGGATGTTGAGCTCTTTCGCCAATGCCTTAAGCGAACGGGAGATCTCGGAAATTTCCTGTTCCCGATTGTCGGTTCTCTGGGAACCCTTCACCAACTGAAGATAGTCCACAACAATCAGTGAGAGATTTTTATTTTGCGCCTTGAGCCTTCTGGCCCTGGCCCTGAGCTCATAAACGGAGAGGTCCCCCGAATCATCAATAAAAAGGGGCACATCGCTGGCCTCACCGAATGCCTGCATAACGGCTCGCCAGTCATCGCTTGGCAATTGGCCGGTACGAAGCTTCCAGGCATCGACCCGGCTTTGTGAGCTGATGAGACGCATGAAAAGCTGCTCCTTGGACATTTCCAGGGAAAAGATTCCAACAGGCAGCCTGAGATCAAAAGAGACGTATTGGGCAATACCCATGGCAAATGCCGTTTTTCCCATGGCAGGACGACCGGCAACAATAATCAGGTCCGATGGGTAGAGCCCTGTTGTCATCCTGTCGAGATCAATGAATCCTGTGGGGAGTCCAATGACGGCATCAGCGATTTCCCTTGAACGAAGCTCTTCAAGCTTCTTGAACTGGGTATCAAGGTACGGAACATCCCCTACCTTTACAAAACCTCCAGAGTTCTTGTGGGATCCAATTTCAAGGATCTTTCTTTCTGCAAGGTCGAGAAGCGATTCGACCTCCTCTGTCTCCTCATAGCCCTTTTGAGCAATGTCCTCAGCCGCCAGGATAAGCTTTCTGTAAATCCCCTTTTCCGTCAAAAGTCTGGCGTAGTGCTTGGCGTTGGCAGCTGTCGGAACGATATAGCTCAAGTCTTCTATATATTGGGGAGCTCCTGTCAGACCGTCCCACCCTTTTTTCTTGAGACGGTCCGACAAAGTCACAGGATCGATGGGATGCTGGATCTCGGCCATTTCCCTCATCACCAGATAAATCTTCCGATGGGCATCAAGAATGAAGTCCTCCTCCCTGACGTTGTCACCGATCTGGGTAAGGACTTCATTATTGAGAAGAATCGATCCTAAAAACGATTTTTCCGCCTCTATGCTTTGAGGAAGATTCCGGAAAGCTTCATTGCCGGATTTTTTGACATTTTTCATGATTGCTCCGGGGAGTGCCGATTGTATTTTCAGGACGGATTTTGATGATGCTCTTGCTGGGGAACAGTGTCTTCATGTGAAGGAGAATGATCTGTCTGGGAGATCCTGTGAGAGGACCCGTTTTTCAAAAAAGAGATAAAATCATCGCCCTTCTTCCAGATGACCTCGGTCACATTGGGAAATTTCTCAAAATAAGAGAGGTCAAGGAGATGGAGTTCCCTGTTCCCCGGAAAGGAATCCGGATAAAGGATCCGGACAGGTTGCCGGTTTGGCGTCAGACTGGAGACGAGTTTTTCGATCAGATGATAGGCTCCCGCATCTTCAGGCTGAAGGAGAAAGTGGATTTCTCCCTGGTCCCGAACCTCTTTTCCGATATTGCTTGAGTCATCGATCCGGTTCAGATGGAAGGCAAATCCGGTAGCCGGAATATTGGCCCCAAACAGGGCAGGAAGTTTATCGTATCTCCCACCCGATGCAATTTCCCTTGTCGACCCCGGAGTATAAAGATGAAAGAACATTCCGCTGTAGTATGGACCAACGGGGGCCAAGGCAAGATCGAGGACAATCTCGGATGGAGCATGGGTCCATTCCTTGACAAGGGCGAGAAAAGACGCGTCGACCTGGCCATTTGGCAAGCATGACGACAAGGTCTCAAGGGAAGCGAGTGCCTCGGGAAGAGGAACAACATTTCGAAGGAAAAATGACAGTGTTTCAGAAAAACACTTTATCTTTCTGGACGAAAGAATCTTGTTAGGTGTTCCGCCCTGGATGATTTCGTGAAGGGAGCCTGAGTCATGAGCATAGAACAGCCTTGATATTTCCTGTCTTGAAACTTCAGGAGCGATCTCTGCCACAAGGTCAAGAATTGTTGTTTGGAGCCCCTGATGAGACAAGACGAGTGTTGGGTCCCAGATGGCAAGCTTTCGCGCTCCCTGCAGGCAAAGATGAATAATTTCCCAGTCGCCCCAGACGCTTCCATTTCCCCAATACTCGACTCCAGCCTGGAAAAGTTCCCGTTCAAGCACATGGTGGTCTTCATGTCTAAACACCGTTGTGCTGTAGGAAAATCTCAAATCATTGAATCCCGAGTCGATGGCATGAGCCAAAAGCCTGGCTATCTGGGCAGTCGCATCGGGTCGCAGGATCAGGACATGCCCCGAAGTCCGGTCCTGTATGGTATAGGACTTTTCAAGGAGGGCCGGATCGATTCCGGGTCTTAAGGCATCAAGGTACTCAAACGCAGGAAGAGCAATCTCCCGGTACCCTCTCTGTCTGAAAAGGTCGAGAAGTTCCCCTGCCACTTTCCGCCGGAACGTGGGATTCCCCGAAAAAAGAGGGCCAACCCCTTTCGGAGTCAGCCCTCTTTTTTCCAAACGGGAAGCAGGTGCCTGATATTTTTGCGAAATCTTGCTCATGCCTTGGCAGAAGGAAGATGGAGGATCTTGAGAGAAAGGATATTCGGAATCTTCCGAAGCTCTTCAAGAAGAGCCGGGCTGATTTCATCATCCACGCCAATCAGGGAAATGGCCTTTCCTCCCGGGAAGTCCCGACCGAACTGCATCCTTGAAATATTGATCTTGTGGTTACCCAAAATGGTGCCAACCGCCCCTACAACACCTGGCTGATCCTGATTGGTAAGGTAAACCATGATTGGTTCGGGAATGACTTCAACAGGCAATTGATCCATCGAAACGATCCGATAATCCCTCTTTTGAAAGACCGAACCGGCAATCTGGTGGGAATCATTTGCAGAAGAAATCTTGATCGAAAGGAGACCCGTGTAATCTCCGTTGTGAGTTGAGCGAACCTCGACAACCTCGATTCCCCTCTCTTTTGCGAGGATCGGAGCGTTGACCTCATTGACCCGGGTATCGAGGATTGGAGACAGAATCCCTTTCAATGCGGAAATCGTAACGGCCGCCGTAGGAATAGTAGCAATCTCTCCTGAAAATTCGATGGTTACCTTCGACAGGGGCGAGGAAGAAATCTGGGAAAGGATATTCCCCATGATCTCGGCAAGCTTCTGGTAAGGAGTGACGATGCTCATCTCTTCCGGTGAGACAGATGGAAGATTGGCCGCATAGCGAATGACACCCTTGGCAAGGTAGTCCACCATCTGGTCTGCGATCGCCAGCGCCACATTCTCCTGGGCTTCCTTTGTTGCCGCCCCGATATGCGGAGTTGAGATAAAGGAATCGATCTTCAACAGGGGATGATCGGCAGGAACCGGCTCCTGAACAAACACGTCAAAAGCCGCGCCGGCAACATGACCACTCAGGAGCGCTTCTGCAAGATCAGCCTCGTTGACAATTCCGCCCCTGGCACAATTGACGATATAAACACCTTTTTTCATCTTGGCAATAGTGGTCTTGTTGATCAGGTTGGTTGTTTCAGCGTTGAGTGGGGTATGGACGGAGATAAAATCCGCCTTTTGGTAAATCTCATCGAGAGATACAGGAACAACGCCCGATTTTTCCGCCACTTCAGGGGTCAGATAGGGATCAAAGGCAATAACATGCATTGAAAGCCCTTTTGCAATCTGGGTAAGGTGTTGTCCGATCTTCCCCATTCCGATGATTCCCAGGGTTTTCTGAAAAAGCTCCACACCCATAAACTTGCTTTTTTCCCATTTTCCGGACCGATTGGAGGCATTGGCCTGGGGAATGCGCCTTGCCATGGACATCAGGAGGGACATGGTGTGCTCTGCTGTCGTAATGGTGTTTCCGCCAGGAGTGTTCATCACGACGATCCCATGTGACGTTGCCGCTTCAAGATCAACATTGTCGAGTCCGGCTCCTGCCCGTCCGACAACCTTGAGACGCTTTGCTCCCTTTAAAATCTCCTTGGTAACCCTGGTCCCGCTTCTGATGACAAGACCGTCATAGCCTGCAATTTCAACGGCAAGCTCTTCCGGGGTCAGTTTTGTCTTGACCACGACTTCAAAACCGGCTTCCCTGAAAATTTTCAACCCATCTTCAGAGATGGCATCACTGACAAGTACCCTGATATTTTCTGACAACGGTAGTCCTCCGATAGGATGTTCTTGTTTTTAGTCCTCGATCAATACGGCCTGGGCCTTGGCAACACCTGATCCGAGAGGATGCTTGTATCCCATGCGGAAAAGGGCCATTTCAACGCCACTAATGGCTGTGATGATGTCAAAAACATCAGAGTAGCCCATATGAGAGAGCCTGAAAACTTTTCCCTTCAGTTGATCCTGCCCGCCAGCTGCGGTGATCCCGTATTGTTTCCGAAGATTCTTGTAAAGTGCTTCTCCGTCAAACCCTTCCGGAGCCAGAACAGCGGTCACAGCATCAGAAGGCGCATTCTTGGCGAAGACCTCAAGACCAAATCCCTTCACACCCTCCCTGGTGGCACGGGCAAGCTTCGCATGTCTTGCAAAAACGTTTTCAAGACCCTCTTCGCGCATCATTTTCAGGGATGTCGCAAGACCGATCCAAAGAGTAACGGCCGGAGTCCAGGCATTGGTATCTTTCAGAAGATTGTCTCTTTCCCTCTTGAGATCAAGGTAGAAACGGGAGCACTTGGCCTGAGCCTGATGTTTCCAGGCTTTCTCCGAAACGCCGATGCAGGCCAGTCCTGGTGGAAGCATGAGCGCTTTCTGCGAACCGGTGATCAGGATATCGATTCCCCAGAGGTCCATGGGAAGATTGGTGACACCAAGGGCGGTAATGGCATCAACGACCAGAATGGTATTCTCGCGGGTCTTTGTAATCTCGGCAATGGATTTGACGTCATGGGCCACACCGGTTGAGGTTTCACTCGCCTGAACGTATACACCCCTGATGGATGGATCCTTGTCCAGATGAGCCTTGATCTCGGACACATTGACCGACTCACCCCAATTGACCTTGATCTCAATGGTCGTCACGCCAAAAGCTGTGGCGATCTTGGCCCATCTTTCACCGAACTTTCCGCCATTCACAGACAGAATCTTGTCCCCGGGGGACATGAAGTTCGAAATGGATGCTTCCATTCCTGCCGTACCGCTTCCTGCAACAGTAATGACTTCCTGTTCGGTCTGGAAGAGCCATTTCAGATCCTTGCGAACATCCTGAATGATCGGGATAAAGTCAGGAGACCTATGATGGATGATGGGACGGGACATGGCGAGAAGAACTTCTGGTGGAACGGGGGTTGGTCCTGGTGCCAAAAGATACTGTTTTTTCATTCGGGAAAGCTCCTTAAAGCGGATAGTGGACATTTTTGCCAGAAAACACAATGAACATCGCCTGCTGTTTATCTACAGCATTCAGCCCCATCGATTGGAGTGCATTGTCGGAATCGGAATCATTAACTCAATCGAAGAAAGATACATTAAACCGCTTCTGATGACAAGGATTAGTCTCATCCCGAAGCAGCAGGGAGTCCCTTTCGGAGGACCTGATTTCAGCGGGCAGGAGGGAGTATCGTTCCGCCCCAGAACTTCAGCCCTGCCGTACTGGTTCCATCACGGCTCGTCTGACAGTTGTCCCCTTTGTGCCCGACCTTGTTGACCGTATCCTCCGAGTCAAGAACAAACCAGAAATGGCAGGATGATGTTAGCGGCATCATGACTGTTGACATCTGGTTGTTGCTGATATAGGTGGTCGAGTCGGAAAAGTAGGCCCAGACAGTCTGTTTATGGGGAAGCTTGAGCGTTGTCGTTGGAGGCCCCAGCCGCCGAAGAAGGTAGGTCGATGGCTCCCCCTTGTATGAGGCCAGGTGGGCATTGAAATAATCGGAGGTGGGGAAGCAGGATCCAAGGAAAAGAAGGCTGAAAACAGCGACAAAATCCTTGATCCGTCTTGGCTTCATTGGCTTCCCCATTAATCCTGGGCTAAAGGGATTGGGCCGGAGATGATCCGGAGCATCCGGGGCAATCCGGTTTTGGGCCTTCTGCGGGTTTTTGGACAGATTGGCCCGATTCATTGGCAAACTGTTTTTCAAAAAGCAACGTGTTGTCCGAATCAAGTCGAATGGCAATCTCCGAAAGAGTCGCAAGCGATGAAATCACTGGTTTTCCAAGGTTCGTCCGTCCGATTTCAACTTGCAGTATGTCAAGCCGGACCTGAATATGAACAGGAATACTGCACCCCTGACAGGGTGTTTGCTTGAGGACTTCAGAGAGATTCAGTCCGGATATCGGAGCAAAACGGAAAAAAAGATGCCCCATTGGACCAGGCGTTGGCTGCAATGGCCAATTCTTGATCAACACCTGGCTGTCACAGTAATTGCAAGGCAGTTTTTGGGCGATTCCAATGGATATTTTCCCTCCGAAAGGCACCAGAAACGAAGGCACGGAGTTTTGAGGCGAAGACTCCATCTGAACACCCTGAAGCCCTGAAAGGGTAAAAAGCTTTTCATGGGAATCGTACTGGACGATGCTTGCGGGAATCGTCAGGGGAAAGGTTTTGACAACCCCTATTTTCTTGATCTCGTTGTCAAGAGCTTTATCGAGATTTTTCCGATTGTCGGGGCTCTGATTCGCTTTTGTCCTGAGTTCCATGGGCAAGCCCAGGGAGAGGATCTGATAGTCCGGCGTCATGGACGGATGCTGGTGATAGAACTCGAGGAGCAACTGGTATGGAGTCAGCTGGCTGGTACCTGGAACAGGCCAGCCATCGGAGACAAGCTTTGCTGTCTCTATTTTTTTCCCGTTCAGATGAAAGGCCCCGACCATCAAAAGCCCTCCAAGAAGAAAGAAAACCGCTCCGACAACGGTCCAGCGAATGCTTTTTTTGGGCTGGAGTGCCGGAGGTTCCGGTTTTTCAAATGACTCCCGGAGAGTTTTGTATGCACCATCGATAATATCCCGTGATTCGGGGTTTTCCCGATATTCCGGGTGGATTGAAAAAATGGCTTCTCTCTTTTTATCGAGAATTTCGAGATTGGCAATAGGCGATATATCGGGAAATCCTCCGGCCGGAAACCGGAGAATCCGCTCGGGATCATTGGGATCGGATGCGATGACGATACCAAGGAGATCCGCGATTTTGAAAGCATCCTCATGCGAAAGAGGAGAGGATGGGTGGATATTTCCAAGGATCTCCGGAAGCTTGTGGAGATTGGTGATGATATAGGAACGGTCCCGGTTTGGAGGCTCCGAGACTGAAAGCGTTCCGCTTTTGGTAAGCCCCTCAAGGTTGGCTTCATCAGGGAAGATGATCACACCTGTGAGAAAAAGCGATATCCCCTTCTCTCTCAGAAACGATGACAATGGACCTATTCGACTTTTGATCTGCGTGACCGGGTTGGAATTTCTCGGACCAGGGACATGGATCATCTGGTTGTCCGCACTCCAGACAGAGTTCAATGTTCCTGTGACGGTTCCGATGACATTCTTGCACTCGAGGACAAAAACACCCTTGTCCGTCAGCAGGAGCCCGTCAATTTCTTTCTGGCCGATCGGAGAGTAGATGTTTCTTTCATAGAAATAGACATTCACCCCATTTTGCCAGAAAGGATCAATTCCAATCTCGGAGATACGGCTAAGGTCCTTTCCGGAGAGTCCGGTCAGACAAAACTGCCTGATCTCTTCTTCGAATCGCTCGGCGGCGGGTAGTGACTTTAATGACTGCAAGGGATTCCTTTCAAAATACAATAGCCTTGAGGAGGTCTGATCGGTTGAGGATACCATATCTTCTGCATATCAGAAAACGAAAAATCTTTTACTCCGGAACCTTGCTCACATGTTCCAGGTGATCCGTTCCCAGAGGGTCATGCCAGAATCCCCTGATATCTTGATGGACCAGCATGTTGGAAAGTCCTTCCGAAAGAGGGATGACCGGCACTCCAGCTCTCAAAAGCTGGAATTGGGCTTTTTCGTACAATTTTTGACGGAGAGCATCGTTCGCCGATTGGGAAGCCTCAAGAACCAGATGGTCAAAAAGAGGATCCCCCCACCCAGTGCGGTTGTTTCCCGAATCGGTTGTCATCAACGTCATAAAAGTATTGGGGTCAGGATAATCGGCCAGCCAGCCGGACTGGTACATCTGGGGAGTCTTTGAATCAAGCTTTGCCAGGAAAGCTTTCCATTCAAGAGACCGGAGATGGATCGTGACATGGAGAATTTTCCGGAAAGATTCCTGGAAGTGAACGGCCAGAATGCGGCTTTGTGTGCCGGAAGGAAAAATAAGGGTAACCCTCGGAAAGTTTTTCCCTCCGGGATAACCGGCAATCGCCAATTCTGCACGGGCTTTGTCGGGGTTATACGAGTAACCGGCATTTTCCGAATATCCCAACAATCCCTTCGGAATGAAGGATCGGGAGACCGGAAATGCATTCTGAAAAAGTTCCCGAAGATCCGAGCGGTCAACAGCAAGGGCAAAAGCTTTCCTGACATGAAGATTGTCAAAAGGAGGACGCTTGATGTTCATGCTGTAATACACCGTGCTGAACTGGGGAATCCGATGCAGATCCGGGGAATGCTCGTATTTTTTCACATAAAAACTCGGAACGCCCACGATATCCAGGATATGGCGATCGTAGAGCAAAAGCTGGGTAACCGACTCAGGAACGATCAGAAACTGGATCCTTTCAAGCGAAGTGTTCGAAGGGAGATCTGTTCGTGCTTCCAAAAGAAGAAAGTCACCATGCCACCATTCTTTTAGAGTAAATCGCCCATTTGTCACAAGATGGCCTGGAAGTGTCCATCCGTCCCTATATTTTTGGATCAGGTCCTTTCGGATCGGATCCGTAATCGGGCTTGTCAGTAAGGAGGGAAAGGCCGACATCGAATGGGAGAGGTGTATTTTAAGCGTCTCGGCATTGGGAACCTCTATTCCCACCTGTGAAGAAGTGCACTTATTCGCATGAAAGCAGGAAGCGTTTTTGATATCAAAAAGGTAATAGGCGTATGGGGAGGCTGTTTCCGGGGAAAGGAGCCTTAGAAAAGAATCCCTGAAATCATAGGCTGTTACCTGTTTCCCATCACTCCACGTTCTCTTGGGATCAAGGTGAAAGATATAGTCCTTGTTCCCTGCCGATTCCCAGGAAAGGGCGATATCAGGAGAAACGACGAGATTTTTGTCAAAACGCGTCAACCCATCCATCAGATTGGTAATCACCTCAAAGCTGATACCGTCTGTTGCTTTATTCCAGTCAAGTGTCGATGGATCATCTGCCATTGCCATAAAAAGAGTGTGTGAATCATGGCGGGAAACTGGCTGGAAATGGGGGGAACAAGAAAGAATGGATAACGGCAGCAGGATAAAAAGCATCAGGAAATACCTGATGTCAGGAGGCATTTTCATGTTTTACCGGAACGATAGGGGTTTGATCATCGACAAGATGCCTCAAATCATCGTTAAAAAACTTTTGGAAGGGAAAAATCAGAAGAGTAAAAAAAGGGTCTGAACCCGTCGAGGACGGGAACAGACCCAAAGAAAATTCCGGCAGCGTCCTACTTTCCCACAACCTTGCAGTTGCAGTATCATCGGCCCTGGAGGGCTTAACGGCCGTGTTCGGGATGGGAACGGGTGGATCCCCTCCGGCATGGCCACCGGAAAACCGGCA
>JAKCCY010000220.1 GCA_021838765.1 Nitrospirota bacterium
CAGATCGCCGAGACGGTCCATTGCATGAACAGGACAAACAACGCCTTCCGGCTGATCGTTCACCGAAAACCTCTTCAGTCTTCGCTTCCAGGACTTTCGGAGGAGGCGCCTCCCGCCGGAAGCCGATACCGGGTTCTGGCCACCAACCGGAAAGAAATCCCGGAGTGGATCATCGACTGGTACAACCAGCGGGGAGATGCCTCTGAAAACCGGATCAAGGATCTCAAAACCGGGTTTGGGATGGAACGGATGCCAAGCGGAGACACGAAGGCCAATGCCGTCTTTTTTCGAATCGGGGTTTTGGCCTATAACCTGTTTTGTCTATTCCGGGGCCTGGTTTTGGAGGAAGAGTTCGGCCATGCCCAGATTCAGACGATACGGTGGAGGCTATACCAGGTTGCCGGAAAAGTGGTTCGACATGCGGGAGCTCTCGTTTTAAAGGTGGCGCCTGACATTCTATCCACCTTTCAGGCTCTTCGGAAGAAAAGCTTTGCTCTTTTTCTCCGGGAAGGAGTCACGTGAGGCGGATAAGCCAGCTTTTCCCTTCATTTTTCAAGCAAGAGAAAGAACAGCAAGGGGGATCTGCGTGAAAATGCGACCTTAAAATCGGAAAAAATCGGGAGTCAAGGAACGTTATCCGCTCCTCGAAGCAAAAAGGTAAGGTGTCATGAGGGAATACTGATTTAAAAAATCAGAATTTCTCTCCTTCACCCCCATTGTAAGCATTGTTTCAAAAATCAATTTCGGTTTTTGGGGTGATGGAGTCAGATGTTGGGCGCCTTCTGTGTGGATAATCTTTCAAGGAGTTCAATCCTGTCAGTGTCATAAGGATCGAGCTCAAGCGCTTTCCTGACACATTCAATAGCTTTTGCCCGATCCCCAAGATCTTTGTATATTCCCGCCAATCCGTCCCATATTCCTGGATCCCGATCATTGATTCCATGAGCCTTTGTTAGAACTTCGAGAGCATTTTCCTGAATGGTGCGATCTTTTCCCATGGCTCCGATATCAGCCATGCACCAGGCCAGATCGACAAGGTAGGTAATGTTGTCAGGGGAACGATCAACGGCCTTTCTGTAAATAAGAAGGGCATCATTCATTCTTCCTCTCCCCCTCAGGGCACCGGCAAGAGTGTGATATTGGGAGGGCTCGTCGGGATCAAGTCTTATGGCATCTTCCAAGGCAGTAATCGCTTCTTGAGGGACTCCTTTTTCAATCAGACACTCTGCCAAACGGCGGAGTACCATAGGGGCATTGGGAATTCTGATCAGAATCTGACGGTAAAGCGCTATGGCGTCGATCAGCTTTCCTGTCAGCCGAAATGTTTCAGCTTCATCAAAAAGCTCTCCAATTCCTTTGTTTTCTTCCATGCGGGATCCTCCGGATTGATGGGGCTGAGATCTTATTCTTGCACAGACACTCCCCAGGATCGAGAGCTCTTTTCGTCTAAGGGGAGGGAAGCGTGAGGTTGGTGGTTTGTGAAGACTGTGGCGCACTTTCGATCAGGGATTCAATCTGTCCAAGAAGTCGGTTTCCCCCTACTCGAAAAGATAAATATTGAGCCTGACTTCCATTGACCGTCAGGTAGGCCCTTGCCGCCTGCCGGGTATTTCCGGTTGTTCCGACTGCGGAGATGGAGAATGTTTGCGAGACGATCGTAATGTCCCCCTGGATGTTTGCAAGGACGGCCGGAGGAACGACCTGGGAGACGGCCTGCATTGTGCGAAACGGTCTTGCCTGGGTGATGGAGGCCGCAATTTGTGGGGTCATGGAAGGGTCAAGAGATTCTATGACCGTTTCGGATGCGGTATTCAGATTCACCACCCCATCAGATTCAGCTGTGATATAGGGTTCTAGGGCCTGAAACTGCGACTCGGTCATCCCCATTACCTGATGGAGCTCTGAGAGGACATCCATTGGTGCCCCATGGGGTCTGTATGGAGGAATTTGTGAAGCATACGCTCCTGCTGGTGGTGGCTGGTTTGTTCCTGTTCCGGAAACCCAGACTTCAATGGCTGGAATGACCGATATGGGAAGACCCAGAAGCGTGAACAGCTTTTCAAGTTGTCCGACTCGATGAAGATTGGGAATTCCGTTGGTAGAGATCTGATTCAGATTGATCTTTGAGTCTTCATCGGTGACGATGCCGGAGAGAAACATGTTTGAGGCAACGGGAAAATTGATCAGGGGAGTTGCCCAGGGCTGATCAAGGCCGGTGTAGTTCTGTCCACTTTTCACAGCTTGGAGGGAGCTTCCGATAATCTCGAGCTTCCCTGCCTCGATTCCTGAGCGGGCGAGATAATAGGCTTGTGTGTTGTCATGGAAAATTTCTGACTCTCTCAGGAAGGATTCGGCACGGTCGATGATCCGGAAGACCAGAAGGGTCAGAAGGACAACCATGAACAGCACCATGACGAGGGCGAACCCATCGTCGGATTTATGAGGGCTGGATGCTCTGTACATCGATTCGCACGTCAAGAAGGTCATGCTGGTCGAATCTGCGCTCAAGGGAAATGTGCGTGATCCGGAGAAGATGCGGTGCTCGCTGGATTCTGGCTATAAAGATAAGGACATGCGCCAGATCCACCTTTTCAAGGTGCAAACTGACCATCACGGATGGATAGCCTCCCTCGGAAGGGAGGTTCCGGGGGGTCATCTGGGAGACCGATGTTGATATTTGAGAATGTCTCGCCTCCTGTTCCAGGTAGGAAATCAGGGAAAATCCCGCGTTATCCGAGCTTAACAGATGGGATCGTTCATTGATGGAGGACTGTATCTGTCGAAGATGGGAGGAGATCTGACTGGCTTTTTGGACCTCCTCTTTAAGGGTCACCTCATCAGAAATGGCTTCTTCATAGGGATCAAGAAAAAGGGATGTCAAAAGAGTTGAGATGAGATAGAGGGCAAGAAGAGTGAGCAGGATGGCCAGAAGGCTTCTCTCTCTTGAGGTCAACTTTTCCCAACGCTCCCTGATGGGGATGGAGTACTTTTTGATAGGAGCAATAATGGGTGAGAAAATGGACAGAGGTCTTTCAGTCATG
>JAKCCY010000068.1 GCA_021838765.1 Nitrospirota bacterium
CGGCAAATCCCTCCCGGACTTTGCGACAAACTTATTATATAAGTTTGTTTTTAACGCATATATATTAAAAACTATGCTAAACTTATCAAAAGCGAAAGTCAACAAGAGAGAAGAAAGGACAAAAAACACGGCAACAGCACGGCACAGCACGGCAAGAAAAACGAATGCCATGGAGTCAACAACTGGCATGATTTATCGTTGATTTTCTTGCCGTGCTGTTGCCGTGTTGAGGGGGCAAAAAGGGGCAAATGAAGGTCAGTAGAAGTCATGATTTGATTTGAAGAGAATGTGATTATTTGGCTTGTATGCTGGGTTTTTGTTGGTGCCCCCGGGGTGACTCGAACACCCGACACAAGGTTTAGGAAACCTCTGCTCTGTCCGCCTGAGCTACGGGGGCTTTTTGTGGAAATAGGGGTAAGAAGGAAGGACCGGTCGGGAAACCGGTCCCTGACAATCTGCTATCCTATATTGGGTCCATACCAGGTGCCATTACAGTCAATACAAACGAAGTCTCCATCCACAGAAAGAGTAGGCTCCCCGCAAAAAGGACAATCCGGCCCATTCTTTCTTGGAATATGGAGAGGCAACTCCAGTTCGTCAAGATCAATTTCTTCGGGCTCATCCATTGCGATCCCCTTTATCCTGAAACATTCATGACGATGAATTTATCTGGCTGGCCCTTTAAAAAAAAGGCCGCATCAACCAAGACTCGTCATCATATCATATTGGTCTTCCGTATTCCAAAATCATGAACCGACTGGCCGGAGAGCAGGTCAGTCGGTTTGATGGATGCTGGCTCGGGCAAGCCGGTTGATCTTCTCAGGGTGAACCCAGCGGTCATAGTCAACAATCCCTTTATACAGGCCCTCTGCGACACGTTGGCGGTATCTCCCTTGTGCCATGAGCGCCGCATCTTTCCTGTTTGAAAGGAAGTTGACCTCTGTGAGGACGGCGGGCATTGATGTTCCCATGATGACATAGAACGGTGCATGCTTGACCCCGAAATCTCTTATTCCCGAATAATGCGAGCTCAGTGTTCCAATGAGCGCATTGTCGAGGGAAGATGCGAGTTCCATGGAATGCTTTTTCTTGTGGTTGATCCTTAATGTCAGCAATATCGCTCCAAGATCTCCTGCCGCTCCGAGAGAGGCATTTTCCCGTTTTGCAAGAGCCATGGCCCTTTTGTCTTTTGAATGAAGTGTCAGAAGATAGGTCTGGATTCCCCGGACCGAAGGGTCCGGATCGGCATTTGCATGGATAGAGAGGAAAAGGTCTCCATGGTCCCGGTTTGCGATTCTTGTTCTGTCTTTAAGGGAGATGAAGGAGTCGTCTGTCCGTGTATAAAAAACATGGAAACGGCCATCCTGTGAAAGGAGGATGCCCAGCCTTCGGACGATGTCGAGAACGAGATCCTTTTCGCAATACCCGTTTACGGAAGTCGTTCCGCAATCTTTTCCGCCATGCCCTGCGTCAAGGACGATCCTCATCCGGTGCTCCTTGACGGGAAGCTCATAACCGGATTCAACCGCCACGGGCGGCGGAGTCAGCGAGGTTCCTGTTTCTTTCTTTTTTTCCTTCAGCTTTTTTCCGGGAATGACGTAGACCTTGCCATTGTTTCCGGGGTGTGACTGAACTGCCGGGGATTGTGATGATTGTGTTCCGGAGGAGGAAGAATTCTTTTTTTCAGGAGCAGTCTTCCGGGAATGACGTCGTGCGGGAGGAGTTGTCTGATTTGTTTTCGCCGAGTTTTTGCCAACAGGGTAATCGATCACAACCCGGGAAGGTGATGAAAGGTTGAACGTATGAGGAACACCCAGCGATGAAGATTCCATGACAACCAATACCGTCGTTCGATGTCCGGGTTTATAGACAACAGTGATTTCCCTGATCAGTTTTTTTGAATACCTGTTTTTCAGCCGGTAGTTTTTTTTGAGGGAAGGGGAGGGCATGACTCCCTCAAGGGAGATAACCCCCTGGCCATTCTGAGAGGCAACAGATTCTTTCTTGACGGGGCCATCAAGGACCAGAACAATCCGTATATGATCACGATGCAGGCCAACCTTCATCTTTGTCAGAAAGGTGATTGGGGATGCATTCGCAACCGGTACAGAGAAAAAGTTCCCGGTTGTTTTGAAGGAATCGGGGGCAATCAATCCACAAAGGACCACAAGCAGGATTAAAAGTTTTTTTGCTGACATCCCGAACCGCCTTCCTGTGCTGAAGAAAGTTGATCTCCAATAAGAAGAAATGAAGAAGTGCATGGATCCCCATGGAACCAGTATCCTAACTTATGACGATTTTGACAAAAAAACAAGCTTGTGTCCAATACTAAGGGATTTTTTCAAAATCGTGCTCCATTTGGGCTGTTTTTCCGGGAAAATCATGTGTCCTTTCTTGATTGTCGGTGCGAGCTTCCTGTACTCTCTAAAGAGTGCTGCATTCATGTAACCTGGTCTTTATTACTCCCTTTCAACGAGATGCGAATCCGTCAGGCGTGCTTTCCCAAGGAAAGCAGGGCCTGGAGAGTCGAGTCAAGCCAGTTCAAAAAGACGAAGAGAAGGTCCATTTGTGATCCTGAAAAAAAGAGTCGGGAACAGGGAGAAGAAAGGTAAGTTCCGTTTGTTGCGGGGAACGGGGCTTTTGTGTCTTTGCCTGTTTCTTGATCCTGCCCATTTTGTTTATGCCGGTGACAACCCACAGGACCAAACGGGCGTTCCCGCTTCAACGATGCCCCAGGTGCCGGTATTCCGTGTTTCGACCCAGCCCCTCCCGAAGGTTTCCGATATTGCCCTTTCCATGGAAATCAAGAAGGCTCAGGATGTTCTTCACAATGGCAAGTATCCCGAAGCGAAGAATCTTTTTGAAAATATCCTTTTGGACTATCCGGAAAACAGGGTTCCCATGAGTGTCTATCTGGGCCTTGCGAAGGCGAATCGGCATATGGGGCTTGCCACCTCTGTCCTGAACCTTCTGCTCCCCCTGTTGAAATCACAGGTGCTGGCGCAGAGTACCCGGTCCGAAAAGACCGAATATATGTACTCCATCGGGATGGCCGACAGTGTTCTCAAAAACGATCTGGGAACTGTTCACTACCTTTTGCCGGTCTACAAGGATCTTGCCAGGGATAACCGGATTTATCAGGCAACCAATGTTCTTGAACCGATTCTTGCAAAGACGGATCCCATTTCTTCGATCATCCTTTTTTCAACTGTTCGTTCGGGAATGGGCCACGATTACCAGGTCAGGATGGCGTCACTGATTACTTCGATGATCATGGAGACTGTTACCTCTTCCATCGATTCCCGAAAAATATGGGAGAGCTTTCCGGAGAGCTTCCCCGGGGATGTTGCTCTTTTCAAGTCAGCTCAAATACTTGAATCGACGGGGCATAGCGATCAGGCAGAAATGGAGTACATTCACATTCTTGCGAACTACCCGGAATCTTCTCTGGTTCAAAAGACCCAGAAACAGCTTGATGCGATTCACTTTACAAACGCTCAGCGTCCTGTCGGTGTGATTATTCCGGATCTCGTGAAAAACCCTGTCGCTCCCTATATTCGCTCCATTTTAAGGGGGGTCTTCACCGCTTACTCCGCCCATCATTTTCACCGATGGGTTCCTTCTGTCAAGACTGTCCACTCAGGTTCTCAAGTCTTGAAAAGCTTTTCTGATCTTGAGCGCAAGGAAGGGATCGTTTCCTGTATCGGACCGATTCTTCCGAAAGACTTTATGATCCTGAAAAAGAGGCTTTATTCCGGCCGTCTTGTTTGCGTTACGCCAACACTGTCCCCTCCATCTTCATTCAAGGGGATCAGAAGCGTTGCAACCATGCCTGCAATGATTGGAAAAGCGGCGGCAATGGAAGTTCTGGCAATTGCTCCCAAAGATCCGGCCATGACTCTTTATCCCGATGTTCCCTATGGGCATTTTATTGAAAAAATTTTTTCAAGAAAGCTCTCCCAGGGGGGAGGGGATTACCTCCAGGGTCTTGCCTACAATCCTGATGCTCCGGATATTCAGCCAGCGGTCGATTCGATGAAAACCTTTGGCCGGACGATAGCAATCGACAAAGACTCGATGAAAAACCCGGAGATCACCTTTTTGAGTCCGGACCTGGTTCGATACAGGAGTGAACACTTTGTCCTCTTTTCTTCATCCGATGGCGGTCATGTCAAAAAATCCTTTTTTGTTCCGTCGTTTCGGATCATTTTCATTCCCGACTCATCGGGGCACCATGCCAGGATTCTCAGGGAACTTGCCTATAAGGGGATACAGAACCAGCTCATTATAGGAAACGATACTTTCATGACAGGAGACCCGATCCCCGATGTCTCAATTCTTGGAACAATCAAGGCCGTGGGAGCTTTTTCGCCCAATGATCTCCCGGTAGAAAATCCGGATATCCGATTATACAATCAGACCTTTGGCCATCTTCCCGACCTGTTTGCCCTTCAGGCCATCGATGCGGCCGAGATAATCGACGCATCCCTGGTCAAAGGGGTTCAGACATCTGCCCAGACGGCTTATTCCATAAAGAAGATCATGAATTTCCATGGACTTTCAGGAAGGATGAGATGGGACACATCCGGACAGACAGAGAAACAGGTGAGTGTTTTCGGGTATAATGATGGGCACTGGCAGCGGGAAAATCAGTTCTGGGTCGATTCGTTTTAGCCGATCCACAGTGGATCCGCTGTCGACACGATACGATAACTCTGGAGATGGCTTGTTTCATTTTGACTCTGGTTTCGCCTGGCTTTTCGATTTGGGCCTCAAGCTTGTCATATGGGGGATCCCGGTCCTTTTTGCTGTGACTTTTCATGAGCTGGCACATGGTATTGTTGCCGATTATCTTGGTGATCCGACACCAAGGATGATGGGGCGGCTGTCGGCAAATCCGCTTGTCCATGTCGATCCGTTTGGAACGGTCCTTCTGCCTCTGATTCTCCTTTTGTCACATACAGGGCTCATGTTTGGATATGCGAAACCCATCCCGATCAATATGAGAAATCTTCACCATTACAGAAGGGATTCGGTTCTGGTCGCCTTTGCAGGTCCCGGGTCCAATCTGATGATGGCGCTGATCTCGATGAGCATCCTGCATGCCTTTCTCTCAACCCTTCCGTTAACGGCAACATCTCCCTTGTGGGGAGAGCTGTTGCCGATCTTTCTGGCTATGATGAAGGCATCCATTACGGTCAACATCGTCCTGTTTTTCTTCAACATGATCCCCCTTCCACCCCTGGACGGGGGAAGGGTTGCAACCGGCCTTCTTCCGGATGTTATTGCGGAACCACTGTCCCGAGTTGAGCCTTACGGGATCTGGATCATCTTTGGCCTGGTCATTCTCGATCCCTATCTGGGGATTCTTTCGAGAACCCTGTGGCCTCTTGTCGAAACTACGACCAGTTCCATCATTACCCTTGCTTATGATCCGTCCGCCCTTTTCCATCTGGGTGGAGCTAATCCGGAATAACGTAAAGACCCCTTTTTGAGAAGGAATCTCGAAAAGATCATGGAGAATCGTTTGTGATAACAGCGGCCAGGACAAAAGAATCAGAAGAGATGAGTCCTTTTGAGGAAAAACGTGTTGTAAGCGGGATACAGCCTTCTGGAAGAATGCATCTCGGAAACTACATGGGAGCTCTCTACAACTGGATCTCCCTTCAGGAAACGCATGACTGTTTTTTCTTTATTGCAGACTGGCATGCCCTGTCGACCAACTATGAAAACACTTCGAATCTCGTCTCAAATACCCGGGAGATGCTGATCGACTGGCTTTCTCTTGGTCTGGATCCGGAAAAGGCGACGATCTTTCTCCAGTCGGATGTCACGGAACATGCGGAGCTGAACCTTCTCCTCGGGATGATAACGCCCGTTTCCTGGCTGACTCGCAATCCCAGTTTCAAGGATCAGCAGGAGCAGATAGAAAACAGGAACCTCGCCATGTTCGGGTTCCTGGGGTATCCGGTTTTGATGACAGCCGATATTACGCTTTATCGAGCGACCCATGTTCCTGTTGGACAGGATCAGTTGCCGCATCTTGAGCTGGCCCGTGAAATTGTCAGAAGGTTCCATCATTTTTATGGCCCTGCGATTCCCGAGCCCATGCCGTTATTGACCCCGACTCCGAAGCTTCCGGGGCTCGACGGCCGTAAAATGAGCAAGAGCTATGACAACTGCCTCTATATTACAGACAGTGCGGAGGTCATATGGGAAAAGATCAGGACCATGGTGACAGACCCTCAGAGAGCCCGAAGAAAAGATCCGGGGAACCCGGACGTTTGTCCCGTTTATGACTTGCATCGCGTCTTTACCTCCGCCGAAGAAAGAATATCCATTGAAACAGGATGCAGGACGGCAGGAATTGGCTGCATGGAATGCAAATCCATTTTGCGCGACGGGATCGAGCGGGTGCTCGGACCCGCCAGGGAAAAGCGTTCTAAAATCCAGGCCAATCTTAAAGACCTGGATCTGATACTTGAAAAAGGTGCGGAAAAGGCGAGGGGTGAGGCCAGAAAAACGATACGTATCGTGAGAGACGCAATGCAGCTTCCTGGAAAACCCAATCATCTTGATCTTCACTGATCAGGGATGCTCGGGAAAGAGTTGATTCCGCGAAAGAGAATTCACCGACTAACCTAAGGAGCTCCTGTGGAGACTCATTCAAAAACAGAGAAAACTGGTAATCCGATCTGGGAAAATGTGGTCATTGCAAGGGCGCAGGATCGCCCAACGGCGTTAGACTACACCCAGCGGCTGTTTACGAATTTCGTTGAACTTCATGGCGACAGGGGCTTCAGGGATGATCCCTCCATCGTTTCGGGGATTGCAGGTTTTGAGGACAGGACCGTTGCCGTCATTGGCCATCAAAAAGGCAAAAGCTTCAAGGACCGGGTTTCCAGAAACTTTGGCATGCCCCACCCCGAGGGGTACAGAAAAGCCTTGAGAATCATGCGTCTTGCCGAGAGGTTCAAGATGCCCATCGTAACCTTCATCGATACCCCCGGCGCTTTTCCGGGAATTGAGGCTGAAGAAAGAGGGCAGATTGAAGCTGTTGCCAGGAATATCATGGAGATGTTCCAGATAAAGGTGCCAATCATCTCGTTTGTCATCGGGGAGGGGGGAAGCGGTGGCGCCTTGGCCATTGGTGTCGGCGATCGGGTCTATATGCTTGAAAACTCGATTTATTCGGTTATTTCTCCGGAAGCTTGTGCAGCCATTCTCTGGGAGGATGCAGGGCGGGCTCCCGAGGCGGCCCAGAGTCTCAATATTACGGCCAGTGACCTTTTGAGGCTCAAGATCGTGGACGGAATGGTTGAAGAGCCTCCGGGCGGGGTCCAGAAAGATTTCTCGGTGGTTGTCTCCAGGATAAAGCTGATCCTGTCCAGGGATTTCGAAATTTTGTCCCGGAAAAGTGTCGAGGAGTTGCTTTCTGAGCGTTATGAAAAATTCCGGAAGATGGGTCCCTACAAGGAAGGAACCACAAAAACAACCTGAGTTTTTTCGTTTAAAAGGCCGAGAAAGAGCGGCCTTCTTCCCTGCGCTTCTGGATCATGAAATCGCTCAGTTCCTTCGGGAGGACTTCCAGTCTGGTCGCTGATCCTTCCCCGAACCTGTCCGTGACAGACCGGATGAATTCGTCTGTCGGATTGAGCTGGAGTTTCTTTCCCGCGAGCCAGCAGCATGACGCCGGTTCAGTCATGATATCGATCTCGACAATTGCCGGTGTTTTTCCTGGAAATCGATCCACCAGCCCTTTCATGTCCAGCATGTCCTGGGTCGACAGGCCGTCGCTCTGAAGGCGAAGGATAACGGCACAGTAGAGATTTTTCATAATGTCATCAAGTGTGTCCACTCTTGTGGCACGTATCTTTGTTCCGAAATCATTTCTTTCAAGACTTCCTGAAACAAGAAGTGGAATATCCGCATCCAGACGGGATTCTATTGTCTGAAAAATGTCCGGAAAAAGGACAACCTCGATGGATCCTTCAAGATCGATCAGAAGGCACTGGGCCATCCTGTCCCCCTTTTTGGTGCGGATGATCTTGAGGGAGGAAACAACTCCAAAAACGCCAATGATGGATCCTTCCGGCAGGGAATCAAGCTCTCCGGTTGTTTTTGTGGAAAGCTTCTGGATCAGGTCGCCATAGTTCGCCATGGGGTGAGAGGTGAGGTAGAAGCCCAGAGCCTCCCTTTCTTCTTTCAGCAGGGTTCTTTCGTCCCATTCGGGGATATCCGGCAGTTCAGGAGGGGTTTCCGGGTCGACGGTAAACTCCTTGAACAAGCTCACCATGGGCGATTTTTTACTCTGTTTTGCCTTTTCCGCCCAGTCAAGAAGCGGGTCGAGTGCTTCCATTGCAACGGAACGCTTGATCCCCAGAGATCGGAAGACACCGGCCCTGATCAACGCCTCAACGACTCGACGGTTTACCTTTTTCCCTTCAATGCGTCTGATGAAGTCCTGAAAATCCTTGAAAGGCCCTGATTCATTTCTCATCTCAATAATGGCATCGACCGCTTGTTTTCCGACATTTTTCACCGCGCCCAGTCCAAAGAGAATCCTGGAACCTTCCCGAAGGCTGAAGTCGAATTCACTTTCATTGATATCCGGAGCCATTACGGTAATCCCCATATCTTTGGCACCGACCAGAAAGACGCCGATTTTTTCGGTGTCATCGAGGGCGTTCGTCAAGAGGGCCGCCCATAGCTCGAGAGGATAATGGGCCTTGAGGTAGGCGGTCTGATAGGAAATAAGGGCATAGGCGGCACTGTGGGATTTGTTAAAGCCATATCCTGCAAAGTAAGCCATGAGATCAAAGATCTGTTCAGCTTTTTTGACAGGAAAGCCCAGACCCTTGGCTCCAAGGACAAACTTGTCCTTCATCTTTTCCATCTCTTCGGGCTTTTTCTTGCCCATCGCCCGTCTCAGGAGGTCTGACTCTCCAAGGGAGAATCCTCCCAGGATGTTGGCGATTTTCATCACCTGTTCCTGATAGACGATGACCCCGTAGGTTTCCTTCAGAACCGGTTCAAGCTCCGGAAGTTCGTAGATGATCTCTTTTGGGTTTTTCTTTCTCTTGATGAAGTCATCGACCATTCCGCTGTTGATCGGGCCGGGACGATAAAGTGCGAGAAGTGCGATGAGATCCTCAAAGTTTTCGGGTTGCATCTTGATGATGAGATCGGTCATGCCCCTGGATTCGAGCTGAAATATTCCCAGCGTTTTTCCGTGGGACAAAAGCTCATATGTTTCCCTGTCATCGAGAGGAATTCTTTCGATCGAGAAGTCGGGGTGGCGCTCGTGAATCCTGCGGACAGCATCCTGGATCAGTGTCAGCGTTGTCAGTCCGAGGAAGTCGAATTTGACCAGTCCAACTTTTTCAACATCATCCTTTGTAAACTGGGTGACGATTTCCCCGTCGCTTCCCCTCATCAGGGGAACATGTTCAAGAAGGGAATCCTTGGAGATCACGACGCCTGCGGCATGAATGGAGCTGTGCCGGGTAATTCCCTCAAGTTTCATGGAAAGGGTGAAGAGATCCTGTATCCGCTGGTCTTTCTCCACGAGTGACTTCAGCTCGGGATTTTCTCCCAATGCCTTTTCCAGGGTCATTTCAAGGGCATTCGGAATCATCTTGGCTACTTTGTCCACTTCGGAATAGGGCATGGAGAGGACTCTTCCCACGTCCCTGATCGAACCTTTTGCGCCCATCGTTCCAAAGGTCGCGATCATTGAAACCCGATCTTCTCCATATTTTTTTACGACATAATCGATAACTTCCCCGCGCCTGTTCATGCAGAAATCAATGTCGATATCCGGGAGGCTCACGCGTTCCGGATTCAGAAATCGTTCAAAAAGGAGTCCGAATCGGATAGGGTCTATGTTGGTTATTCTCAGCGAGTAGGCGACCAGCGATCCGGCGGCGGAGCCGCGGCCGGGACCGACAGGGATCCCCATTTCCCTGGCTTTCCTGATGAAATCCCAGACGATCATGAAGTAGCCTTCATAACCCATTCGGGCAATCACCGAGATCTCGAGGTCAAGTCTTTCCCTGTAGAGGGCTTTCTCTTCTTCGGAAAAAGAAGATTCAGAAAATCGTTCCAGAAGTCCCTCAAGGGTCTTCTGGACGAAAAGATCCTTGACGGACATTTCAGGAAACTCTCCCGCATCGATCTTGTAATCCGGCATATGTGTCGTTTGAAGATCAAGTTTGAGATCGATCATGTCCGCGACATGGAGTGTATTGCTGATCGCCTCGGGAAGTTCCCTGAAGGATTCGATCATCTCTTGCGGGGTCTTGATGTAAAACTCGTCTGATCCAAAACGGAGCCTGTTCGGCTCTGAAAGTGTTTTTCCGGTCTGAAGGCACAGGAGGATATCGTGCGGTGTTGAGTCCTCCCTTTCGAGGTAGTGGCAATCGTTTGTTGCCACAAGGGGCAGGTCCATTGCCCTGGCCATCTTGATGATTTCCCGGTTTGCCCGGACCTGGTCATCAAGTCCGTTGGCCTGCACTTCCAGAAAAAAATTCTCTTTTCCGAAAATGTCCTGAAAAACGCCTGCTGTTGCATAGGCTGTTTCGTCGTCTCCTCTTGTGAGCATATAGGCAATTTGTCCCTTGAGACAGCCTGAGAGAGCAATGATGCCTTCGTGGTAGCGGGAAAGCAGCTCGAAGTCGACGCGCGGCCGAAAGTAGAACCCCTCAATATGAGACAGGGAGACGATCTTTAAGAGATTTTTGTACCCGATTTCGTTCTGGGCGAGGAGTATCAGGTGAAACGAGGCGTTGTTGATCTTTCTGCCATGATGGGGGCCTTCGCCCATAAAGTGAATCTCCCGGCGTTCATGGCGGGATCGCGGAGTAATATAGACTTCGCACCCAATGATGGGTTTGATTCCTTCCTTGCGGGCGGCCTGGTAAAACTCGATGGCGCCAAAGAGATTGCCGTGATCGGTCATCGCGACTGCCTGCATGCCGGTTTCCCGAACTTTTTTCATCAGGGGCGGGATCTTGTTGGCTCCATCGAGAAGACTGTACTGGGTATGGACGTGGAGATGGACAAATCGGTCAATGGAAGACATTCAAAACTTCTCCCTTATATAGTTGAAATCGTTTGAAAACCTTAAACTCCAATGATCTTCAGGAATACCACGGTTCGTAATCCTCATGGCTGAAACTTTCGCTTCCGGCTTCGATAAGGAATCGGGAAGGAGTCAGGGGCGTATGGCGACCTCTTCCCTGTATCGATTTGGGAACGCACAAGACCAGCTCTTTTCTTGCCCTCGTTACCGCTACATAAAAAAGACGACGCTCTTCTTCCAGGTCAAACTCTCTTTCAAGGGATTTTTCAGATGGAAAAAGTCCCTCATTAACAGAAAGCAGAAACACCGTGTCCCATTCCAGCCCTTTTGCCTGATGGATAGATGACAGAACAACCCTGTCGGATACAGCAGATCCCTCAAGCGCCGCTTCCTCAAAGGATTCGATCAGGGATATTTCTCCAAGAAAGTTTTCAAGATCGCTCTGATTGTCCAGCTGTTTTGCAAAAGCTTCAAGATCTTCTTCCCGTTCCTGGGGATTCTCCCTGATATCGTAGAGCTCTTTGCGATAGCCGAGAGAAAGAACCTCCCGGACCAGGTAACCCAGCGAATTGGTCCCTGCAAGATAGCTCTGACGAAGGGACGAAAGGCGTTCTCCAAGGGATGTCACACCGGTTACGAGCTTGGGTGTGACAACCTTTCCAGACTGAATCGAGCACAACGCATCAATCGGATCATCACAGTCTGCCAGCCATTGAAGGATCTTTTCCGTAGCTTTTGGCCCGACCTTCGGAATCATGCGCAAAAGTCTTGAAAAGGCCGAACTGTCTCTTGGATTCAGAATAAGCCTCAGGTAAGCAAGAATATCTTTGATATGAGCCTGTTCATAGAAGCGCAGTCCGGAGGTCAATGTGAAGGGAATTCTTCTTCGTGCCAGTTCAATCTGGATCGAAAGGGAAAGATAATGCGACCTGTAGAGAACGCAAACTTCCCCCATGGTCTCTCCCCGATCTTCCTTTTGTGCGATTCTTTTGGCTACGTACTGTGCCTGATCGACATCGGAATAAAATGTCACGCATTCAGGAAGAGAGCCCTGGTCAAGAACCGACCTGAGAACCTTTGGCAGCTGTCTTTGGTTTTGAAGGATCACCCGGTTTGCAACATCGAGAATGGAAACCGTCGACCGGTAGTTCGTTTCGAGCCGGAAGACTCCGGCTTCGGGGTATCGGTCCGAAAACGAGAGCATGTTCTCAACATGGGCCCCACGGAATGAGTAGATGCTCTGGCTGTCGTCCCCGACAGCAAAAATCTGCTGATGACCCTGGGCAAGCCGATCAAGGAGTGCCCCCTGGAGGGGGTTTGTATCCTGATACTCGTCGACCAGAATGAATCGGAATCTTCCCTGGAGAAGAGTCAGGATCTCAGGGTCGTCCAGAAGCCTGTACCAGTACAGCAAGAGATCGTCGTAGTCCAGGAGCCTTGCGTCCTGTTTTCTGGCCAGATAACGCTTCGTGATTTCCTCAAGTTCAGGAAGGTGGCGGAAAAGATGGGGGTATCTGTCTCCCAGAAGTTCCTCAAGGGAGACGAGCTTGTTTGATGCCAGGCTCTGGATATTGAGAATCAGCGATGCAGCTGGAAAATCCGAATCCTTGGCCAATCGTGTGTCCATGATGGCCTTGATCATATCGAGCTGGTCCTCCCTGTCCATGATGGTCAGGGGCAGGGAAAGACCCAGTCTTGCCCCGAACTCTCTGATCAGACGGAACCCAACATGATGAAATGTTCCCGCCCAGGGAAGGGGAGGGTGGTCCCCCAGAAGATCTTTCAGTCTGTTTTGCATGACGATTGCAGATTTTTTTGTAAAGGTCAGCAAGAGGATCCTGTGAAATGGAACCCCCCTTGAGAGGAGATAGGCGGCTCGATAAGTCAGAACCCTGGTTTTTCCGGATCCTGCTCCTGCAAGGATCAGGGATGGGCCATCAGGCGCGAGTGCCGCCTTTTTTTGTTCTTCATTTAAATCGTGTTCAAAATCAACTGAATTCATCGGGATCCGTTCGTTGGAAAGGGATATCGTCAAAATGGAAGAGTTCTGTCAAGCGGATTGAGATCCTAGTTGATATTTGGTATCATGTTCAAACAGCCAACAACAAATTGATGGATTGAGGAAAATGATCATACTCCTTTTGGAAAGTCTTGGGTACGGATTACTGCACGGTCTTTTACCCGATGAACATACATGGCCTATTACTTTCAGCTACGCCATAGGAAACGCGACCGGAAAAAAAGGGATCAAGTCAGGGTTTTATTTTTCTCTTGCCTTTATGATCCAGAGGGCCATCGCCTCGGAGCTTGCCTATTTGTTTCTTGCCAGCTGGCTCTTGAAGGAGGTTGTCAATTCCTGGGCGGATCTTGTTGTCGGAGCCGTTATGACAACCGCGGGAGTCATTATTATCCGTAAAAAGCGATACATCCACTTTCATCTTCTTGGTCACCATCATGAGTCCCCGGAGGAGGTCGAAACGGACTCCCATGTCCTGTCGCTGACCCATGATGCCCATGAAGCGCATACAAGCATGGAAGCAGACAGGGAACCGGAGGCGATTCCGACGAAATGGGCCCTGATCCATGGCTTTATTGCCGGGTTCGGATTCGGGCCGTTTGCGCTGTTTATCTATACGACGGCAGCCCCAAGGATGAGCTCTCCATGGCTTGGCTTTTTACCCGGGCTTCTCTTTGGTC
This sequence comes from Nitrospirota bacterium, assembly GCA_021838765.1. The sequence continues at coordinate 13,781 of JAKCCY010000068.1, forward strand.
TTGGGACAATGATCATGCTGATGGTTCTGGGGGGGGTCTTTGGTGCTTCCCTGAAACTGACAAAACGATTCAATACGGAGGAGATACAGGCGATCGGACTTCATACGGGTTCGATGACACTGTTGTGGGGAGGAGTGATTTTTGCCTCAGGCGGAATACTGGGTCTTTCGCCTTATGGAAAGCACCTTCCCTTCGATCTTGGAAATGCCCTGATCGTCCTTGTCATGGTCGGAGTGGCTCTTCCTGTTCTCTTTTTCTCTATCAGGAAAGTTCTTCTGTGCCAGAAGAGCGCGCCCTCCCATGCCGCTTCCTAGAAGCCCTTTCGGCAGGGTCGTCTCCGGAATAGATGGAATCAAGGGCCGCTTGACAAAAAAGGAAGAGGAGGCTATAACTAGCCTCCTCCGAGAGACCTGAAACCATC
>JAKCCY010000221.1 GCA_021838765.1 Nitrospirota bacterium
AAATAAGTCTCAAAAACCGACTCACTTTAAAATAATTCCCCACCTTGTCAACTTGTTTAAAGGAAAATGGATAATACAACCCCACTCATCCTGTGAAAACAACATAAAAACAGAATCTTATCTCCACCGCCATCAGAAATTTTGACTTATTTCCCAGCCTCCTAGATCGTTGATCATCATTTTGGAAGGGGTCTCTCATGGAAAAACCCGGTCTGCTATTTTCTGGTACCACTTTTTACAGAAACCTCATGTTTTTTCTTTTTTTGATCGTTTTCGTTTCCGGCTATTCTCCGGAAAAGGCTCGCGCATGTGTGTTTTGCCTCGAGCATATGGGGATGGATGCCTCCATGTTCTGGACAAGCGACATCATGTTGTCTTTCCGGATGAATTATTCGGATATCTGGATTGCAGGCAGTCAGGTTCAGGCAGGGTATTCACACATAGGCGGTTCCCAGGCACTTCTGACCCAGGAGAATACGCTTCAGGTGCTTGTGACGAAAAAGTGGATGGTTCAGGTGACAGAACCCTTTTACTATCGCTGGAACTCGAATCCCCAGTCATCGTCGTCGAATAGCTTCACTCCAGGGCTTGGAAACAACAACTCGGGGTTTTTGGCGGTTCCCGGTGATCTGTGGATTGCGAACCTTCTCGATGTTTATGATCGCACGACCTTTTCCGGAACAACCCGTGTCGTTCTGGTCCAGGGTGTCCATTTCCCGACATCTCCGACAAGCCAGGCATTTAACAACCAGAATATCACCAGTACTCTGACGGGAGCCGGCGCCTATGAGCTGACATTCGGCATCGAAGCGATGCATACGTTTGCAAACGGCCGCTGGATGACGATCGGCGATGCGATCTACTCGTTCGAGCTTCCCAACAACCTGGGCACACAGCTTGGAAATACGCTCAATACAGATTATCAGGTCGAATACCGGCTCACTGGTCTTCACAGCAATCTCCCGGAAATATGGGTCAGCGCCGGGGACTACATCCAGTACAACGCTTCAAATATCCAGATCAATCCGTATGTGCAAAACGGAGTGCTTCAGCCTGCCGGTCCGATCCAGGGAACAGAAAATTTTCAGGATTCTGTCGGAATGGGTTTCCAGATCATGCCAAAATCCACGCCAAACCTGATGATCTTTGCCAATGCGGACAAGTTTGTCTACTGGAACCAGCCGGGGACGACTCCCCAGTCTCCGGCCCTCAATCCGGATTTCAAGGTCCTGACCGGGTTCATGTGGATGTTCTGATTCCAGTGGTCTTTTGAACAAAATATGAACAATCGTCCGATAACGAGAGGGTCTTTCGATGGAATATCAAAAAAAATGGTTCAGGATCGTTCTGTCATGTTTTGCCATTTTGACTGTCTGTTTTTTCTTCTCTCCTGACTTGCCGGCTTCTGCCGTTCCAATGAGTGGATCGATGGAGTCGGGAGAGGGCGCAAGTCCGGCAACGTCTCCGGAGCAAAGTGTTCTTTTCCCAAAGACGGGGTTTGTTCTCGAAGGGTTCGCCGGGAGTGATACCTCCCTGTCCGGATCTTATGGGACAACGTCCGGCGAGACCGTCCCCTATGATTTTGGCACGGCTCCGCTCTGGGGGGTGCGGATCGGGAAAATGCTTTTTCCGACCCTGTTGGCCTACCTGACCGTCCAGCAAAGCGACTTTTCCCAAAATACGCATACGGTGATCGGATTGGGGGGGAACTACTACCTCCCATCCCTTTTGGGAGGCGCTGTTGTTCCGTATCTGAATGCAACCTTCGGGGCTTCTTACAACACCTATACGGGTGTCAACGCCCAGGCGGGGTATAGCTGGATGCTGGGAGCCGGCGCCCTTTATCCCATTACTCCGCTCTGGGGTGTTTTCCTTGAGGCGAATCTGTCTTTTGAAACAGCTCCCACCGGGATAACCACATCCATTGGGAGTCCTCCCGGGACGGTCTCCCGGGTGAGTGATACATGGTCTGTTCCGGTCATGATCGGTGTTCGTTACGCCTTTTGATGATCCTATTTTCAGGAGAGTGGGGAAGAGACATTTTTGAGAAATCTCTTCCCCCAAGCTAAGATCTTCTCCTGTCGCGACCCCCTTTGCGAAGGGCATGCTTTTTCAGATATAATCCGGCCATGCCAAAAACATTCTCCCTGCCTAATCCCCAGGAAAAGCAAATAGTCGTTCAGAATATGTTCACGTCGGCGGCGAAGGCTTACGACCTGAACAACTCAGTGCTGTCTTTTGGCATGCACCATCTATGGAAAAGAATTGCGATTTCCATCCTGGATCCCAAACCCGGACAAACGGTTGTGGACCTTTGCGGAGGAACTGCCGACCTTGGTCTTCTGGCCAAGGAAAAAGTTGGTTCCGAAGGAATTGTTGCCACCGTTGACCTGAATTATGCGATGCTCAGAATCGGCCTCGACAAGATTCGCTCCGATCCTAAAAGGTCGGGGATGGGTGCTGTTCAGTCCAATGCGGAGGGAATGGCCATCCGGACAGCATCGGTTGACCGCCTTGTTGTCGGCTTTGGTCTCAGGAACGTGACAAACCTTGATGTCGCACTGAAAGATATCTATCGGATATTGAAGCCGGGCGGACGGTTTGTGTGTCTCGAGTTTTCCACACCCGTCAACCCCATATGGGATAAACTCTATCGCTTTTACTCATTTGCCATTTTGCCCCTGATCGGCCGCGTGGTCTCCGGGGATAAAACGGGCATATACGAATATTTGCCTGCTTCGATTGCAAGGTTTCCTGCGCAAGAGCGTTTCAAGGCCTTAATCGAGGTGGCAGGTTTTCGCAATGTTGCCTACCGAAACCTTTCCGGTGGGATCGTTGCGATCCATTCCGGAGAAAAACCTCATGGTGACGTCTGATACGACCGGGAATTCATCCGGAGCGCTCCCCATCCTGGACCTGAATGCCCAGGATGACCATCATGCCCCCCTTCCCCCAGCCGTTCTGAAAAGGGTCCTTTTCATATGGCTTCCTG
>JAKCCY010000069.1 GCA_021838765.1 Nitrospirota bacterium
CAAATCCAACTCCGGCAATAACTGATGCGATAACGACCGCTGGAACTGTTTTTTTGAGATTCATGATTTCTCCTTCATATTGAAGTGGATGTTAACTGGCAAATGTTAGCAGGACTTTTAGAAAAGGAATGTGATTTAAATCAAGTAGGCAGGGCTTTATGTCTTGCGGTTTCTTTCCTCGACAGCCCCCATGTTTGGTGGAAGGCCGTTGATGTTTTAGACTGGACCATCGGTTGCATCAGGGATCTTGATTTCGACCAACTTGGTCCAGGAGGGAGAAAATGGCTTTGTTCCGATTTGTCCACGCTGCTGACATTCACCTTGACAGTCCATTGCGTGGTCTTTCCGGGCAGGAAGGGGATAATGCAAAACGTATCCGGAAAGCGACACGGGAAGCCTTTGAAAATCTTGTAACCCTGTCTCTTGAAGAGAATGCGGACTTCATGATCCTTTCCGGAGATCTGTATGACGGGGACTGGAAAGATTATCAGACCGGCCTTTTTTTTATTGCCCAGATGGGCAGGATGGCGTCAAAAAATATTCCCGTCTTTCTGGTTCACGGAAACCATGATGCCGCGAGCCAGATGACCCGAAGTCTTATTCTTCCCCCGAACATGAAGGTCTTTTCCCAAAAACGTGCAGAGACCTTTACTCTCCCTGATTGTTCTGTCGCCCTTCACGGAATGAGTTTCCGTCAAAGGGATGTGACGGAAAACCTGCTTCCGGGATTTCCCGATCCTCTTGCTGATATGTTCAATATTGGCGTGCTGCATACGGGGCTTGGTGGGTTGGGTGGCCATGCCAATTATGCTCCCTGCAGTCTTGATGAGCTCATCGCCAAGGGATATGACTACTGGGCACTTGGACATGTTCACCAGGGACAGATTATCAATCGCCACCCGCACGTTGTTTTTCCGGGAAACCTGCAGGGCAGACATATTCGGGAAACGGGAGCGAAAGGTGCTTTTATCGTGACGGTTGCCGACGGTTCTGTCACGGATCTGGATCTGTTGCCGGTCGATGTCGTCCGGTGGGAGGTCATCAATGTCAGTGTTGATCAGGACGATCTTTTAGCTGAGGTGACAAACAAGATCAGGGACGCAATCTTGAGGGCTTCTTTGGCCCTCGACGGGAGATTGCTGGCTTGCCGTATCGTTCTCACGGGGAGTACAAACCTTCATTTTCAGATCGAATCATCAAGGGAAGTCCTTCTTGCCGAGTCGAGAGCTGCAGCTCTTTCCCTGGGGCCATCTGTGGCCTGGGTCGAACGGATCCTGATTCAGACAGAACCCCTGGAATCAGGGTCTGATGAAAAAAAGGAGTCTTCCCTGATGGATCTGCTCAAGATTATGGAAAAAGCCAATGAAGATCCAGAGCTGATCAAGATGATGGAATCGGAAATTGGCGAACTGGTCCGTTCGCTGCCCTTTGACCTCCGTATCGATAACGAAGATCCTGCCCTGAAAGCAGCCATTGCAAAAGAATATTCGCATTTCCTTCCACCGGTTAGGGACTTCCTGCTATCGAATCTCAGGGATCTGAAATCATGAGAATAAGTCGTCTCGATCTCAAAAAATATGGACGCTTTACTGAAAGCGTCCTTGATTTTCCAGCCGGAAAAAACGACTTTCATCTTGTTTATGGTCCGAACGAAGCAGGCAAGTCCACGACCTTGTCGGCAATTTCTGATCTCCTCTTCGGGATTCCCCATAATTCTCCCTACAATTTTCTCCATTCCTACGGGGAGATGCGAATCGGTGGCCTCTTGCAGGATGAGACCGGGACGATTGAGTTTTCCCGGAGGAAGGGAAAGAAGGATACTTTGCTGTCTGTCGACGGATCTCCCCATCCATCCGGAGAGAGAGCTCTTTCTCCCTTTTTGGGCGGTTACGACAGAGTCTTCTTCGAGAGAATGTTCAGTCTCGATTATCAAAGACTGAACGAGGGGGGCAGGGAGATCCTCGATGCCGGGGATGACGCAGGTCAGATCCTTTTTTCAGCGGGGACAGGTCTCCCCGGCTTAAAAAAACATCTTGAGAGCCTTGAAGGGAAGCTTGATGGCTTGTGGGGGGCAAGACGATCTTCCAGGAGAAGATATACCCAGCTTGAAGACAGTCTCAAGGAAAACGAGCGAAAACTCCGGGAACACAGTCTCTCCGGAGCCAAATGGCTGGAATTGAAGGAGGACCTTCTCAAGGTCCAGGGTGAATGCGACCGGATCGATCAGCAGATTTCAATGAAGACGCTGTCGCTTCGAAAACTTGAGCGGGTCCGGCGTGTTTTCCGGGATGTCAGTCGCCTTGATCAGATTGAATCGGAGATTGCCTCGATCGGGCCGCTTCCGGTCCTTCCCGGAAACGCCAGGGAAAAACTTGAGTCTGCACAGGAAAAGATCGCGGAGGCCCGGATTCAGGGCGAGACACTGAAATCGAGGCTTCAGGATGCTTTTGCTGAAAGGGAGAGTATTCATAAGGACGAAAAGATTCTTGCAAGGGCAACGGAAATCGGGCGTCTGCATGAAGTCAGGATCCAGATCCAGAAAGCGCAGGAAGATCTTCCCAAACGTCAGGCAGAGCTTGTGTCCCTGGTATCGGAGCTTTCTTCCCTGTCGAGAGAGTTGTCCTGGGAACCTATGGACGTTGAGCATCTTCTTTCGAAAATTCCCGGACGGGCTCGCTCTCTTTCTGTTTCCAGGCTGATCTCCGAAAGGGAAGGGTTGATCTCTTTGCTGACGGGTGCGGAAAAATCGCTTCTTGAGACCAGGCTCAGCCTGGAATCCCTTGAGAAAAAACATCGCAGTCGCCAGGCTCCCGTCGATTTGTCGGAGCTGGAATTGGCACTGTCTTCCTTTCGGAGCCGATCGAGTGCTCTTTCATTGTCCGGAACGCTCAGAGAGGAACTTCTTTCCTGTAATTTTCAGATAGAGCTTGCTCTTTCTTCTCTCTTTCCCCCCGAAAAATCTCTCGAGAACCTGTTGTCTGTCAATGCCCCGGGTGTTGGACTGATAACCGGTTTCCGTGACCGGATCGCCGCCTGTGAGGAAGAGTTGAAGGAGTTCGCTCGTAGAATCCAGTCTGTTCGTCAGGAGATCGGGGGATTGTCATCGACGCTTGACGGGATTTTGCAAAGGGATCAGCCGGTGACCAAGGCTGTCCTTGAAAAACTCAGGGAAAAACGGGATCACTTCTGGGAGTTGGTCAAAAGAATACATGTTCATGGGGATGCTGTTCCCGGCTCCGAAGTGGAAGAAAATACGGGGAAAATCGATCCTGTTCCTCTTTTTGAAGAAGCTCAAAGGGAGGTGGACATCGCTTCCGACAGACGTTTTGACAAGGCGGAAGTCGAAGCGCGTGTGGGTGTTATTGCCCAGAAGATCGATGAACACAAAGGAGTTCTTGCAGAGCTCCTGTCCCAGAATGCGGAGTCTCTCAGCGTCAGAGATGGACTTCTGTCAGAGTGGGTGGGCTTATGGGGCCAGGCTCCTTTTTTACCTGCGTCGCCGGAATTGATGCTGAAGTGGTTCCGTGACCGGGAAGCTGTTTTTGAATGGGTGTCCAGAAGAAAACTCTGCGAGGAGAAAATCAGGTCGGTTTCGGCGGAAATTTCTCTTTTTCAGAATCTCCTTTCAAGGGAAATTTCAAAGATTGGGGGGAAACAGCTTGTGTCCGGAGATGAATCTCTGGACACTCTGGCCGAAATGGCTCAAAGACTCATTCGGGAGCTATCAGACGGAGCCGCTCTCTGGAAGCTTGAGGAAGAACAGATTCTCAAACTTGAGGAAGAAGCAAAGAGAAAGCAGGCTGAGCTTGATGTGGCGAAGAAAGAAATTGGAATCTGGGAAGTCGCATGGAAAAATGCGCTATCAGAAACAGGCCTTCCGTTTCTTGAGAGCACTGACGCGGTCTCCCACCTTCTTGAATCGATCGACCGGATGAGGGCTCTGTCGGAGCCTGTCCGCGATCTGAGCCATCGGGTCCAGTCTATTCAGAAAGATGCCGTGAATTTTAAAAGGATGGTGCAGGAGATGATTCCGCTGGTCGCCCCCGATCTTTCGGGCGAGTCTCCGGAGGATTCGATGAGAACGATTGAGAAGCGTTTGGATCAGGCTCTTTTGGCGGTAGAGCTCTACGAACAGAAAGATCAGGACATTCGTGCCCTCTCCCAGTCTGTCCAGCATTACAGGGAAGTTGATCGTGAAGCTTCCGGTACCATAAGCCTTCTTCTCGAGGCTTCACAGCTTCCGGATGCGACAAGTCTTGCCGGGGCCATATCAAGACAGGAAAGAGTCCTTGCTCTTGAGCAGGAGAAAGAGGCTCTCAAGATCTCTCTTCTCAGGAATGGAGACGGTTTTTCCCTGAAGGAGCTTGAAAAAGAAGTCAGGGAAGTCCCGGATCCGGCCGTTTTGGGAGATATGGTTGCGATATTGCTGGAAGAAATTGAGTCATTGCGGTCTTCCCAGAAGGAACTTCTCGAGAAAAGAACTCGTCTGGACAATGAGTTCTCTGCCTTGGGCGGTGATCTTGTTGCGGTCGAAGCGGCCTCTGATCGACAAACAGTTCTTTCAGAAATGCGGGAAGTCGCAGAGCAGGTCGTTTACCTGAAAGGGGCCTCTATTCTCCTCAAGTGGTCCATGGATCGCTACCGGAAAGAAAATCAGGGTCCTCTCCTTTTAAAGGCAAGCGGGTTGTTTTCTCATCTGACACTGGGATCGTTTGATTCATTGGGGGTTGATTACGATGATGAGGACCGGGTCAGGATCCTGGGGTTCAGGAAGGATGGTTCTGCGATCGGTGTCTCCCAGATGAGTACGGGGACCGCGGACCAGCTTTTTCTGGCGATCCGTTTATCGGCGGTCGATGACTTCCTGGGGCACTCTGCCGCGTTTCCGTTTGTTGCGGATGATTTGCTGATCAATCTTGATGATCAGCGTGCAAAGGCTGCGCTGAAGGTTCTCTGGTCTTTGTCGGAAAAGACCCAGGTGATTTTTTTAACCCATCACCAACATCTGGTGGACCTTGGCCGAGAGACACTTGGGGAGCAGATGCCGGTTTCCTTACTGGTTTCAGGCCAGTGACCCCTCTTCCGATTTGTTTTTCCCGAGGGCATGGAATAAAAAGAGTGCTTCCTGCCGGGACTTTTGATGGTCAACAATCGGGAAAGGATAGTTTTCTCCCAGAGTGATGCCGGATTTTCTTAAAAGATCCTCGGGAGCTTCCCATGGGCGATGGATCAGGTGATCGGGGAGGTTCCGGATTTCAGGGATCCAATGGCGGACATAGAGGCCGTTGGGGTCAAATTTTTCCCCCTGGAGAACTGGGTTATAGATTCTGAAGTAAGGAGCTGCATCAACACCCATTCCTGAAACCCATTGCCAGGAGACAGTATTGTTTGCCTGGTCCCAGTCGACAAGGGTATTCCAAAACCATCCTGCACCCTCCTTCCAGTCGACAAGGAGATCCTTCGAGAGAAAGCTTGCGGTGATCATCCTCGCACGGTTGGAGATAAAGCCTGTTTCCCATAACTGCCTCATGATGGCATCGATAACGGGATAACCTGTTTTTCCCGATTTCCATGCTGCGATGAGCACTGGGTTGTTTTTCCAGGGAAAGCGGCTGAATTTGTTCTGGAAAGGTGTGTGAATCATCTGGGGAAAATGGATCAGGAGATGTCTTGAAAATTCTCTCCAGCCAATTTCACTGAGAAATTTCTCTCCACCTGCCTGGAGCTCCGGGTGGCTGTAAAGCTTGAGAAGGGTTTGCCGAACAATATGTTTCGAGGTGATTTCCCCTGCGTGAAGGTATGGCGAAAGGGTCGAAAAGGAGAGACTGTCGAGCCGGTCCCGGTCGGTGGCGTAGTTGATCAGTTTTCTATCAAGAAAATCATCCAGTGCCTTGTGAGCCGCTTTTTCCCCCGGAATCCATCGTTCCCTGAGTCCTTTTGCCCAGTCTGGATTTTGCGGGTTCCATCCCCATCGGGAAATATCTTCCGAGGCGGGAAGGTTTTCCGGCGGGTCCATTTTTTGAGGAGCAGGAAGGCTCTCGGTCGGATCAAGACGTGGACGCAGATTGCTCCAGAAGTGACTGAATCCGCAGCGCAAGCCTCTTGATTCATCCATGGGGTGAGCGGCGGTTGATTATCTGAAGTGGATCTTGGATAATATGCTCATGCCAGAATATAAGGTCAACTACAAATCGAACAACAACGTGGTGTTTTCCTGTAAATACCATGTTGTGTGGTGTCCTAAATACCGAAGAGACGTGCTGGTGAACGGGGCGGACGATCGGTTAAAGGAGATTATACATCAGGTGTGTTCTGAGACCAGGAGCGCGGTGCTGGAGATGGAGGTCATGCCGGATCATGTGCATCTCCTTGTCGAGGTGGATCCGCAGTTCGGTATTCACCATCTGGTCAAGCTGATCAAGGGACGGTCCTCACGGTTGTTGCGCCAGGAGTTCCGCTGGTGCCGCACCCGCCTGCCGAGTCTCTGGACCAACAGCTATTTTGTTTCCACCGTGGGCGGGGCTCCGCTCGAAATCATCAAGCAGTACATCGAGCAGCAGAAGCATGTCTGAAAAGACGACTCCTTCTTTTGTCCTGGAACTCCCGCTTGCCGTCGGAGGCCCGGAGATCCATCAGCTTTCGGTCCGGTTCGAGGCGGCCCGGCAGTTGTACAACGCCGTTCTGGGGGAAGCGCTCCGGAGGCTTTCCCTGCTGAAGGAGTCCCGGGAGTGGCAGAAGATCCGGACTCTGCCCCCGGGAAGGGATCGGTCCAGGGCTTTCTCGGACTGTGCGCGAAAAGGAGGATTCACCGACTACGATCTCCAGGGGTACGGGACCCGGTGCAAGAACGGTTGCTGGATCGGGGAGCATCTGGATGCCCATGCGGCGCAGCGCACCTCCACCCGGGCGTTCCGGGCGGCGGAACGCTATCTGTTTTGCTCCTCGGGGAAGCCCCGGTTCAAAACGAAGGGACAGGGGCTGTCTTCGGTCGAGGGGAAGAGCAACGCCGCCGGAATCCGGTGGCGGACCGATCATGTTGAATGGTCCGGACTGGCTCTTCCGCCCCTCTTCGATCCCCGGGACAAGGACGGAGTTCAGACCTTTGCGCTCCAGTGCCGGGTCAAATACGTCCGGATCGTGCGAAAGACAGTCGGGAGTCGGAAACGGTGGTTCGTCCAGCTGGTCTGCTCCGGGGTTCCGAAGTGGAAGGAGAAAAACCCGGTCGGAGAGGGAACGGTCGGTCTCGATCTGGGTCCCTCGACCGTGGCGGTGGTTGGAGACAGGGACGCCTCTCTCGAACAGTTCTGCCCGGGGCTTCGCGACTTCGAGAAGAAGGTCAGACGACTCAAGAGAGCCATGGACCGTTCGAAGAGGCGGTCGAATCCGGAAAACTTCAACCCGGACCAAACGGTCAAGCCCGGCAGGCGGGAGTGGGTCTTGACCCGCGGGTATCTGAGGCTTCGGGCGAAAGTGTCCGATCTTGAACGCCGGAAAGCGGCGTATCGAAAAACGGAGCATGGAAAACTCGTGCATCGCGTGGTATCCATGGGGACCACCATCAATACGGAGAAGCTGTCCTACAAGGCATTCCAGAAAAACTTCGGGAAAAGCGTGGGAAATCGTGCTCCGGGACTGTTCATGAACCTGTTGCGTCGCAAGGCTGAAAGGGCCGGTGGCCGGGTTCTTGAGTTCTCGACACGTGAAACCAGACTGTCCCAGGTTTGTCACCACTGTGAGTGTTTTGAGAAAAAACCCCTGTCCCGGAGATGGCACCGCTGCGAATGCGGGGTCGGTCCGGTTCAGAGGGATTTGTATAGTGCGTATCTGGCCCGGCATGTCCGGGACGGAGCGCTTTCGACCGAATCAGCTCGCGAGGGCTGGTGCGCTGCGGAATCGCTGTTACGGGAGGCGGTCGAGAGAGTCAAAGAAACGGCAAGTGGCAAGGTCCGTCCTGCCTCCTTCGGCTTCTAGCCGGAGTCGGAGCTGTTCCTCCCGGAAGTCCGGCTGTGGAGAGGGAAGAGTCGGGAGGTGTAGCCGAAAGGCGAGAGCCCGAAAGACCTTCTTCAATCACGGATAGAACCCCCTGAATTTATTCATGGGGAGATTCAGTGAAGATACGATAGGGACCATTTTTCCCGGTCATCTCTTCCGGATTCGCGAGAAGGTCGGGGGGATGTATTTCTATCTTCAGACCGGCCAGAAGCATCTCTTCTGAGAGTGCGCGGTCAAAGGATCTTGCCCAAGGTTCGGTGCGCTCATTTATGGCAATTTTGTGAGATGTTGAGATTTTTGCGTAATGCAAAAGGAGGTCTTTGGTTTTTCCCCGGCCGCAAATAAGCGGACAGCCCAATTTCATAAGGGAGCGTTCGAGGTAGAGTAGGCTTTCATATAGCCACCAGCGGGACGCTCCACCTTCCTGGTCCGGAAGCGTATCGTCCCAGATGTAGACCGGGAGGACCTTTCCAGAGCGTGAAGAGTGAAAAAGTGCCGGATTGCAGGATACCCGGAGATCATTTCTGAACCAGACGATAGAGGTTTCCATGGCGTTCCTTCAATGCTCTTATTGATGCCAGACTGATTTTCTGGAGAAATATGGATGGAGTTGCTTGATTTTGCAATATGCGGAGGTGGGGTTGCATGAGTCATCACCGGGGCGCTTCCTGCAAGAAACGGGCAAAATGTAAATCTTTTTGATCGCCTGGGATACCTTGGTTTGGTCCGGCCATTGTTCTTCACATCAGGGGAAAAACAGTCCGTCGATTTCGTGGGATGGATCGTGTCCGTCTTCGCTCAAAAACGATCCGTTCCGAACGTGTCGGTCAGATATGCACAGTACAGATCCCGCAGGATTGGATCGATCCTGCATTCGCAATGGATGAATCAACGGGATCGCGCTACGGATTTCTCCAGGAGGAGTCGGATGCGGGACCGAAAGTCGCCACTACATCGATGGATTTGTGGAGAGAGAGCTCATGAATCCCTGTATTTTATGGTGACAGCTCCCACACTGGCTGTTTTCGTCCAGGTTTGAGGAGACGATGACAAATCTGTCACGTACGATGACGGGGGAGTGGCATGCTGGGCAGAAGGTTGTTCCTCCTTCCGGGTCATGGACATTTCCGGTATATACGAAATGGAGTCCTTCGTCCATGGCAATCCTCCTTGCCATGGAAAGTGTTCTTTTTGGGGTAGGCGGCAAGTCAAGCATTTTAAAATCCGGGTGAAAGGCGGAGAAGTGAAGTGGGACATCAAGACCAAGATTCCTTGCGATCCATCTGGAAAGCTCAGAAATTTCCTTTTCAGAATCATTGAGTCCGGGAATTAAAAGCGTCGTAACCTCAAGCCAGACATTCGTTTCCTGAGAAACATAGCAAAGAAGGTCAAGAACCGGAGCAAGGTGTCCCCCCGTGATCTTGTAGTAGAAGTCTTCGGAGAATCCCTTGAGGTCGACATTGGCGGCATCGATGAAAGGAAAAAAAGCCCGGGCGGGTTCAGGGTGGATATATCCCGCCGTGACAGCGATTGATTTGAGACCCGCCTCCCGGCAGGCGATCGCGGTATCGATGGCAAACTCCGCAAAAATAAGGGGGTCGTTGTAGGTGAATGCCACGCTTTTGCAATGAGACTTCTTTGCCAGGCGAGCTATTTCGGAAGGGTCGGCCTTTTTTGAGAGTTGCTCCGTATTGCGGGATTTTGTCATTTCCCAGTTCTGGCAGTTCTTGCAGGTGAGGTTGCATCCTGCGGTTCCAAATGAAAGGACCGATGTCCCCGGGTAGAAATGATTCAGGGGTTTTTTCTCGACCGGATCCACAAAAAGCCCGGAAGTCAGACCCCATGTGGTCAGGATCATTTCTCCCTGATCCATCATGCGCACAAAGCAGGCTCCCCGCTGTCCCTCGTGAAGCCGGCAATCCCGTGGGCAAAGATCGCACTGTATCCTGCCATCCGGAAGGGTATGCCACCATTGTCCAACAACCCTTGTTTCTCCCATTCAGCGCTCTTTCATGGTGGTGGTTTTGTAATGGTATGCCCGGAGTTCGGGTGGGAGGGCATTTGGGGGTATTCTCCCTTTCTTCAGGAGTTCGCCGATAAATTGTGCAGGATTGGGGATCTGTTCCCAGACTTCTGGAAGATAGGTTGCCGTTCGATGCTTCCACTCGAGCAGAAGTCCTTCCCTGTTTTTTGAAATTTGCCGGGCGAGGTCCTCAAGGTCGAGAAAGAGATATTGTTCCATGGGAGAAAGAAGAGAGACACTGATCCCGAGATCCTTCAAGTGTGGTCGTGTCACTGGCAAGAATCTCGGATCATGGAAGGCGGCCGCCCGGGCGTTCTCCCGGATATCCGTTCTCAGTGGACGCGAGGGGAGCAGGGACCCTATGCAGCCGTGAAGGTTGCCGCCGAGTGTCAGTGTCACAAAGGTCGCCCCGAAAGTCCTGAGCCAGGGAAGATCCGGAAAACTCTTTTCGGGAAAACCAAGCCCTTCTTCGATGGCAGATCTGGCGATTCCGACAATGATCTGTCCTTCGCGACTTGTTTCAGGAAGGCCAGAAGGCAAATGAACCATATCCGACTACCTCACTTTTGGGGCCAGCCGTATCTCCGGAGCTTCGGAGATCGAGGAGCTCGCCTTTGAGTCCTGCTTCGTGGGAGGCCATCAGAAAGCCATTTAATGGCTGTGATCCGCAGGCCATCTGATTGTCGACTGGGTGGTATTTCTCAGAAATGATGGCGGATGCTGTTCTTGTATCAAGGAGGTGAGCCTGGTCTGAAGGAAAATAGTGGGAGAGATCCGTTGAAATCACGATCAGAGTTTCGGGGAGATTGAGCAACGTTCTTGTGACTTGTGCGACGTTTTGGACGGACGATTCTCCCGTGACCAGGGGAACGATCGGGGTCTGATCCAGTTGAACCTTGAGAAATGGGAGCTGGATTTCGATAGAGTGTTCCTGGGTGTGAGCAGGGTCATACGCATCGACTCCGGGAAGAGATTCCAATTGTTCAACCAGTTCCCGGTCCACAGGAATATCCCCGAGAGGAGTTCTGAACGATGTTGCTGTCGAGGTGGCAATCCCCTTGAAAAAGATACGGTGTGATGGGCCCAGAATGACAACCCGTCGGGGAGGAGGGTTGGGTTTGGTCAAAAGACAGTAGGCGGATGCTGCTATTGGTCCTGAATAGAGGAGTCCCGCATGTGGAACGACGAGAGCGCGGGGTGTCCCCCTGGCCTTAATGGAGGGAGGTGTTTTTGCGGATGCTTCATCAAGCATTCTTTCGATCAAGTCCATTAGAACGTCCGGTTCTTTCGGATAAAAAACACCAGCGACCGCGGATAATCGAACGATTGGCATCAGAGCCTCCTTGTAGAGGATATGAACTGACTCTACTATGACACAAAGATGAGGTTGTTAACAGAATTCATCTCGGTCAGATGTTAAGATCAGATTCGGTCGGGTGCCAGAAAGAGTTTTTTTAACAATTCTGGTTTTCCATCAATAGGGCAAGTTAACCGGGAGTTGTGCAATGGAACGACCTGCTGAAAAAAAGATTCCTGGTGCATTGTTGTCATCGTTGATTGCTGTTGCCATTTTTTTTGTTCTTTTTGGAAATTCTGTCAAAGCGGGGGATCTTTCCGATCAGGCAGAAGAAGCCAAAAAATCAGCGGAGAAATCTATCACCAATGCAGCCAAAAAAACGGGCGACTATCTCAAAAGCAATTCCTTTGATCAAGAGGTAAAACGTGTGTTTGATGGAGCGGGGAAAGCTGTCCAAAATGCGGGTGACTGGCTTGGTGGAAAGATTGATTCGATCAGAGGAAAGGGGACTCAGAAGTAGAGGGAGTGTTGCGACGTGTTTTTGGATTGGTGCGCCCGGAGAGATTTGAACTCCCGGCCCGCTGGTTCGAAGCCAGCTGCTCTGTCCCCTGAGCTACGGGCGCATCTTATGAAAATATTATAGTGTGGGTCGAAAAAAAAGCAAAAAACAAGAAAAAGCCCGACTGACCTCCTCTCGCGTCAGAGCGAAACAGGCGTCCTGACTGGGGTCATCGAGGCAATTTCTATTGACTCATTCCAGACAAAAATCAGGGAATATTTGCATTCGCTAAAAATAGCTGAGCGCCCCCAGAATACGTTATCCGGAAGAATTGTCAATATATATCGGGTCATCCCGTTTTTTGCCTTGGGTTTCCGAGTCGGTTTTTCAGTTTTTTGCGGATGTGCTAGAGTTCGGAGGGATCCGAATCTTTTCCTGCCTGCTGTTTGAACATCTTTCAATCGAGCTCTCTGTCTTGAGTCTTTGCCGGATGCATGGGGGTATCATCCGGAATCAGCGAAAGGGGTTATCTTGAGTTCTCGATTCCTTGAATCATTTCCTGAAAAAACAGTTTTTCTGGTTGATGTCGATGACACTCTTTTTGACAACGACTGTTTTGAGCGCGACCTGAAGACCTGCCTCCTGAGATTGTTTGGCCCTGAGGGTGTCGTCGAGTACTGGACGATTTTGGAGGAGATCCGGAGTTCTTCCGGTTTTGCCGATTTTTTGGGGGCTGCCCAGATTTTCCGATTAAAAAAGGACCAGTCGCCCATGACTCAGGAGCTGGCATTTTTCTTTCGGGATTATCCATTTTCAAGAAATCTCTACACTGGAGCAATTGATGTGCTCCGATATTTGAAGAGACTTGGACAGACAGTGATTCTAAGCGATGGTGATGCGATCTTTCAGCCTATCAAGATCGATCACTCGGGGATCAGGCGCGAAGTTGACAGCCATGTGCTGATCTTCATCCACAAGGAACGGATGCTCCCCAAAATCGAGGGGCTCTATCCTGCAGACCATTACGTCATGGTCGATGATAAGCTGCGGATCCTTTCCGAGATGAAGTCGATATGGAAAGACCGACTGACATCTGTTTTTGTTCGCCAGGGCCATTACGCCAATGATCCTGCCATTACGGCAAGGTATCCGAAGCCGGATGTGACCATTGACCGAATAGTGGATCTGCTCGATCTTCTTCCGTCCGAATTGGGCGGAACAATCAAAAAAGGAGAATCCAATGAAATCAGGTAATCCTGTTTCTCTTACCAATCTCTCCGAATGGTCAGACCTGTCAAGACACTATGAATTGATCAGCAAGAAAGATCTCAAGGCTCTTTTTGAGGAAGATCCTTCACGCGCTGATAAGTTTTCTCTGCAGGGGGCAGGTCTGTTTCTTGATTATTCGAAGAATCGCATTACAGCTGAAACGATGGAAAAGCTTTTCTCTCTCGCCAAGAGATGTGATGTTTCCGGGAAAATTGAAGCGATGTTCAACGGTGAAAAAATTAATCAGACGGAAAAAAGAGCGGTTCTCCATATTGCCCTCAGGGCTCCCTCCAGCCAGCATATTTTTCTCGATGGTGTTGATGTTGTGGGGGAAGTCCATGAAACTCTTTCCAGAATGGCCGACTTTGTCCGGCGCATTCATGATGGAACATGGAAGGGCTATACGGGAAAGCCGATCAGGAACATTGTCAACATCGGAATCGGAGGATCGGATCTGGGCCCGGTTATGGCGTATGAGGCGCTGAAGTTTTACTCCCATCGAGAGATGACCTTCCGATTTGTATCAAATATCGATGGAACAGATTTTGTCGAGTCAACACGAGACATAGACCCGTCCGAGACGCTGTTCATCCTTTCATCCAAAACATTCACAACGCTTGAAACGATGACCAACGCCTCGACGGCACGCAATTGGCTGTTGTCTGCTCTGGGTTCCCAGGATGCGGTTTCCCGGCACTTTGTTGCGGTATCAACCAATCGGGCGGAGGTCATGAAGTTCGGGATTGATCCCGAAAACATGTTCGGATTTGGTGACTGGGTGGGAGGACGATACTCGATGGATTCGGCGATCGGGCTGTCGATCATGCTCGCAGTGGGTCCCGTTCATTTTTACGAGATGCTGGCCGGATTTCATGAAATGGACGAGCATTTTAGAAAGACCCCGATGGAGGAAAATCTCCCTGTTATTATGGGGCTTTTGTCATTATGGGAGAATAATTTTTTTGGTTCGGCAACCCGTGGAATCTTTCCATATGAGCAATATTTGAAGCGTTTTCCGGCTTATCTTCAGCAGTTGACCATGGAAAGTAACGGAAAGCACACGACCATGTCAGGTAATCGTGTGACCTATGATACTTGCCCGGTG
>JAKCCY010000070.1 GCA_021838765.1 Nitrospirota bacterium
TCCTTGAGATCGAAGAAGCCCTTTCCGAATCCAAGGGAAGCTCTCGCCACCAGACATCCGGGCAGGAACGGGCGATCCTCGTCTCCGCATCAAAGGAGAGTCTCCTCTTCCAGAAAGATGGCATGGAGGAGTTAAGGGAACTGGCAGAAAGTGCGGGCGTTCAGGTTCTCGGGGAAGAGATCCAGAAACTCAGGACCGTCCATCCAAGCACCCTTTTGAGCGCGGACAGGCTGAAGGTCCTGATTATTCACGCCCTTCAGGTGGGCGCGACGATCATCATCTTCGAACAGAACCTGACACCTGCCCAGGTCAAGAATATCGCCGCCCTGACGGACCTCAAGATCATCGACCGGACACAGCTCATTCTGGATATTTTTGCGAGAAGGGCCCATTCAAGCGACGGAAAGCTCCAGGTGGAAGTGGCCCAGCTCAAATATCTTCTTCCCCGGCTTGAGCAACGATCGACAGCGTTGTCAAGGCTGACCGGGGGTATTGGCGGAAGAGGTCCGGGGGAAACCAGACTTGAAGAAGACAGACGTCGTGTCCGGGACAGGATTACCTCACTTACGGAAAAGCTCTCGAAACTTGGGGACGAGAGACGACAAAGGAAAGAACGCCGACAGGAAAACGGACTTCCGATCGTCTCGCTCGTCGGGTACACGAATGTCGGGAAATCCACACTTTTAAACCAGCTGACAGGGTCGGAAGTTCTCACGGAAAACAAGCTCTTTGCCACCCTTGACCCGACATCCAGACGGCTAAGGTTCCCCCGTGAAAGGGAAATCATCCTGACCGACACGGTGGGCTTTATCCGGAATCTTCCCGCGGACCTGAAAAGAGCCTTTCTCTCCACCTTTGACGAATTAAAGGATGCCCATCTGCTGATCCACGTTGCGGATGGCTCCCATCCCAGCATCGAAGCCCAGATCAAACAAGTGGATTCCCTGTTGACGGAGATGGAGATAGGGGAAAAGCCAAAGCTTCTTGTCATCAATAAGGCCGACCTTCTCGACGATGAAAAAAAAGAATCCCTTTCCCTCCTCTTCCCTGAAGCGATCCTCATCTCTGCAACCCATCCGGATACTCTGAGGGGATTGCTTGGACAGATGGAAGAGAGACTGTTTTTCAAACGGCTCTCCGACCCTCCGGATCATGTCGCAATGGCTCCGGTTCCATGACAGAAGACCTTCTCGCCATCCCCCATGCCTTCTGTCAGGAATGTCGACTATGTTGCCGATTTATTGAGCCGGACCGGCAGACACCATTTTCTTCCCGTCCAGGACTTCGGCCCATCCTTCCGGACGTCTTCCGGGGAAAAACAGATCCCGACTTGACTCTTGTCCGGATTGATGAGTTCGATCTCTGGCAATGCTCGCTTCTTGATCCATCATCATGGAACTGCAGCAGTTGGCCAAACCACCCGCTTGACTGCAAGATCTATCCTCTTGTCCTGATCCTTCATGAGGGATCACCTTGGCTGGGAATCGACACAAACTGCCCATTTTCCCTTCATATTTCAAGAGAGATCCTCCAACAGAAAGCCGCTGCCATCAAGAGCAACGATTGGACAAGGATCCCCGCACCAGCCAAGTCCGCCCTGATCGTCCATCTGGAAAAAGAGGGCGTCGACGGTGTTGTCCCCATCCTGTCTCTTGAAGACTAGCCCGCCGCCATGTCCCGCTTCGGACCGATTACAAGCCTGACAACCAACAAAAAGGAACGATACAGGATTCTTTCCCAGTTCACTTCGGAAACCAGAAAAATGCTGTTTTCAGGCTGCCATCCCGTCTCTTATTTTCTGAATGCTCGTGGAGTCGAGTTCGAAATGGCCTGTTGGGACAATCGACCATTTCTTCTCGCAAAATCCGAAGGATACCACTGGCTTCCCCTGCCACCTGAATGGATCCTTGACAATCAGTTTCTGTCCGACACCTTTTTGGATGAGCTCCCGGAGTGGCTCTTCTGCCTTAACGGCGGACGAGACGGACGCATCGACAACCTGCCAATCGGTGTTTCTGGAAAACGTTCTTCCTGCCCTCCCCCCATCCGGCAGGATACCGACCGGATTCTTCTGAGGGAATCCACCCTTCGCGCTGCTGGGGATCATTACAAAACCCACCGTTGGGAACTTAATCGCCTACGAAGAACCGATCCCTCTCCGGGAATTCGCCGATGGTCGGAACCGGCTCCTTCCACCCGAATGGAGGAAATCAAAAACCGATTTTTCAAGATGAGACGCGACAAGGCACTCAATGAACTGGAGTGGCTGATGGTGGAAGACCTTGAACGGGCCCACAGAATCGCAGAAACCAACTGGAACATTCTCAATTTGACAGGAGTCATTCTTTCGATACAGGGAGAGGAAGTCGCCTGGCAATGGCTTGCCTTTTCAGAGTCAGAACATTCAGCCATCTGTTTTCTGGAGTGCAGGGATCCTCAAATGAAATACCTCTCCGTCATGATGACGCATCTTGTTTTTCAGATGTTTTCCAAGCTGGACTGGATCAATATCGGCGGAGACTCGGGGATCTCCGGACTGGCCAGGGCAAAGGATCAGGATCGTCCTGGGGTTCTGGTTCCCTGCCATACCCAGGAGCTCTCCCCATAATGCCCACCGGCACCTTGTCTTGAGTATCCTTATGCCTATAGAATCGAATGAATGACCTGATATCGATTCTGTTCACATCCAAAGAACAAACCGCTTGCACAAGGTGGCCTCCCGGACAAGCTTCAGGAGACACCCTCACAGTCTCCTCATGTTTCGGCGGGGGGAGGCAATCTAAAAAAGGAGGCTTTGATGGATCTGACAAAGGAATTTCCAAGAAGTCCTTTTGACCGGCTTGGAGGAATCGATCATCTGAAGCGGCTGATAGACAAGGCCAGGGCAAAAAACGCCGGAACTTTGGGAGAATATATCTATAACTGTCCGCTTGACGCCTTCTGTCTGACATTTCTGGAAATGGACCATGAGTCCTTTGCCCGAATTGTCGCATCCACCCACTCCGATGACGAAGTATTGGCCGCTGTCCTCGATAAATGTCCCAATGCCAGGAATCCTGAAAAGGTCAGTTCATTCAATCTTTCCTATGAAGCACTTTCTCCTGACACCCCGGAAAAGTGGCAATATTTCATCGCCACAAGGGATGCGATTGATCCTTCAAGAACAGATATCCGCACATGGACCCGACTCATCGACCTTGAAGAAAAAAGAATTCTCACGGTATGAGTCTTGGGAGACCTATTATCCTCATATCCGTTTTTTCCATCACCTAAAAAACTGGGAGTTCTGAATGTCAAAGAAGTCCATCCTCAAGGATTGTCTTTTCATAAAAAGAAAGCCCGTCAGAAATGCCGGAATCATGGGAACCAGATCTTTGTTTCTGGGGATTTTGGCCCTGTGGGTTCTTATTGTTGCGCCATTTTCTGCAGAGGCTGATCAACCTTACACGCCAAAACCAAAGATACATGTTTTTCCGAATGGTCTCAGGCTCATTACCGTCGAAAATCCTTACTCCCCCATCGTTACGTTCCAGATCTGGTACAAGGTGGGCTCCATCGATGAGCATCAGCCCAAAACCGGAATTTCCCACTTTTTGGAACACATGATGTTCACAGGAACACCAAAATTTCCTCATGGGGTTCTGGACCAGAAAGTCAACGACGTTGGAGGGCAATCCAACGCTTTTACCAACTACGACTTTACCGCTTTCTTTGAAAATCTTCCCCCGGGGAACTTGCCGCTCTCCTTCGCTATCGAGTCGGACAGGATGAAGAACCTATCCCTCAAGAAATCCCAGATCGAACGGGAACGAAAAATCGTTCTGGAAGAAAGACGGAATGATTACGACGACCCGACCCAGCTTCTCGTTGAGCGGGTCTATGCGCGGGCCTTTGTCGTTCACCCGTATCACAATCCTGTCATCGGCTGGGAAGATGACATCAAACGAATCACCCAGAAAGACCTGCGAAACTACTATCATCAAAACTATATGCCCAACAACTCCACCATCGTCATCGTCGGACCCGTGAAAGCATCCGACATGGTCCGTCAGGTGGGAGATGCCTTTGGATCCATTCCCCGTGGAACCCTTCCTCGGCGGCATATTCATCTTGACCGACCACAGAAAAAGTTACAGGTTGTGATTTTGCACAAGCCGGCAATGCTTCCAGTGACAATGCTGGCTTTTCACGCTCCGAACTTCAAGAATCCGGATCAATACCCACTGACTGTGCTCTCGGCGCTCCTGTCCGGTGGCCGATCCTCCATTCTGTACAGAAAAATGGTTTACGAACATCCAGTAGCAGTTGATGCCGAAGGCTCGTACGACCCACTTACGCAGGGACCTTCCCTCTTTTACTTCTATGCACAGGGAATGCCCAAAACAACGCCCCCATTTCTGAAAAAGGAATTGACCTCTGTCATTAACTCCCTGAAAACACACCCGGTCTCCCAATCGGCTCTCGACCGTGCAAAAAAGGGACTGGTCTCCGAATTCCTGATGAGTCAGGAGTCCACCTTCGGAATGGGTATGCTCCTTGGAGAAATGGCGACCCTTGGTGTTCCCATGACCTATCTTGATGACTACGTCAAAAACATTCAGGCGGTCACCCCCTCGGAGATCACCCGGGTTGCCCAAAAATATCTTAACAGCCATTCCGAAACGATCGGCTACCTTTATCCATCAGGCAAACCGAAGAGACCGGTCTTCAGAAAACCTGGAAGCCTCGTACGTTGAAAAAGGAGCGATTCATGACAAAGACGGCACTGTCCAGGATCTTGATCTTCACGACCACCATTTCCCTCGCGGCATGCGCACACACCTCCACCGGAGCCGTTTCCCGGACAACACAGGCGGATGTGTCCCAAACACGCAATGTCGACATTCTCCACACCTCCGTCACCAGAACGGTCCTTCCAAATGGAATCACAGTCCTCGTGATTCCCCGTCCGGTGGTTCCGGTTGTCTCTTTCCGGATCGGAATCCGTGCAGGCTCCTCCCAGGACCCGGAAGGCCAATACGGTCTTTCCGATCTCACCGCATCCCTTCTTGACAGGGGAACACAGAAGCATGATGCCCTTTCCATCTTCCGGGCCATCGATAGCTCGGGGGGAGGGCTCGATGCCCAGTCGGGGAGAGATCTGACCACCGTTTCCGGAAAGGTTCTGACTGAGGATCTGGAGCCATTATTCTCCCTTGCTGCCGAAATGGTACAGACTCCAACTTTCCCCGAAGAGGATTTCCAAAAAAACCAGCAAATGGCTCTTGCAGAACTGACCGATGAAAAAGATCACCCAGGACCGGTCGCCAGAACACTCCTTTACAAAAAGATGATGGGCAAAGGACCCTATGGCCATCCCGAGTCAGGAACAATAAGAACCGTATCCAAGCTGAAGCGTTCAGACATATTGTCTTTCTACCGGAAATGGTATACCCCGGATCGCACGATCATTACCTTTTCCGGAGATATCTCCAATGAAAAAGCTCTGGCTCTTGTCAAACGGGAGTTTGGATCCTGGAAAAACCGGGAAGGCTCAAACCAAACCAGATCAATGAATAAAACGCATTGGGGCAATGGAGGAAAAACTTATCTGATCGACCGTGAGGATCTTGCCCAGACAACAGTCCTGATGGGCCTTCCAGGCATCTCCCGGAAAGATCCCCTCTTCTACAATGCCCTCGTCATGAACCAGCTGGTTGGTGGAACAACCACATCCAGACTGAACCATGTGATCCGGCAAAAGATGGGACTGGTTTATTATATTTATTCCGGGCTTGACGCGGAACGCCATCGTGGCCCATTTTTCGTGAGTTTCCAGACCCATGCGGAAAATACGGCAAAAGTCATCAAGGAAACACGCATTCAGCTTCAAAAAAGCGCCCGATCCACTCCCGATTCAAAGGAGGTTACCGCGGTCAAGAAAAATCTTCTGGGCTCCTTTCCGTTCAGAATGGACTCGGATGATCGTATCGCATCCCTCTTGCTCTTCATTGAAAACTATTCTCTGGGGATCGATTACTTTACGGATTACCCCCAAAAGATCAGCGAGGTCACGCCTGATTCCGTCAAGAGTGCCGCACAAACACTTATTCACACTTCCAGCCTGACCACAGTTATAGCAGGACCTCTTTCCAAAATGAGTGGGGTGACCGGACAGGAGATCAAACCCTGAAGGCCTGAAGGCAAACAAGTTGAATTTTTATTCGGTACCCGCTAGGATATAACTTTCTGTTTTAGAACCGGGAACTGCCGGAGCGTCAGGCCATGGATTCATGGCCGCCCGTTGATTTTCAAACAAAGACAGCGGGTTTCACCAGTCTACAGGAAAGAGGACAAACGATGTCCAGTGTCATCAAAAAGCGCCGGAAGAAAATCCGGAAGCACAAGTACAAGAAGCTCCGCAGGGCATCTCGTCACAAGAAGAAGTAACCCAATGGGCGGCCTGCCGGGAAAGATCCTGGCGGGTCGTTCTGATTTTATAGGATGTACATGGTATTTTGATAATCATGGAGGCGGGCGTTGATTTCTGAAAGAAAAGTGGCGATAGGATCCATTGTCCTTCTCTTTTTCACATCTGTTTCCATTCTGACCTACCAAAGCATGCGGATTGCCGACCTCCAAAGCAAAATCGACAATCTGACAATCAACAAGACCGCCAAGTCCCAGAAGCAGCTTTCCACCAATCTTGTCGCATCTGAGGGAGAAGATACGGGAACATACCAGCTTGATCTTATCACCGCAGTCCTAGCTGTTCCTGACTGGTCAGACAAAATCCCCCAGGATATCGCACGGGGTATGCACTGGAAAGTCCTGAACAGGGCGCGCGTTCATATGATACAGGGGAATCTTGTCGTGATTGAGGTGCAGAATTCCAAAAACGAGGTTTTGCCACTGCTCTTTCAGATCCCTGATCCCAAAGAACAGGCAACATGGCGGTATCTATACGCGATGGCCCCCGGCTAACAGTCCAGGGAAAGGCTCGGGTCAATCCGTTCACTTCCTGCAGGAGCAAAACCGGCCGACATAAGGCCTAAAAGCTCCTTATAGGGAACAGGGGGGCTATAGAAATATCCCTGAAAGACATTTGCGCCCCTTTTGAAAAGATAGTCCCTCTGCTCAAGGGTTTCAACACCTTCTATCACAACGTTGATCCGCATTGTCAATCCGATGGAAAGCATGGTCCGGATCAGCTCAAGCTCTTTTCCTCCCGACATCATCTGGTCGACAAAGCTTTTGTCCACCTTGATCTCATCCGGTGAAAAGCGGGTCAGATTCCCCAGTGAGGAAAATCCTGTTCCAAAATCATCCAGGGATAATTTTACGCCCATCTCCTTGACCTTTTGAACGTTCATCTCTATCTCGGCAATTTCTTTTGCAAAGATCGACTCCGTTACCTCAAGAACCAATAGGGAAGGGTCCAGCCCTGATATCAAAAGAGCCCTGCGAACGTATTCGTAAAAATCCGGCTCAACCAGCTGACGAACGGAAACATTGACCGAAACGCTGACCCTGCTCCATCGTTCACACAGGATTTTTGCATCTCGGGTCGCTCTTTTCAGGACCCACTCCCCCAGACTGACAATCAATCCCTGCTCTTCTGCCATCTTGATAAACTGATGGGGACGGAGCATTCCCTTTTGTGGATGATCCCATCGGATGAGAGCTTCAACTCCGACGATTTCACCTGTTTTGGCATTGACTTTCGGCTGGTAATGAAGCTCCAGGGAATCTTCCCTGATCGCATCCTGAAGATCTGCACGAAGCTCAATTTCCTCTTGTGAGTTCGGATTCATCAGGGGAGAATAAAAACGAAAGTCATTTCTCCCCCTGTCCTTCACCGAATTGAGTGCGATATCCGCGTTTCGGATCAGAAGGTCCTCTGTTTGACCATCATCGGGAAAAACGGAGATACCGATGGAAACGGTCATGGACACCTTATGCTCACCCAATAAGAAAGGCTTTCTCATCTGCATCAAGATCTGCCTGGCTTTTTCAGCCATTCTCTCCGCATCCAGAAAATCTGAGATCAGAACAAGAAACTCATCTCCACCCAGACGTGCCAGAGAGTCTCCCGAAGGGATCGTCTCTGAAAGTCTGGCCGCAAATTGCTGAAGAAATTCATTTCCCAGTCCATGGCCATAGGTGTCATTGATCTTTTTGAAATGATCGATTCCCACGGCAAACACACACAATCCCTTCCCTGTTTCAGGATATAGGGCAATAAAAGAAATCAGCCGTTCCCGAAAAAGCCTGTCGTTTGGAAGACCTGTCAGCTGATCGTGATATTTCATGTTCCACAGGGCTTCCTGAGCCTGTCTCCGTTCCGTACTTTCCTGAAAAACAAAAATCGACCCGACGATCTCCCCAAGGTGATTATGGATGGGAGCGAGGGAATCCGTTATCGGAATCAATTCACCGGAAGAGGTCCGGATAGCAACCGGCCCCGGAATCGTGGCGATCACATCTTCCCGGAGGATTCTTGAAAGCGGAAGCTCAATCTGCTCATTTTTCTCCTCATGAACCATAAACAGTACCTGGGAAATATCCTGACCCATCGCAGATTCCTCATTGATCCCCATCAAAAAGGCCGCAACCCGGTTAATGAAGGTGATCCGGCCAGAAAGATCCATCGCAACAACCCCGTCCCCGATGGAATTCATGGTGATCCGAAGCCACTCTTTCTGGCTCGCCAGCTCTCCCTCACTTTTCTTGAGGGAGGTAATGTCGACAAATCGGCATTCGTACCCACACACTCCGAGAAGGTCATCGGAGATCTCTGTCATTCTGAGTGAAAACCATCTTAACTCCGAGTCCCCTCCCGTAAAAGGAAAATCAAGACTGTTGACATGGCCGTCTCTCAGCAAGGATTTCCATTGTCCTGCGATTCTGGAAAAAAGAGGGAAACTCCCCGCGAGAGGAAAGATGGATTTTCCGGACAGAGATGTCTCCAATTTTCTTGCCTGTTTTTTGGGAGAGGATCCTTTTTCACCCGACCCAAGATAACTCGCAAGAGAAGGGTTGACATACCGGATCTTCCCCTCGGGAGACAAGATGATCACCAGATCGCTTGTCCGTTCAGATGCCCATCTCAGATAGAGCTCCTCTTCCCGCCTTCTCGAAAGGAATGAAAACAGGACACGGGCAAGGATCAGGGAAAAGGTCAAGAGCTCCAGAATTTGCCAATAATGTTTCTTTCCCAATAACGCCTTTCGCTGATGGACGAGGCGTTTGACCGTATCGGTCAACGCATAGGAAAAACGCATGGAAAAGAGATCCACATTCATGGCTTCCCTCGGCAGGTCTCCCACTGCGGTCGGGAGCAAAAGCTCCCGGTGCAAGGCCTCCACACGGGTTTCAAGTTCTGTCAGGAGAGATTTCTCTTCGGTATCGAGAAGGGACTTTTTCGATTGGATATCGGCCAACAATGAATCGGACTGGATAAACAAGCCATCGATATAATGTTTTTGAACGCTCTGGATCGCTCCCTGGTGGGTCAGACGGGAAAGAAGGGAAGAGTGGAGAACACGCAAGAGCCCCGTCAGATCGTTCTCGATCGGGGAAAGACGAGCAATCCGGTGGTCAATCCGGCCAAGGGAATTATCGTCATGGGACATCTCGAGAACGGGTAAAAAAACAAGAACAGCCCAAACAACAATCTCAAGAAGAAAAGTTCCTTTGGCGCCATAAACTTTTCTTACTGGGATCATCTGTTACCACACATAACAATCAATCATATTAATCACCCTTTTCCAACCCTCAACATCATCCACCGATCACACCGATCAACAGAATACCCATAGGAGATGGAAAGATCTACCTTCTGAAAGGTAGTATAGAGCATCCTAGATCAAATCGGGCAATGGTTACAAGCGAAAGGGAAAAGCGATTTAGTCTCGGGAAAGGAGGTTTTGGCTCTTGGGAAGGACAAGGATTTCTCCGGGGCGTACTCTGTGCTGCCGTTCCCTTGCAACCTTTTCCAGTGCAAATGGGTCCAGCCTCAAATCGCGGACTTCCTTTGTTTCATCCAGAACATGTTTTTCAAGAGAGCTTTTCTCGGACCTCAAGTCTCTCCTGGCAAACTGATAATGAAACAGGGCATAAAGCCCTGTTTCCGATGAAAAAAGCGCTCGAGCGGAATAGATCAGCAAAAAAGTACCGGCGATCAGAAAAAGCCAGATAAAAAGCCTCCGGTCATTTCCCTGCTGCTCTGGACGGGCCGGCTGGGAGGACATCAGTTCATCTTCCGGCGAAGATTCTCAAGACCCAGATAAATGGCCTGGTCCCCCAACTCTTCCTCAATCTGAAGGAGGCGATTGTATTTGGCCAGACGCTCTCCCCGGGAAAGGGAACCGGTCTTGATCTGACCTGTCCCGAGAGCGACTGCGAGATCCGCGATGAAGGTGTCCTCGGTCTCTCCGGATCGGTGCGAGATCATTGCACCCATGCGATTCTGAAGGGCCATCGTTGTCGCATCGACCGTTTCCGTCACAGTCCCCACCTGGTTTAGCTTGACCAAAATGGCAGAAGCCGCCCTTCGCTCAATTCCCTCGACCAGATATCGTGTATTCGTGACAAAGAGGTCATCGCCCACAAGCTGGACAGCGCCACCGATCCGGCGTGTCATTTCGACCCATCCCTCCCAATCGTCCTCAGAAAGGCCGTCCTCAATGGAAACGATCGGATATTTGGAAATCAGTTCCTCATAATAGTCGATCAGGCTGGCGGTAGTGAGCGTCCGATTTTCCCCGGAGAGGGTATAGACACCATTTTTGAAAAATTCCGTTGCCGCAGCATCGAGCGCCAGGGAAACATCCTGTCCCGGCTCATAGCCTGCTTCCCGGATCGCTTCCAGCAAAAGCTCCAGAGCCTGGGAATGAGATGCGAGGCTCGGGGCAAAACCACCTTCGTCACCGACCAGGGTGGTTAGCCCCCTGTCGGAGAGCACCTTCTTCAGTGTCCAGAAAACCTCCGAACCCATTCTGAGGGCTTCCCCGTAACTTTCTGCACCATGGGGAACAATCATGAACTCCTGAAAATCCAGATTGTTGTCGGCGTGGGCACCTCCATTGATCACGTTCATGAACGGCGTCGGAAGGATTCTGGAAAGGCTGCCACCGATATAGCGATACAGAGGAAGATCGTGATCCATAGAAGCTGCACGGGCAACTGCCATTGAAACTCCCAAGATGGCATTGGCCCCAAGATGGCCCTTGTTTTCGGTTCCATCAATGGCGCACATGGTTTCATCGATAAGGGACTGCTCGTCGGCGGGAAGGCCAACCAATGTTTCCCGGATCACTCCCTGAACATGAGCGATCGCTTTCAGGCAACCCTTTCCCCGATAGCGGGATGGGTCCTGATCGCGAAGTTCGAGAGCTTCCCGTGATCCGGTGGAGGCTCCCGAGGGAACCATTGCGGAACCCTGGGCGCCGCTTTCCAGCAGAACATCCACCATCACAGTGGGATTTCCACGGGAATCCAACACTTCCCTCGCCAGGATCTCAGAAATCTCGCTCATCGTCACTCCTCCATAAACCAATCGTTGATTGAATCAATACTGCAGGGACCATCCCTGCAAGCCCAAAACAAAAGGGCTATTTTAAGGTGTAGCCATTTCTCGCAAAAAACGCATGGTCTGGAGAGTCCTGATAGGAAATGGCCTTCAGGAACTTTCTGACATTCCCCCCTGGCAACAGATCCGAGGATGGGAAGGTTCCCAGAGGAATCTCTCCACCGAAGCTTGCATCCTTGTAATGGTTATGACACAGGGCACAGGATTTCTCTTTTGCAGGAAACCCTTCATGGGCAGCCCGGTCATAGCCGCGAGTATGACACTTCAGGCAATTTTCATTCGGCACAACTCCACCCACATAGGAGACTGCAGGATGAGGAGTTCCCATCGCATGGACCAGCAGTTCCTTCACTCCTGTCATCTGGGCGCCAAGAGCACCGATCACACCGGGGCCAGAATGGCAGATGATGCAATTCTGATGATGACGGCTCGCTCCCGAAGCATAATAGCCATCACCAAGAGGTTTCATTTCATGACAGGTCAGACAAAACTCCCGTTTTTCCTCAAGAAGGTGTCCCCCCAAAGACAAGCCCCCACCAAGGACCAGAAGCATCAGGCAGACAAAAGCCCACTGCAGAACCATCTCACCTTTTCCCAACTCAATCTCCCTCAGGAAAACTCAATGGTTTTTACGAAGGGCGTTTCACCGAAAGAAGTTTTCTGGACCAATGCCACTTCCCATCGGAGGCCCATGCTCCTTCAGCAACCCACCCAAGAGAAGGCTCATAGTAGTCATAGAGAATCTGGGGGCTTTTTCTGCGAATCAGATCATAGGTGATCACCTTTTCCACTACCCAGCAGGTCATGGTCCCGAACGGAAGGACCACCCTCACCTTCCCCCAGACCTTGCTGTGAGAACGGTTCTGTCCATCCTGCACATCCCAGGATTCTCCCTTTTTGAAAGGAAGGCGATAGATCAGAAGAGGGGGATGAAATGTCCAGACGTGGTCACCAAACGCCGAGCTCGAAGTCAGCTGAACCACCCGGCCAGTCTTGGGATTGACACCATAAGTGGCTACAATTTTTCTCTTGGGAAAGTTTACGTAGGAGATCTCTCTCGAGATCTCGATGACTATCCGGCCATCCTTCATTCCCAGGGGTTTTTGAATTTCCTTGATACGGACATTATTCCCAAGACCGGAATAGACTCTCGTCATGGCCCCAACGGGAAAATACCGGACCTCAGCCGCCAAAGCGCGTGTCTGAAAAAGGCAGAGGACAGCCAGCATCGGCAGACAAAGCATCTTGAAAAGGGAAAGAGTTCGACTCCCTGGTCTTGTCATGTCGATGAAGGCATAAGCTTTTGGCGAATCAATTCATTGACTTTTTGCGGATTCGCTTTCCCTGCGGATTTCTTCATCACCTGCCCCACCAGAAATCCCAGCAACCGGTCTTTTCCAGAACAGAAATCAGAGACTTCCTTCGGATTTTCAGAAATCATCTCGTCAATCCAGGCGGACAGTGCTCCCTCCCCTGAAACTTGTGCAAAACCTTTTTCCTTGATCACCTCTGAAGGGTGCTGCTCGAGGTCAAGAGAAAGAAGATAGACTTCCTTGGCCTGGTTGAGAGAGAGACTTTCATCCATCACGCCCGCCAGAATATGAGCAAGACCCTGCGCCGCCCCACCTGAAGACAGTGCGGCATCTCCTCTTCGGTTCCATTCCCTCAAGACCTCCGAAAGGACAAAATGGAGCAGTCTTGAACGACCTTTGGAGAGCTCAAAACCCCTGACCTTTGACATCGGTTCGAAATGGGAAAGCGCTTCCTCAAAAAAGACCACCAGCTCTTCCTCAAAAACAAGAGTTCTGGCATCGGACGGATCAATGCCCAACTCCCGTGCAAGCCGGATGGCTTTTTCTTCAGGAAGCTCAGGCAAATTCTTCCGCTCTTCATCAATCCATTCTTCCGGAAAAAAGACCATGGGAATATCCGGCTCCGGGAAAAAGCGGTAATCGAGAGCCTCCTCTTTCGAACGCATGGGCAGTGTACGGCCATTGCCCGTATCAAAAAGCCTTGTTTCGCTTCGAATCCTCTCTCCCCGATCCAAAAGCTCCGATTGGCGAGAAAACTCATAGACGAGAGCCTTCTGGACAAATCGGAAAGAATTCATGTTCTTGACCTCGACCTTCACCCCGAAACGGCTCTCACCCCTCAGGCGAAGGGAGACGTTTGCATCGCAACGAAAGGATCCTTCCTCCATGTTTCCATCGGAGACGCCACTGGCGCGAAGGATCTGGCGAAGTTGCTTCAAATAGGAAACAGCCTCCGATGGGGAGCGGATATCGGGCTCGGAAACGATCTCCAGAAGGGGAACACCCGCCCGATTGAGGTCCACATGGCTTGAATCCGCAAGTCCCGCATGAAGGTTTTTCCCTGCGTCCTCTTCCATATGAATCCGATGGATCCGGATCGTTTTTCCCGCATCCGGACCAAGAAGGGAAATCGATCCTCCGGTCAACAGAGGATGATCGAACTGTGAAATCTGATAGCCTTTGGGAAGGTCCGGATAAAAATAATGTTT
>JAKCCY010000222.1 GCA_021838765.1 Nitrospirota bacterium
CCACACGCTGAAAAAAGCGCTTCAGGAGAAGGGAACGAAGTCGGCCAAAAGACACCTGAAAAAGGTGTCTGGCCGGGAGAGCCGATTCAGGAAAGACACGAACCATACAATCTCCAAACGCATTGTTACCAAGGCGAAAGGCACTGGACGGGGAATCGCCCTTGAGGATCTCAAGGGATTTTCCGGGTAGCCAAACGGTTAGGAAGAGCCAAAAGGAACGATTCGGGAAATGGGCCTTTGATCAACTGAGACGCTTTATCACCTATAAGGCTAAACTGGACGGGGTTCCGGTGGTGACGGTGAACTCCAGAAACACCTCCAGAACCTGTTCCGCCTGTGGGCATTGCGATCAAGCGAATCGAAAGTCTCAAGCCCGTTTCTCCTGTCAAAAATGCGACCATACCATGAATGCGGATCTCAATGCCGCGTTAAACATTGCTCAAAAGGCGAAAATCAACCCGCCTATCGCAGTCTGAATTGAATGCTTGAACTTCCAACCCCCCACTACACCAAAAGCTTAGTGGTGGGTAGTTGATGTTTTCTGTAAATCACTGCAACGGGGGCTACCATCTCGATACAGACGGATAACCTTCAGGATTATTCCGGGGATGGCTTATCAACCTCAGAGGCACTCCGGCTCCTTGAGAGGTACGGTCCTAACCGCGCAGAGGTTCTTTCCCGTCCCATTTTTACCCGTATTTTTTTCCTGTTTTGGTCACCAGTTCCATGGATGCTCGAAGTTGCGGTCATTCTGGAATTTTCCCTCAATAAATATCTTGAAGCTTCCATCATCCTTGTTCTTCTCTTCTTTAATGCATTCCTTGGTTTTTTTGAAGAAAGCCAAGCTCAAAAAACACTTTCCGGGCTACAGTCAAAGCTTGCAGTCAATGCATCTGTTTTCAGGGATCATGAGTGGCGTATCGAGTCCGCTTCGATCCTTGTTCCCGGTGACATTATCAGGATTACCATGGGTTCTGTCGTTCCTGCGGACGTTGTTTTTCTTGAAGGGGAACTTCTTCTCGATGTTTCGCTCTTAACCGGTGAGTCTGTCCCGAAAGCTGTTTCAGCGGGGGAAAACGGTTACTCCGGTTCTCTTGTCCGTCGCGGTGAAGCACTGGCCAGGGTTGTCAACACGGGATTTAATACCCGCTTTGGAAAAACAATCGAGCTTGTCAAGGCAGCTTATGTTGAGAGTGCAGAGGAAAAAGCAATCCTCCAGGTTGTCAGGAACCTGTCCTTTGTCAATGGAGCAATTTTTTTCGTTATCATGTTTTTTGACCACTCAATTCCTGCATCTGAAGTTCTTCCTCTTTTGCTGATCGTCCTTCTCGCTTCAATCCCTGTCGCTTTGCCGGCAACATTTACTCTTGCAGCTTCTTTTGGTGCCAGACTGCTTGCAGAGAAAGGAGTTCTTCTGACGAGGCTTTCTTCGTTGGAGGAAGCTGCTTCGATGGATATTTTATGTGCCGATAAAACAGGGACCTTGACCAAAAATGAATTAAACTTTGTTGCCGTTTTGCCATTCGAGCAAAATCGTCCGGAAGATGTTCTCAAAATGGCTGCAATGGCAAGTAACGAGGGCGGGCAGGATACTGTGGACCTTGCTCTTCGAAGGGAGGCAGAGAGACAAAACCTTCTTCCAGAAAGTTCAAGGCTTGTTCATTTTGTCCCATTCGACTCCCAGACTAAAACGGCCCGTGCGACGTATCTTGATCAGTCGGGTGTGGAGGTGACAGTCGAGAAGGGAGCCGTTCCCGCTATTTTAAAAAAAAATGCATGCTCTCCAGATGCAGTCGATCTGGCAGAGAAATGGCAGGGAGCGGGGTACCGTGTCCTGGCCGTTGCCAGAAGTGTTGCGGGTGAGGGATCGGTTGCCGGTTTAATTGTCCTGACAGACCCTCCCAGAGAAGATTCTCCAAAGTTGATCCACGAGCTATCCACGATTGGCATCCGGACGGTGATGGTTACAGGAGATTCTCCAAGGACCGCCTTGCACCTGGCAAAGGATGTGGGCATTGCCGGGGATCTTTTCCCTCAATCATCGATATCTGAAGAGATGGCTCCAGGCTCCTATGGTGTTTATGCCGGGGTGTTGCCTGAAGACAAGTTCAATCTGGTCAAGGCTTTTCAGCGGGATGGACATGTTGTGGGAATGTGTGGGGATGGTGTGAATGATGCACCTGCTCTCAGGCAGTCACAGATAGGGATATCGGTGATGTCTGGAACCGACGTTGCCAAGTCGGCGGCAGGAATTGTTCTGACCAGGCCGGGACTTGAAGGAATCCTTGAAACAGTGCTGGAAGGCCGGAGAATTTTCCAGCGAATCCAGACTTATACCTTGAATTCAATTATGAAGAAGGTTGTGACGGTCTTGTTCCTTGGAATAGGGCTGATCATTACGCATCATGCAATTCTTACACCGCTCCTGATGGTCTTGATTCTGGTTGCCGGAGATTTTCTGACGATGTCATTGAGTACCGATAATGTGGCGGGATCAAGATACCCGAACGTCTGGAAGGTGCAATCCCTGACGATTGCAGGGATCCTTTTGGCCTTGTTCTTTTTATTGTTTGCGACATCGGTTCTTCTGGTAGGGGTTAACCTATTTCATCTTCTCCCGAATGACACTCCCTCTCTGGTGTTTCTGACACTTGTTATGGGAAATCAGGCAACGATTTATGCTATCAGGGAGAAAGGTCGCTTTTTTGAGTCACTTCCAGGCAAATGGCTACTTGCTTCATCCGTTCTTGATCTATCAGTCGCAGTGGGGTTGGTTCATGATGGGATTTTGATGGCACCTCTTTCTGACCAACTTGTTGGTATAGTATTTTTGATGACCTTTTGTTATCTGATTATCCTGAACATTTTCAAAAAAGTGATTTTTAAATGGTATTCCGTTGAGTGATCACTTAATGGGGGCGCTGTGGTGTTACAAAAACAAACAAATTGCGAGTGAGCGACACTTG
>JAKCCY010000071.1 GCA_021838765.1 Nitrospirota bacterium
GATCAAATGGAAGGGGATTCCCAGCACAGCAGCGCAGGAACTCGCCCGGGTGATTACAGAACACTGGAAAGAAAAAGGCTGGCCGCTTAAAAACGCCTTCGCCTATGCGTTCGACGAACCGGAACATCAGCTTTTTTATTATTTCGACATCTATAAGCTTGTCGCGAATACGGCAGATGACATCCATAAGGGGTCTCACAACCAGATCCGGTATATGCTGACCGATGCCCCGTACTCATGGGACAGAAAGCAGCCGGGACATCACAAAAGCGTCATGAAGGGAAAAATCGACATCTGGTCGCCGAACTCCGAAACCTTCATGCCCGACCGCATGGCGAAGGTCCAGAAAATCGGCGAGCGGACATGGTTCTACCAGAGCGGCCCTCCCTTCATCGGAGCGAGCGACCTCTACTCGACAGGCGTGGGATTCCGGATGTGGTTCTGGGCCGCCTGGAAATATCGCACCAACGGCGTTTTCTACTGGGCGGCGGACTTCTGGCCGGACAACACACTGGCCATCAACCCCTATACAAACCCGGGAACAGGAGACGGTGTCGTCTTCTACCCCGGACATCAGCTTCACCTGATCGGCTTTCCCGATATCGACGGCCCGGTCCCCTCTATCCGGATGGCTCAGTGGCGGCGGGGTTATGACGACTACAAATATTTCTTCATGCTGGACAAAAAAGGACATCGGGACGAAGTCGACCGGACGGTCAACCATCTGGTCCACAAGGCTCTTGATGACGGGGACTACTTCCCGTACTGGTACAACCCGCTCTGGCACAAGCCCGGAGCCTGGAGCCACGATCCCGACGACTGGCATGATGTCCGGATCAAAATGGCCAGGGAGATCGCATCCCTGTATGGCCAGTCTCCCCCCAGGAATTGATCATCCTTCCGCGCACCCCCCTTCCTCGGCCGTAAGGCCAAGAGGGGGCAAGCGGACGGTTCTTTTGATCCTTCATGTTGCAAAGGACTGTTCTTGAAAATTCATGACCTTTTTCCGCTCCTGACAATTGTCCTGACCATTGCGACCATGATCGTTGCCTATATCGCTCCAAGAAGAAAGTCCTCATCCGCCTTTCTTCTTCTCGCTCCGCTTTCGGCGCTTCTTCCGGTTCTGGCAAGTTTTTTCATTTTCGTCCCGCAGACACTGCTCTCGCTCGATCGCAACTTTCAGTTCTGGTTGGCAGGAGAGATCCTCTCCTGTCTCGGGCTCATCGTCTTCTCTCTGGGGTTTTCACGGAAGAACCCATGGAAAGAAATCCGGGAACAAAGGATTCTTCTGGGCTTCATTTTCTCAGCCATCCTTTTTTCGATCTTTGAAATCCTTGAAAATCCGGACCTGATCAAGATTCTTCTCCTTCCCGGCCCGTCTGTCCTTCTCATCAACTCTCCGGAGCTGACCATCCTTGCTTTTTTTATCATGGGAATGCTTGTCCTGGCGCTCTTCCAGATGTCGAGAACATACATATCCGCCGCAGGACTTGAGCGATGGAACATCAAATACCCCATGATCGGCTTGTTTCTCTGGATCCTTTCCATCTTTCTCGTCCATACCAACCAGGTCCTCTCGGGAGGATTTGACCGCTCGTTCCTGTATCTGGAGGATCTGGGCCTCTTTTCCATGGATTCTCTCTTCCTCTACTCCCTCCTGATCCAGCGGGTCAAGGATGTCTCCCTTCAAGTCTCCAGAAATGCCATCAACCGCTCCCTGCTGCTGCTGCTCGCCGGCGGCGGGCTCATCTTTCTCGGAGGACTGAGTTCCACTCTCAAGGAGTTCGGACCTGTCTGGTCGCACCTGTCTTCAAGTCTCATGATCTTTCTGGGCCTGGCCTCCCTTCTGGTCCTCTTCTCCTCCGAACGCCTGAGGCGAGAACTCGAACATTTTCTGGGTGTCCATTTTTATTCCAGCCGGTACGACTACCGGGCCGCATGGATGACACTCACAAAAATCCTTTCGGAATCAAAAGACCTTCGGGACCTTATGCCGACCCTCATGGAAAGGACCAGAGAGATTTCTTTTGCCGACGCTATTGTTTATTGCCACGTCGGCGAAGGAAATCCGCAGACCATCTCCGTTCGGCAGTCACTGGGATGCACACGCCCTGGAACACTCGACAACGCCTTTCTGGATCCCTCCCTCCTCCCCATTTTTCTGTCCGGAGCACCAGTTCATCAAAAAGATCCATTTCCGCCGGAAAAAAGCGAGATCATTTCCAGGCTTTTCGATGCGCTATGCGCAAACTGGGTCCTACCTCTCGTCTTCCGGAACAAGATCATCGGGCTTCTCGGAATGAACATCAAAAACACGGGAAGCAAGGGACTGACCGAGGACCGCCTTTTTCTTCAGGCCCTGTCTCTCCAGTGGGTAAGCCTTCTGGTCAATGCCACCCTCTCGAGAGAAATGGCATGGACATGGGAATCGGACCTTCTCTCCGGTCTTCGGGCCTTTACCTTCCACGATCTCAAGAATGCGGGAATCGCGCTCAAGCTGATCCTTCACAATGCCCGGGAAAACATCGCGTTTCCGGACTTTCAGGAAGAACTTCTCCAGAACCTTCAAAGCATCTCCCAGCAAATCGACCAGTCCATGGAACAGTTTCTCTATCCGTTCAGGCAGGAATACACCCGGCAAACATCTTTCGATGCAAACAGCCTGATCAAAAACACCCTGAAAGGTCTCTCTTCAGAAAAGTTTCCGGAGCTCAAAACGGAGCTGAACCTTCAGGACATTCCTCTCGTTTCGGGAAACGCACGAGCGTTTGAAACAACTGTCCGGAACCTTTTGATAAACGCCAGGGAAGCCATGCAAGGGAAAGGGCTGATCAGGATCGCAGCCCGAAATCTTGACGGAAACAAGGTTCTGGTCACTATTTCCGACAACGGTCCCGGAATGAGTCAGGATTTTATGGACAACCATCTCTTCAGACCTTTCCAGACAACCAAAAAAAAGGGCTCGGGACTCGGTCTCTTCAGCTCTAAACTGCTCATTGAACAAAGTGGAGGACAGATTCAGGTCAACTCGAAGGAAGGGGTCGGAACGGAGTTCATGATCACACTTCCCACCGAATTGACCGGGAACGCCCACGAAGATCCGGCGGACCGATTTGAACATCCGCCCGCGCATTCCACTTCCTAGACCTGCCTATTGCCACAAGTCTGGAGAAAGGGACCGGAGGAGCTGAGCACACCCTGCCGGAGCGTGTATTCTGGCATCAAGGAAAATCAGCAACGCCTCATTGCTCAACAAACAGCGGTACATGTCAAGTAAAAAACACCCCATTATTCCTTCCGAGCAAAAGCTACTTGCCGATTTCGGGGAGCGGATGAGACTTGCCCGTCTGCGCAGGACGATCTCCGCCGAAACACTGGCCGACTCCATCCTGGACCGGCTTGTTCATGGGGCATACACGAATAAAGTCGAAGACGACCGCTCCGGTCGCCTCCTCAACCGGACTCCCGGCAGAGGAGTTTTCTTGGGATGAGCTGACACTTGCTTGTTCGCTATTCGTACGGCATATTACCGTATACGTAAATCAACCGTACCATGGGAGGTTACTATGCCTGCTGTTGCTCGATTTGATTTAAAAATGGATGCAGAAGAAAAGGATGTTGTTTCTCGCGCTGCCGCTTTAGTTGGTACT
Source organism: Nitrospirota bacterium (assembly GCA_021838765.1). Next base: position 3,651 of record JAKCCY010000071.1, read on the forward strand.
ACGATGGCTGCATTCGTGCGCATGGCTGCAAAAGAAAAAGCGCGTGAACTGTTAGATCGGGAATCCATCCTAACGATGTCAGCTCAGGATTTTCAAGAATTAACGATGGCACTTGATGGGACATTTAAGCCGAACGCCCCATTGCAAAAGGCCCTGAATGTTGCTCAAAAGGTACGGCGTGTTTGAGGAACAATTGCTCGATCCCCATATCCATGATCGCCAAGACTTCACCTCTGGTATTACTGCTCTGGATGAGTACCTTCACCGCTTCGCCGTCCAGCAAAGCAAAAAGGGCGTTGCCGTAGTACGGGTGTTGATCGACACGAATATGCCCAAAACCATATTGGGCTACTACAGTTTAAGCGCCGCGCAAATCAATGCCGTTCAAATGGATGAGCGTACACAACAAAAATGGCCGCGTTATCCGGTGCCGTGCTTTCGTCTGGGACGGTTGGCAATCCATTTGGCTCATCGCAATCGTGGATTAGGGCGAATCCTCATGGGGTGCGCAGTTGATCGCTGTTTAGAAGCCAAAAAACATGTGGCCGCTTATGCGCTTGTGGTCGATGCAAAGGGAGAGGATACCAAGTCATTCTATGAGCATTACGAATTTACGCCGTGCCGCGATAACCCGATGGCCATGTATTTATCACTTGGCACATAAAGATTTGTCGGGTAGCCGTGGACCCCGAACGCTCTCCGGTTACCAAACATCTCTTTGCGGTCTCTCCATGGGAGATAGCCACCAGAAAAGTTCATATTGCAAACACTGACAGCCATGCCATGAAACCGGCATTCCTGTCAGACGACATGAAAGACCTTCTGAATCAGTAAAAAGCTTTAACTGCTGCTAAAAAACGATTGCGCTGGTCCATATCTTGTTTGAAAATGACTCAAAATACTCAGTTACCCTGTGCAAATGGTGGTGGAGCACGGAACCCGACCCGCAACCAGAAACAGACAGTAACGCCTTGCCCAAACCGATCACACTTCCTTCCATCTGTTAGAAAAATGTATTATTTCTCCTAGGCTCCATAAAAATAATTCCTTTCAAACATAGTCGCCAAATGTTATAAATAGATAAGTGAATTGTGACGCTCGTCACAGACCTGTGCCGGAGCCATTTCACCGGTAGCGGTTCCGGTGCTTTTTGCCTCCAGCCTGAAAAAGGGAGTAATCACATGACAGGAGAAAAGATCGCCCTATTGATCGCTTCCTTGACAGCCGTTCTCCTGTCTTGGTCAAATATCCTGAAACTCGTCGACGACTGGAATTCCCTCCCGTCCTATTCCCACGGATTTCTGGTACCGTTTGTCGCAATTCTTCTTGTTTATCTGGATAAAAAACATCTGTCCGGAATCCAGGATCGCCCATCCGCATGGGGAATCGGACTCATTGGACTGGGAGTTGCCTGTCTTCTTCTCGGAACCTGGTCCGGGCTCGATTTTATCCGCCAGGTCTCCATCCTTTTTCTGATTTCCGGCATCATTGCCGGATACTGGGGGCTCAAAACACTAAAGGCCCTCCGCTTTCCGATTCTCTATCTGATGTTCATGATCCCCCTGCCCTTCATCGTCTTCAACTCGATCGCTTTTCCCCTCCAGATCCTGGCGGCGGAAGGAGCCTCGAATATCTTGAACGGGATCCAGATCCCTGTTTTCCGGGAAGGGACAATCATCCACCTTCCCCATATTTCTCTTGGAGTCGAAGAGGCCTGCAGCGGCATACAGTCATTGGTCAGCCTTCTGGCTATTTCGGTTTTGATGAAGAAACTTGGACATCTCGAAGGAATAACGGGGGTTCTCTTTGCTCTGTCTGCCATACCGGTCGCCATTTTGGCAAACATGATGCGCATCGCGGGAACCGGGATCCTGGGATCCTTCGTCAACCCCCACCTTGCAGAAGGTTTTTTTCACCTTTTTTCGGGATGGGTCGTCTTTCTGTTTGCGTTTCTCACCCTGTTTCTCGAGATCAAGGCCATACAACTTCTCAAAAAGAGGAGGCCTCTTGAAACCGTCTAGGCCGTTCAACATGCTCCTATCCTCTTTGATCATGGGCGTTTCTTTTGCCTTTCTTCTGGGGAGCATCGACCAGAAACCGGTGCCCGCCCACCTCTCTCTCCGGGCCTTTCCCGATGAACTCTCCGGATGGTCGGGCACCCCCGTTCCTCTCACGAAAAAAGAGCAGGAGATCCTGAACGCCGACGACTTTGCCTCCATCCTGTTTACAAAGGCCGCAACGGAATCCTCCATTTTCTTCTTCAGCGCCTTCTACCAGCATCAGACCCCCGAAAAAAATATCCATTCTCCCAAGAACTGTCTCCCCGGATCCGGATGGGCCATGATCGACACAAAAGTCATCACCGTTCCCCTCGAAGCGGGAGGGAAGCCCCGGCAGATCAATCAGGTAGTGATCCAGAAGGGACTTTCAAAACAGGTCGTCCTTTACTGGTATCAGGAAAGGGGCAGAATCTTTCCAAACGAATACTGGGGCCGCTTCTATCTGGTCAAGGATGCCTTGACCCTTCACCGGACCGACGGAGCCCTTGTCAGGATTTCTGCATCTCTTGAAGGGTCCGTCGAAAATACCGTCAAGAAAGAGCTTCAATTCATCCGGAACCTGACCCCCATGCTGTCCGAATATATCCCCGGCAGGTATAATGGTCCGGTGTCCATGGTCCCGTCAGGATCCTCCATGCGACTCTCTCCAACACACAGGTCCCTTGGACAAAGAGTTGAAAATGCAGGAGTCATCACAAATGGGTGATCCCGTGTCTCAGGCCGAACAGCCAACGATCTTTATCGTCGACGATGACCCGGTCATCGTCAAACAGCTCACCTGGCTCTTCAGGTCCACGTATCCCGTATTGTCCTCAGGCAATTTTTCGGAAGCGGTCGACATTTTTCTCAAGAAGAGACCGGCTGTCGTGATCCTGGACCTCGCACTGGGCGATGTTGAAGGCCAGAACGGAATCGACCTTCTGAGAATCTTCTCGGAGTCCGATCCCCATTTTCACGGAATCATCCTTTCCGGATCGATCGATCGTCCCAAGGCACTCGAAGCGGTCCGGCTCGGGGCCTACGACCTTCTGGACAAATCCATCGATCCCGACGAGCTCAAGCGCATCGTGGGACGAGCCTGCAACCGGGCCATGCTTCAACAAGCCACAAGATCAACTCCCCCACCTGTCGCGGAAGATGATGCCCGAAACGCTTTTCCCGGCATTGTCACAACGAACCCCAAGATGAAAGAGATGCTTGGACTGCTTCTCAAAATCAGTTCGACCGATATCGCCGTTCTCATCACCGGCGAAAGCGGAACGGGCAAGGAGCTTTTTGCCAGGGCCTGCCATGAAAAAAGCCAGCGAAAAAACGGACCGTTCGTCGCCATCAACTGCGGGGCCATCCCCGAAAACCTGATCGAAAGCGAACTGTTCGGCCATGAAAAAGGGTCCTTCACAGGAGCGACCGAGTCGCGTCCCGGAAAATTCGAGTCGGCAAACCACGGAACACTGTTTCTCGATGAGGTCGGAGAGATGCCTCTCGATCTGCAGGTCAAGCTTTTGAGGGTTCTGCAGGACAAGATCGTTGAGAGAGTCGGAGGACGCACCGGAAAACACCTCGACGTCAGGATCATTGCCGCAACCAATCAGGATCTGGCCCAGTACATGGCCCAGGGCAAATTCCGGGAAGACCTTTTCTACCGCCTCGCCGTTATCAAGTTTCACCTTCCTCCCCTTCGCGAAAGGGGGGGCGACATCATGACCCTGGCCCAGTATTTTCTCAACCTGTTCAAGGAAACCTACCAGAAACCGGCCATTATGGGATTTACCCGCGACTGCGAAGAACGGATCAAGCGATACGGATGGCCCGGAAATATCCGGGAGCTTGAAAACCGCATCCAGCGGGCGGTCATCATCGCCGGGGGAAACTGGATCACCCCGGAAGATCTGGACCTTTCAGCCGGTATCAACTCCGATGCATCGCCCCAAAACACCGATTCGCTGGCCAACCTTCAGAAAACAAGGGAAGACGCAGAAAAACGCATGTTGATCGAAGCGTTTGAGAAAACAAAGGGCAACATCAGCGAAGTCGCCCGGATGATCGGCACAAGCCGGCCGACCGTTCACGCCCTTGCCAAAAAACACGGGATCACCCCCCGAAACTTTAAGGAATAATGATGGATAATCTTTTTGCCAGAAAATGTTCTTTCCAAGGCTCTTCCTCCAATCGTCTGCCCATTCTCTCTTTTGCCGTTTCGGCCATTTTGATCGCCTCCCTTTTGGGCGGATGCAGCAAGAATCCGGCAGAACTGCAGAAAAAATATATGGCCAGCGGTCTGGACTACCTTGCCAAAGGAAAGAACAACGAATCCATCATCGAGTTCCAGAATCTTCTGAAGATCAACCCCAAATCCGCCGCGGGCCATTTCTATCTGGGAGAAGGCTACAAGGCCAAAGGCTGGATCACCGATGCGCTTCTTCAGTTCCGGCAGGCCTCGGGCCTCGATCCGACCTACCTCCCCCCCCATCTTGAAATTGCCCGCTATGAGGTCAACAGCGCACAGTGGCCAGCGGTTTTTCCCGAGGTCCAGACGATCCTGAAGCTTTCCCCTTCGAATCCCGAAGGCTGGACATTCAAAGGACAAAGGAATCTGGCTCTTGGCGACACCGCCAAGGCCGAGGCGGCGCTCACCCATGCACTCGGGATCAAACCCGATTTCGTTCCGGCGATCGTGGCCATGGGGGATCTGGAACTGGCGCTCAACCAGCCGGACAAAGCCAGTGCTTTTTACCAGAAAGCCCTGAACGAAGATCCGAACAACAGCCGTGGCTGGATCGGTCTCGGGAAAGTTGCCGAACGGAAAGGGCAAAAGGAGGAAGCCCTCACAAACTATAAAAAGGCTGTCTCCGTTGCCCCGAACAATATCCGCTCATCGATCATTCTCGCCAATTATTTGGCCAAGAGCGGTCATTTGAATCAGGCCATCACCCAGCTCCAGACTCTGTCGAAAGGTCATTCGGATATCCGGATCCCCCTGAAAATCGCCGAGTACGACACACTGCTCAATAAAAATGATGAAGCCATTGCCCTTTTGCGTCCTTATGGGCAACAGAAGGTTCCGATCGTGGAACTCTATTTTGTCTTGGCGAAAGCCTACGAGCAGTCGGGAAACAGGGTGAAGGCCCTCGAGAACGTTGACCGGCTGATGGCGCTGAAGTTCGACAACCGGTCGATCCTGATGGCCGCGTCGAATATCGAAATCCGCGAGGGGAACCCCGAGCAAGCGTTAAAGATTCTGTCCAATCTCAAGGGCAATGAGAAGAACGAACCGGACTACTGGCTTTCGCATTCAACCGCCAAGCTTGAACTCGGACATCGCGCCGAAGCTCTTTCAGAGCTGCGAGACGCCACCGGGAAATACCCGGACAATCTTCCCCTGAAGCTTGCGCTGGCCAATGCTTACACCATCAATCAAAAACCCGACAAGGCCATGTCCATTCTTGATCGCATCCTTTCGGCCAATCCGGACAATACCCAGGCGCTGCTGAGAAAAGCCGGACTTCTGGCCCAGGGCAAGGGGCTTCCCGCCGCGATTTCTTTTCTGAAGGCAAAAACCCTTGCATACCCGGACAACGAGCCGCTTGAGATCCGATACATTCAGGCTCTTGCCGGGAACAAGGAACCGGACAAGGCAATCGAAAAAGCAAAAGCTTTCCTTCAGGCTCACCCATCCGACCAGACAATGGGGCTTTTGATCGCGGGACTCCACCTTCAGGAAGGGAAAACGGAAAAGGCCCAAACCGAGCTCAAGTCCATTATTTCAGCCAACCCCAAAAATCTTGCCGCCATCACCACACTTGCCAACCTCGATCTGGGACAGAAGCATTTTCCGGAAGCCGAGTCCCTCTTCCGGCAGGCCATCACCGTTGCTCCGGACAGTGCCTCTCTTTATACCAGCCTGGGAGAAACGCTTCAGGCTGAAAATCAAAAGGGACCGGCGGAAGAAACCTATAAAAAAGCGCTGGCGATCGATCCGAACCAGCCCCTGGCTCTTCTGGAACTCTCTCGCTCTGAAATTGCCTCTGGCGAGACGCCCAGAGCCATCGTTCACCTCACTCCTCTTTTGAAGCTCAACTTCGCTCCTCCCCAGCAGGCGGAAATTCAGTGGCTCTGGGGCATTGCCTCGATGCAGGAAGGAGAATATCCCCGAGCCGAGCGGGCCCTTCAGAAGTCCGTCGAAATCGAGCCGGGAAGCTTTTCCTATCATGAAAGTCTGGGAGACCTGTGGTCCGCCGAAGGAAACTTTTCCAATGCGGACAAGGAGCTGTCCAAAGCTTATTCGCTCGACCCTCAAAACACCCTCATCCGGATCAAGAGGGACTGGATCGCCCTGAATCTTCAAAAGGGAAAGATTGCCCCCAAAAGTATTCAGGCGGTCGTCAATGAAGCCGCCCTGTTCAGGAAAAACAATCCGTCCGACCAGACCGCCGCGATGATCGAGGCCCGTGGGGACGCGATGCTCGGGAAGCCCGACGAAGCCATGAAAGTCTTCGATGCGGTCCTTTCTGTCAACCCCGAAAACTCCCAGGCCATTCTTGGAAAATCCGGAATTCTGGTCACGCAAAAACATATCAATCAGGCACGCGCACTTGTCGGACATCTTCTCACCGATCATCCGAACAATATCCAGGCCAACCTGATGCTTGCCGGAATCGACCTCCAGACAAACAACATCCAGGACGAGGCCTCCCGGCTTGAAACGGTCAACCATCAGCGCCCGAACTGGGTGCAACCCGCACTCGCCCTTTCGCTTGCGGATCTCTCTCTCGGACGCTTCTCCCAGGCCAAGTCCATCCTGACCCAGATCGCACAGAACAACCCGAAACTTCTCCTTGCGCAGTTTTATATTGCCCAGGCCGACATGGGACTTGCCGACTATCAGGGCGCCATCGACACACTGAAGCCCCTGCTATCCACTGCCAAGGAGCCTTCCGGCATTTATTCCATGATGGGTGATGCCTCCCTTCGCATGGGAGAAAAAAAAGAGGCCATCAACTATTGGAAAAAAGCCTTGAAGACGGCCCCCAAAAACCCCCTGATCCTGAACAATCTGGCCTTTCTTCTTTCCGGCAACAAAAAAGACCTCCCGCAAGCGGTCTCTTATGCCAAAAAAGCCCTGGCGATCACCAGACAGCCTTTCATCGAAGACACCCTCGGATACCTTCTCTATCTTTCAGGACACTTCCATCAGGCTCAGGTGCAGTTTGATGCCGCCCAAAAAGCCGGATTCAAAAACGCGGAATTCCAGTATCATATGGGACTCAATGAATGGCGTCTCGGCAACACCCGACTGGCCAGCGAAACCTTGAAGAAAGCCATCCTCGACGGCTCCCTGAGCGACGACGAGAAGAAAAAAGCCCATGAGGCCCTTGACCAGATGGCTTCGAAGTGAATGAAAGCGATGTCCGATACAAAGCGGGGGAAACGAGCCCGATTCCCCCACCGGGAACATGATGTCAAGCCCTGACACCACCATTCTGGTGACCTTTTACAGGGAAGAAGGCGTTCTCAAGGACACACTCGAGTCGGCCCTTTCCCAGAGATTTTCCGATACGGAGATTCTGCTCGTCGACAACAATGCCTCTTCCGAGAACAGGGCTGTTGCGGAGAGCTACGTCTCACGCTACCCCAAAACCGTTCGGCTCGTCCATGAACCGATACAGGGGGTCTGCTCCGCCAGAAACACAGGTTTCCGGGAAAGCCGCGGCACTTTTATCGCGATTCTCGACGGAGACGACCTGATGCATCCCGATCGTCTTGCCCTTCAGCGGGCCGTTTTCGACGAGGATCCCTCTCTTTCTGTTGTGAGTTCATGGTACGACCGGGTTTCGATGGACAACAAAACGGTCAGCCGGGCGAACGTCTATCAAACCGAGCCCACGATCTGGCTTGAGACCGAGCAGATCCTCAAAGAGCTCTTTCCCGTCTCCAAAACGTCGGGATCGGGGAAAACCCTTCACTTCCCTCTGACATCAACAGCTCTTTTCAGGCGGGAACAAGCACTCGCCGTGGGAGGATTCAATCTCGTATTCAACCCGAGATGGTATGAAGATGTGGAGTTTTTCATCCGGATGCATGAGATGGGCGAATTCCGGAAGGTGCCCGCCTCTCTCGTCCGTTACCGGATCTCCTCACCCGAAGCGATGGAGGTCAAACAAAAACAGATGGACTGGGTTGGGCTTTGCCGCCAGCTCGGTGTATTTTATCAGGTGTTATGGGAGCGATACGGAAGTCTCGAACCCAGGACACAGAACATCTTCGAGCGGCTGAGGGCTCTCTGGTACCGCCATTCGAGCTTTTACTTTCTTCGATATGCAAAAGATCATGGTCTCGGAACACGGATGCTTTCCCATTCCCTGAAATCGAACCCCCGGGATATGACGACATGGAAGCTCTGGATGAAATCGTCCCTTCCCAAGTCTCTCCATCCAAGACTGTTCTGGTTTGATTCCCTGAATCAGGAGCCTCTTCCTGCCGGGGCGGATGAACAGATGGTCGACCGATTCTTTCAGGGGAAACAATAGAAATGAACCATCAAGACCGGGAAGGTCAGGAATGACTCCAGAAATATCTGTCCTTATCACTCTTTACCAGGAGGGCGATCTTCTAAGGGAGACAATCGACTCAGTCCTGGATCAAACCTTTAAAAACTTTGAAATCGTACTGGTCGACAATAATGCATTTCCTGAAACGCTCTCCATCGCGACCTCTTATGCCGAACGATTTCCCGACCGGATCAGGATCGTCAAAGAATCCGAGCAAGGGATCTGCTCGGCAAGAAATACCGGGATCCGGGAGAGCCGGGGAACCTATATCGCTCTTCTGGACGGGGACGACGTTTTAAAACCCGGACGCCTGGAAAAACAGATCGCCGTCATGAAAGACAGACCGGGGCTTTCCATGGTCACCTGCACACATGACCGCATTTCCCATGACAGCAAGATCCTTCTCCAAAGAGACGTTTGCGGTCCCTCGGACGCAACCTGGAAACGCTTTGAGGAAGAGTTCGCCAAGCTTTTCAGGACAAGGTTCGGGGAAGACTACCTCGCCTCTTTCAGCTTCCAGCCGCCGTCGACTTATTTTTTCAAGAAGGAAACGGCCATAAAAGCAGGGCTTTTTGATCTTCGTCTCAACCCCCGCTGGGGAGAAGAGGTGGAGTTTGAAACCAGGATGTTCGAGCATGGACCCTTTTATTGCATTATGGAGTCACTGGTTCTTTACAGGACCAACTCCCCCGAAGCCAAAAAATTCAAAGACAACCAGATTCCCGGACAGGAGCGATTTCTTCAGGACCACAAATTTTTCACGATCCTCTGGGAACACTTTGCTCCCCTATCGAATGAGAACATTCCTGTCCTGAAAAACATCAGGGCCCTGTGGCTCAGAGATATCGGCCATCGGATGCTTGTCTACAGACAAGGAAAAGCGATTGGAAAAACACTGATCAAAAGATCCCTGAAAGCGAATCCTGAAGATATTGAAACCTGGAAGTTTTACCTGAAAACATTCTTCCCCCATTCGACCTATCCAAAGCTGTTCTGGTTCGAGACATTCAACGAACAGCCCCTGGAGAAGTTTGACCGGGATTTCGCGACCAAGTTCCTCTCCTGGCCTCCAGCGTTTTTGGAGAAAAAGAATCCTTAAGTCAAAGAGCCACTGGTTTTTTACAAACGAGATTACGCCCAGATGTAATGGGGGTAACAGGCTCCCATCTTTCTTCGAGAAGAGATGGCTAAAACCGAAAGATCGTCCACTTTCCGGGCCCTTGAATATTGCTCAAGATGTACGGAGTGTTTCATTGTAGTATCTATTTTAATGGAATCATCTACTAGAAAAGACCGAGCCGAAGAAGAACCTCGATTTAATCTCTATCAGGAGAGCGATCAGTTTAAAATTAAAATGGGCTGATTGAAAAAAGTACCGCATCTCCAGAAGGAGAATCGGTCTTTTCAAAAGGCAATCTTCGAAAGGAAAGGTTTTATGAAATCAAAAGAAGATCTCTCATCTACTGACTCGCTTGATTATTTTAAATGTTCTAGAAAAGAAATTCTTAAATTCATTCCTTCGAGTTGCAGGACATTGCTTGATGTTGGATGCGGGGCAGGTAGTTTTGGTGATCTAGTTAAGAAAAACTTTGGTGCAGAAGTTTGGGGGATAGACCCGAATCAATCTATTGCTGAAATAGCACCAAAAGTGCTTGATCACTTCATTAATGATTTTTTTTCGGACAAGCTTGATTTTCCTAAAAAATACTTTGATGTGATAACTTTTAATGATAGTCTTGAACATTTTCCAGATCCATTCCCTCCACTTGAGTGTAGTCGCTCATTACTGAA